>MHZN01000227.1:20523-26840 GCA_001830395.1 Pseudomonadales bacterium RIFCSPLOWO2_12_59_9 | reverse complement strand
CACGGCCAAGGCCACAAGTCCTAACGCTGTTGCGCCCCAGATCGACGCACTGCGGTTGCTGAGTGCTGAGTGCCACTGTCGGCTCAGGCTGCGGGCTTCTTGCAGTGGTTTGAGGGCCAGCAAAGTTTCATGCCGCAACTCCTGACGGTGCAGCTCCAGGCGCATCTGAATCAGGGCTTTACGCAGCTCCAGTCGCGAGGCGTTGGCGGGTAGTTCTGGCAGGCTCATGGCAACAGTTGCTCGCGGTCGCGCGCCAATTCGCTGAGTGTGGCGCTGAAAGGGTTGGCAGAGTTGTTTAGGCGTTTGCGCAGCTGCCACAGGCTCAGTAGCAGCAACAGACCATAGAGCAAGCACAGGCCGACAATGCCGTGCAGTCGATAGTCGTCCCAGAGGGCGATCAGTACTAGCGCCGACAAGCCAATCAGCAACAGCCAGGCGCACAGCAGCGCAAATGCTGCCAATGCCAAAGTCTGCAGGCTGCGGGCTTTTTGCTCTTGTAGCTCAAGGCCCAGTAGCTCGACATGGTTGTGCAGCAGTCCGAGCGCTGCGGCGCCAAAGCGCGAGAGCGATGGCGTGGTCGGCGGATTATCCGGGTTGGTGCTGCTCATTTAACGCCGTCCCAGTAGTAACCCAAGAAACAAGCCGACGCCGGCGGCAATCCCCACGGCTTGCCAGGGGTTGCTCTGTACGTAGGCTTCGCCGGCTTGGCGTGCGGCATTGCCCTGCTCACGTACTTTCGTCTCGCTGGCGCCTAAGGTATCGCGGGCGCGTTGCAGGTTACGTTGGATCTGCTCGCGCAGTTCGTCGGCGTGATCACCGGCCAGACTGGCGGCGTGCTGCAGGAGTTTCTCAGCATCGTTGATGAGTGCCTGAAAATCTGCCTGCAGTTCAGTCTGTTGGGTTTTTGCACTGGTTTGTGGCATTTGCTGTCCCCTTGATGATTTCTAGCGGGTCGATGGCTCGTGTTGCAGCATTTTTATCAACGGTTGGTACAGGTTTTGCTTTCTGGTGGTGCGCGCGGGTGCGATAACGCTCTTTATTTGGGCGTTGCGACTGATGGAAATGGTCTGCTTAATCAATACTAACTCCATGATAATTATAGAAAAGGCACTTTTTTTCGGGCTTTCCAGTCCAGGTCGTTGCGCGAAAACCTGAGGCTAGTAAGCGCTGCCTTGATGCATTCAAGCATCATCGTGGTGCGCTGATGAAAAGACTGTACCAATTTGGTGCTTTTTCTCTCACTGCAAGGGCTGTTACTTCCATGGATAACCTGCAAAGTGCTGTGGACAACTTGGTTCATGGCTCCAATACGCTGTTTATTTTGCTCGGCGCGGTCATGGTGCTGGCCATGCATGCCGGTTTTGCGTTTCTTGAAGTCGGCACAGTACGGCAAAAAAACCAGGTCAATGCGTTGTCGAAGATCATCTCCGACTTCGCTGTATCGACCTTAGCCTACTTCTTTGTCGGTTACTGGGTGGCATACGGCGTAACCTTTTTGGCGCCGGCCGCGACCCTGACCGTCGATCACGGCTATGGGCTGGTGAAGTTCTTCTTCTTGCTGACCTTTGCGGCGGCAATTCCGGCGATCATTTCCGGCGGTATTGCGGAGCGGGCCAAGTTTGGTCCGCAGTTGTGCGCCACTCTGATGATTGTGGCCTTCATCTACCCGTTCTTCGAAGGCATGATCTGGAATGGTAATTACGGGCTGCAGGCCTGGTTATTGGCGCAGTTTGGCGCCAGCTTCCATGATTTTGCCGGCTCAGTGGTGGTGCATGCGGTCGGTGGTTGGTTGGCGCTGGCGGCGGTGTTGCTGTTAGGGCAGCGCAATGGCCGTTACCGTGACGGTCGACTGGTGGCATTTGCGCCCTCGAATATTCCGTTTCTGGCCCTAGGCTCATGGATTCTGATCGTTGGCTGGTTTGGCTTTAATGTCATGAGCGCGCAAAACTTGGCTGGGGTGAGTGGTTTGGTGGCGATCAACTCATTGATGGCGATGGTCGGCGGCACAGTTGCAGCCTTGTTTGTTGGGCGCAATGACCCAGGCTTTTTGCATAACGGTCCATTGGCGGGGTTGGTGGCGATCTGCGCCGGCTCCGATTTGATGCATCCGGTGGGCGCCCTGATTACCGGGCTGATTGCCGGTGGCATGTTTGTCTTTGCCTTTACCGCAACCCAGGTGAAATGGAAGATCGACGATGTGCTCGGGGTGTGGCCGTTGCATGGTTTGTGCGGCGTCTGGGGCGGAATTGCCTGCGGGATTTTTGGTCAGCAGGCGCTGGGTGGTTTGGGCGGCGTTAGCCTGATCAGCCAGTTGATCGGTACCGGGCTGGGCGTTTGCGTAGCCTTGCTGGGTGGCCTGGCGGTCTATGGCTTGCTCAAGTGGAGCATCGGCATTCGCCTGACCCAGGAAGAAGAGTATTACGGTGCCGACCTGTCGGTGCATAAGATCGGCGCAACCAGTCACGACTGATTTAGCCACAATAAAAAGCCCGCGTTCACAGACGATGTGAACGCGGGCTTTTTATTGGCAGCGAGTTACCAGAGCGCCACTGTGTAGCTGAGGATCAGGCGGTTTTCATCCAGGTCTTCGGTGGTTTTCGCCAGGTTGGAGCGGTAGGTGGCGTTGCGCCATTTAACCCCTAAGCCCTTGAGCGCGCCGTCTTGCAGCACGTAGGCGAGGTCGGTGTCACGCTCCCACTCTTTGCCCTCGGCCTGGGCACCGCGATCAATGTTGTCGCCGGTGACATAGCGGGTCATCAAGGTCAGACCGGGGATGCCATAGCTGGCAAAGTTGAGGTCGTAGCGGGCTTGCCAGGACTGTTCTTCGCTGGAGGCGAAGTTGCCGATCTGTACATAGTTGACCAGGTACGGGTCGCTGTCGGTGATGTACGGGAAGGCATTGTCGCCATTCATGCGCTGATAGCCCAGACCAAAGGCGTGAGCGCCCACGCCGTAGGTGAGCATGCCATTGAGCGCGCGGTTATCGATCTTGCCGGCGTACTGATTGCCGTTGTCCGAGCTGTCGAAATAACGCAGGTCGGCTTTCAGTGTTTGGCCCTCGCCGAGCGGCTGCAGATACACCAGGCCGGCAAAGTTTTGCTGGTAGATGTTTTCCAGCTGGGCGTAGTAGTAACTGCCCGTGAGGTTTTTGCTTAGGGCGTAGTCCGCGCCGGCAAATTGGAAGTTATCGCTGCCGCGAGCGCTGGAGCCATTCAGGGTCATGTCTTCCCGGTCGCTGGAGGCGCGCTGCTTGACCTGCTCGAACATGCCGGCGTTGAGGCTGAGCTTGTCGATCTCGAGCACGTTTAAGCTGCCACCCTCAAAGGTTTGCGGCAGCAGGCGGGTGTCATTGGCTTGCAGTACCGGGTTTTTCGGTTGCAGGGTGCCCACTTTCAGCACGCTTTTGGATACCTTGAATTTGCCGGTAGAGCCGATGGCGCCGTAACTCGACTGGGCCTCACCGGTTTCTTTGTCCAGTTGCAGCAAGCCGGTGCCCGATTGCCCGCGGCCGGAATCCAGGCGCACGCCAACCAAGCCCAGGGCATCGACGCCAACTCCGATTGTGCCTTCGGTGTAGCCGGATTCTGCGCGCAGCAGGAAACCTTGCGCCCATTCCTCGGAGTGGCTCTTGTACTCGGTCGGGGTTTTGCCGGTGACTTTTGGCAGCGGCGAATCTTGGCGGTAATCACGATTCATGTAGAAGTTGCGCAGCTCAAGGCTGGCTTTACTGTCTTTAACAAAATCGGCGTGCGCAAGGCTGGGCAAGGCCAGGCAACCACCCAAACTGGCAAGGGTGATGGCACGGGCGAGGGGGGAGGCTTTCATTGTTGTTATCTCCAGATTAAGTCGGCTGAACGGGCGCTGTATGAACGGTTCGTTACAGCGGCCAACTTAAACCAGGAGTTGTTTGCCAGCCCTTAGACCTTAGTCGGCAGGCGGGTGCTGGCACTGTTGCGCATCTGGAATGCGTTGCGGTTTTAGACGAAGCGTTCTTGCAGGTATTTAATGATGACTTTGGAGTCATACAGCCAGCTGCTTTGGCCGTTTTCGTCGATGCGCAGGCACGGCACTTTGATCGCGCCGCCCTCGTCTTGCAGCGCTTGTCGCGCCACTGGATCGTGCATGGCGTCCTGCAGTTTGATCGGCAGGTTCAGCTGACGAATGGTGCGGCGGGTGCGCACGCAAAACGGGCAGGCGCGAAACTGATACAACGACAGCCCGGCGGTGGCTTGCTCGACCAGTGCCTGGGCCTCTGGGGTGCGCTGCATTGGCCGTGGACGGCTGATGAAGTCGATAAAAATGATCAGTTGGCCGAGACCAATTCGTAGGGCTTTGAGCAGCACGGGCAGCATCCTGGAGGATAAAAAGTGGCCGGCAGCTTACCTGAAGCTGACGCCTATGGCTTGCCGGCGTGCCCGTTTGGGGCTGCCCGGCGCTGCTGGCGGACAAACGGCGGACAATAAAAAACCGGCTGCAGCCGGTTTTTTATCGACGCGGCGCTTTAGCGGATCAGGCTAAGAAACTCGCTGCGGGTTGCGGCGTTGTCGCGAAACTCACCGAGCATCACCGAGGTGACCATCGAGGAGTTTTGCTTCTCGACGCCGCGCATCATCATGCACATGTGCTGCGCCTCGATCACCACGGCCACCCCAAGGGCGCCGGTAACCTGCTGGATGGCCTCGGCGATTTGCCGGCTGAGGTTTTCCTGGATCTGCAGGCGGCGGGCATACATGTCGACGATCCGCGCGACTTTCGACAGCCCCAACACCTTGCCGTTGGGGATGTAAGCGACATGCGCCTTGCCGATAAAAGGCAGCAGATGGTGTTCGCAGAGCGAATACAGCTCGATATTTTTGACCAGCACCATTTCGCTGTTGTCCGAGCTGAACAGTGCATCATTGACGATTTCGTCGAGGCTTTGTTGATAGCCACGGCACAGGTACTGCATGGCTTTGGCGGCACGCTTGGGCGTGTCGAGCAGGCCTTCGCGGCTGGCGTCTTCGCCCAGTTGGGTCAAAATCGAGCTGTAGTTTTGTTCCAGAGACATGGTCTTTCCAGTAGGTAGTGCAGACGCGCAGGGTAGGCGGCGGTGCGGCGGCTGGCAACCCATGCGGTGGGATTTAACCGACGAGTGTGCCAGTGATTAATGTTGCATGTGGCTGGCAACGCTTGGCCCCGTAGCCTGTTGCTGCCAGTGGGTGAGGGTGAAGCGCCGTGGCGCGGGCCGCTTTACTCGTCGCGGCCCTCCAGCATGGTGCGTTTGAGCATGACATAGAGCGCGCCGCTGCCGCCGTGCTTGGCGATGCAGGAGGTGAAACCGAGCACTTGCGCATGCTGGCGTAGCCAGGTGTTGACGTGGCTTTTGATCAGTGGGCGTTTGCCATCCATGCGCGCGGCCTTGCCATGGGTAATACGCACGCAACGAATCTCGAACTTGGCGGCTTCGGCCAGGAAGGCCCAGAGGGTTTCGCGGGCTTTTTCGACGCTCATGCCGTGCAGGTCGAGGCTGCCTTCAAAGGCAATTTGTCCGGCTTTGAGTTTGCGCATCTGCGCTTCTTGCACGCCGTCGCGGGCCCAGTAGAGCTCTTCTTCGGCGGTCACGTCGATGACGAATAAGTCCGACAAACCATCGATGGTGATGCTCTCAATCCGCACCGTGGCGGCTTGCCGACGCTTGGCCAGTTGCTGGCGATCGGCTTTGGTCTTGCCGATATCGGCGCGATCATGGCTGATCGGCTTAACGCCCTGGGTCGCAGATTTGAATAGGTTCAGGTCATCGTCTTGCATAGGGCCTCCGCCAAGGCCGGCTAGTTTACCAGCAGGCAGAGCAAATTCGGCGCGCCAGCAGGTGTGATGGCTGAAAGTCTAGGCAGGCATCGCAGGGCTATTTTTTAAACAGGTGGCTCGCCATGCTGAGGCCGCGCTGGTGCTGGCGGGCGCGGCAACGGCGGCGTGCCCAAATACCGAGCCAAAACAAGCTGGCCCCGGTGCCTAGCAGGGCGAGTGCGGCGCCATGGCTTAGTTGCGCCAGGCTGGCGGGTTGCCCGAGCAGGCTGGCGATGCCGGTCATGGCCAGCAGCAGGGCAATGCCGCACAGGCTGGTGGCCAGCCCTATTGCCAGTCGCCAGCGCCAGCGGACTGGGGTGCGTGAGCGTAGCCGGCGGGGATCAAAACCTTTGTTGCGTTTCATGGGCGGTTCCTGAACTTTATTAGGAGTGTGAGTGGCTGAGCCGCGGATGGTTCAAGTCTTGGCGCCGGTTAAACCTGTTCGTGCGGCTTGCCCGGTGCTTGCCATGACAGTTTTGCCTGGCTGCTCA
>MHZN01000227.1:0-20488 GCA_001830395.1 Pseudomonadales bacterium RIFCSPLOWO2_12_59_9 | reverse complement strand
CGCCTAAAATTGCCTCCCGTTTTGGAGGACTTTGCCGTGACCGACTCTCGCCTGCGTACCCTGCGTGACCATATTCGTTGGGCCGTCAGCCGTTTTCATGATGCCGATTTGTTTTTCGGGCATGGCACCGACAATGCCTGGGACGAGGCGCGGCAACTGGTGCTGGGCGCCTTGCACCTGCCGTGGGAGATTGCCGACAGCTACCTGGATTGCCGCTTGGAGGCCGATGAGCAGGCGCATCTGCAAGAGTTGCTGCGCCGCCGTATCGAAGACCGGGTGCCGACCGCTTACCTGCTGGGTGAAGCATGGTTCTGCGGCATGCCCTTTGTGGTCGATGAGCGGGTGTTGATTCCCCGCTCACCGATTGGCGAGTTGATCGGTCAGCAATTTGAACCTTGGCTGGCCCATAGCCCGCAGCGGATTCTCGACCTGTGCACCGGCTCCGGCTGTATCGGCATCGCCTGCGCCTTTAGCTTCCCGGAGGCGGAAGTGGTGTTGGCCGATTTGTCCTTTGAAGCGCTGGATGTGGCCAATGAAAATATCCTCCAGCACGGCCTGGAAGAGCGCGTTTATTCGGTGCAAAGCGACGGGTTCAATAGCATGCCCAAGCAGCGTTTTGATTTGATCGTGTCGAACCCGCCCTACGTGGACGCCGAAGACGTTGACGACATGCCCGCCGAATACGGGCACGAACCGGCGCTGGGCCTGGCCTGCGGTGAGGATGGCCTGGACCTGGTGCGGCGGATTCTGGCCCAGGCGGCCGACCACCTGACCGAGCGCGGCACCTTGATCGTCGAGGTGGGCAATAGCCAGGTGCATGTGCGCGAACTCTATCCCGAGGTGGATTTCACCTGGCTGGAGTTTGAGCAGGGCGGGCATGGCGTGTTCTTGCTGGCTGCCGCGCAATGCCGCGAGCATCAGGCACTGTTTGCATCGCGCCAACTTTAAGCGCGCTTAGCTCACGATCATCCACAGCAGCAGGGCGGCCTGAAACAGGCAAAACACCACCAGGCTGCTGATGGTGAAGCGCAAGGCGCCCTCGTCGCGCAGATTGCTGGCCAGTTGCTGATCTTTTTGGCGCAGCTTGATGCTTTGCTCGGCCAGGCTTTGGTCGGCTTGCTGAAGCATCTTGCCGGCGTCCAGCAGACTCACTTGCTGAACTTTTTCGCGATTCCATTCGCCCTGCAAGGTACTGACTAAAGCGGCGCTGTAGCTGCCTTTCACCGGCGTCAGGTCATCGTGGGTGACCGTAAAGCCGAGCGCTTCCAGCAGGTGGTCACGGTGCTTGCGCAGGTTTTCATCGAAGCTGTCTTTGGCGGCAAAATCGCCACCCAACACCTGGTAATGGCCGCAACGTTGCTGCGCCCAGAGAATTCCTTGGGCGGCCAGGAAGCGGCCCAGCCCGCGATTGCTCGGCTCCACTTGCAGCCCGCTGGCCGGGCCGAATTCCAGGGTGCGCAGGCCATGGTCGAGCCAGACTTCCAGCACGTTTTGCTCGCGGTGCAGCAGCTGCGCCGGCAATTGCACGCTCAAACGCAGCACACTCAACGTTGGACTATGACGTTCGTAGCGGGTCAGTTCGGCAAAGCGCAGCGGCCGCGCGCCTGTGCCGCGCTCGGTGGCCAATGGCGCCAAACGCAGCAACTGCCAATGCCTGGCCGGCAGTTCGGCCCATTGCCGCTTGAGCTCAAGTATTTGCTCGGCGTGGCTGGGTGGTTCGGCGGTTTCAGACATGGCGACTCCGTGGCGGGTCTGCATTGGCACTTTGTTAATGGCGTTCTTGATTAGCAGGTTATAGCGTCATATTGCCCTGAGGTCACGGCCAGGCGTGCCCTGGGCGGCTGGCGCGGGTATACTTTGCGCCTTTCGTTTTAGCCCCGCGGAGCTCTCTGCATGTCCGGCAATACTTACGGCAAGCTGTTCACTGTTACTACTGCTGGCGAAAGCCATGGCCCGGCCTTGGTGGCGATTGTCGACGGCTGTCCGCCGGGGCTTGAGTTGTCGCTGGCCGATTTGCAGCTCGACCTGGATCGACGCAAACCCGGCACCAGTCGGCATACCACCCAGCGCCAGGAAGACGACGAGGTGGAAATCCTCAGCGGCGTGTTTGAGGGCAAAACCACCGGCTGCCCGATTGGTTTGCTGATCCGCAATACCGATCAAAAATCCAAAGACTACTCGGCGATCAAAGACCTGTTCCGCCCGGCCCATGCCGATTACACCTATCAGCATAAGTACGGCATCCGCGACTACCGCGGCGGTGGCCGCAGCTCGGCGCGCGAAACCGCCATGCGCGTCGCTGCTGGCGCCATCGCCAAGAAATACCTGGCCACTCAGGGCATCATGGTGCGCGGCTATATGAGCCAGCTGGGGCCGATTGCCATCGAGTTTAAAAGCTGGGAGGCGGTCGAGCAGAACGCCTTCTTTAGCCCAGACCCGGACAAAGTTGCCGAGCTTGAGGCCTATATGGATCAGCTGCGGCGTGACCAGGATTCGGTCGGCGCGAAGATTACCGTGGTCGCCGAAGGGGTGATGCCGGGGCTGGGCGAGCCGATTTTCGACCGCCTCGACGCCGAGTTGGCCCATGCGCTGATGAGCATCAATGCGGTCAAGGGTGTGGAAATTGGCGACGGTTTTGCCTGCATCGCCCAGCGCGGCACCGAACACCGCGATGAGCTGACTCCGGCGGGCTTTTTGAGCAATCACTCCGGCGGCATCCTCGGCGGTATCTCGTCGGGTCAGCCGATAGTGGCCCATCTGGCGCTCAAGCCGACTTCGAGCATCACCACTCCCGGCCACTCTATTGATGTCGATGGCAATGCGGTGGACGTGGTCACCAAGGGCCGTCATGACCCATGCGTCGGCATTCGCGCCACGCCGATTGCCGAGGCGATGATGGCCATGGTGTTGCTGGATCATCTGCTGCGTCATCGCGGGCAAAATGCCGATGTGCAGGTGCAGACTCCGGTGCTCGGCCAATTGTGACCGAGCAGGCACTGCCTTACTGGCGGCTGTCGGGGTTTTACCTGTGTTACTTCGCCTTGCTCGGCGCCACGGCACCGTTTCTCGGCCTGTACTTCGAGTACCTGGGGTTCTCGCCGGCACGCATCGGTGAGCTAGTCGCCATCCCCATGCTGATGCGCTGTGTGGCGCCCAATCTGTGGGGCTGGTTGGGCGATCGCAGTGGCAAGCGTCTGCTGATAGTACGCATCGGCGCCTTTTGCACCCTGGCCAGTTTAAGCCTGATTTTTATCAGTAAAAGCTATGCATGGTTGGCATTGGTGATGGCCTTGCATGCGTTCTTTTGGCATGCGGTGTTACCGCAGCTTGAAGTCATCACCCTGGCGCATTTGCGCGAACAAGCGGCGCGCTACACACAGATCCGTCTCTGGGGTTCGATAGGTTTTATTTTGACTGTGGTCGGCTTGGGCGCGCTGTTTGAGCGCTTCAGCCTGGAGCTCTATCCCTGGCTGTTGTGGGCGATCATTGCCAGCATTGCCCTGAGCAGTTGCTGGGTGCCCGATGCCCGGCCGCAAACCTCGGCGCTGGAGACCACGGCGGCGGGTTTTCTGGCCCAGCTGTGTCAGCCCGGGGTGTTGGTCTTTTACCTCTGCGTGGGCTTGATGCAGTTGTCCCACGGGCCTTATTACACCTTTATCACCATTCACCTGGAGCACCTCGGCTATTCGCGCGGGGTGATTGGCTGGCTCTGGGCGCTGGGGGTGTTGGCTGAGATTGTGCTGTTTATCTATATCCCGCGACTGCTGCAGTGGGTCAGCCTGGGCCAGGTGTTGGTCGCCAGTTTTCTGTTGGCGGCTGTGCGCTGGTTATTGCTGGGTTTTCTGGCCGACCAGCCGAGCGTACTGCTGCTGGCGCAACTGCTGCACGCCGCCACTTTTGGCAGTTTTCATGCGGCGGCGATTTTGTTTGTGCAGCGCAGTTTCGGCGCCGAGCAGCAAGGGCAGGGGCAGGCCCTGTATGCCGCCTTGGCGGGCGTCGGTGGCGCCGCCGGGGCGCTGTATGCCGGCTACAGCTGGGGCAGCCTGGGGCCGAGCTGGACATTTGCCTTGGCCAGTCTGGCGGCGCTGGCCGCAGCCGTTATCATGGCGCTGCAATTGCCTAAATTAAACCCGTCTACTCAGCAGCAGGAGCGGCAATGAATCGCCAAATACTGGCCCAGCAAATTGTCGATGCTGGGCGCTTTCTCTATGGCCGCGGCTGGTCGCCGGCCACCAGCAGCAATTATTCGGCGCGTTTGTCGGCGACCGAGGCGCTGCTGACGGTGTCGGGCAAGCACAAGGGTGAGTTGTGCCTGGACGATGTGCTGGCCACCGACCTGGCCGGAAACAGCCTGGAGGTGGGCAAGAAACCCTCGGCCGAAACCCTTCTGCACACTCAGTTATACCGCTGGCAACCAGCCATAGGCGCGGTGCTGCACACCCATTCGGTGAACGCCACGGTATTGTCGCGGCTGACCTTGGGCGACTCGCTGCTGTTTGCCGACTACGAGCTGCAAAAAGCCTTCAGCGGCATCACCACCCATGAGTGTCAGGTGCTGGTGCCGATTTTTGCCAACGACCAGGACATCGCCCGGCTGGCTGCCAAGGTGCAGCTCTGGCTCGATCAGCATCCCGATTGTGTCGGTTATCTGATTCGTGGCCATGGCCTGTATACCTGGGGCGCGCAGATGAGCGATGCGTTGCGCCAGATCGAGGCCTTTGAATTCTTATTTGAGTGCGAGCTGAAAGTTCGCGCCCTGCAGCGCGGTTAATCCGCGCGCACCAATTAACGAGATGAGTCCACGCCTATGAGTACCCTGAGCGTCTACCAGCAATCCGCGCCCGAGTTGCCTTACAAGGTGCTGACTCACGCCGAAGACATCACTGCCACCCTGGCCGAGGTGGGCGTGCGCTTCGAACGCTGGCCGGCCTCGGCGGCCATTGTGGCCGGCGCCAGTGTTGATGAAGTGCTGGCGGCCTATCGGCCACAGATCGAGCAGCTGATGCGCGAGGAGGGCTATATCACGGTCGACGTGGTCAGCTTGACGCCTGAGCATCCGCAGCGGGCCGAGCTGCGAGCCAAGTTTTTGCAAGAACACACCCATGGCGAAAACGAGGTGCGTTTCTTCGTCGCTGGTCGTGGCCTGTTTAGCCTGCACCTGGGCGAGCAGGTGTTTGAGGTGCTCTGCGAGAAGAACGATTTGATCTCGGTGCCCGCCGGCGCGCGGCATTGGTTTGATATGGGTGAGAAACCGAATTTTGTCGCCATTCGCCTGTTCAATAATCCCGAAGGTTGGGTCGCCCATTACAGCGGCGACGCCATCGCCGAGCAGTTCTCCCGACTGGAGGAGTGGACGTGACCATCAAGGCGATTCTTACCGATATCGAAGGCACCACCAGTTCGGTGGATTTTGTCTATGCGGTGCTGTTTCCCTATGCCGTGCGGCATTTACCGGCTTTCGTGTTGGCCAATGCGCAGCAACCTTCCGTGGCCGCACAGTTAGACGCAGTGCGGGCGGACAGTCAGGAACCGGACGCCGCTGTACCGCGGCTTATCGAGATTTTACTCGAGTGGATTGCTGTCGATCGCAAAGCCACAGCGCTTAAAGCCTTGCAGGGGATGATCTGGGCTGAGGGCTATCAGAACGGTCAGCTGCGCGGGCATGTTTACCCCGATGCGGTGGAGGCCTTGCAACGCTGGCATGCTCAGGGTTATCGGCTGTATGTCTACTCATCCGGCTCGATTCAGGCGCAGCAGTTGATTTTTGGCTGCTCCGAGGCCGGTGATTTATCGCCTCTGTTCAGCGGCTATTTTGATACCACTTCAGGCCCCAAGCGCGAAGCGGCCTCCTATGCACGGATTGCCCAGGCCATCAACTTGCCGGCTGAGCAGATCTTGTTTCTTTCTGACATAGTCGAGGAACTCGACGCCGCCCAACAAGTCGGCATGCAGACCTGCGGGTTGGCGCGCACGGGCGGCGAGTTGCCCGGGCATGTGCAGGTAGCCAGCTTTGCGGTGATTGATCTGCACGGTTTTTAACCCCATGGCCATGCGGTCGTGATGAACCCTCAAGTGCTGCGACTATCCAAAGAGGATGGCGCCGCGCTGGCGGGGCAAAGGAGTAACGCTATGTTCTCAAGTTTTGGCGGTTTGTTTGGCTTGATTATTTTGGCTCTGGATATCTGGGCCATTCTCAATGTGCTGAAAAGCGGCCTAGATACTGGGATGAAAATCCTCTGGGTGTTGTTGATTGCGCTGTTGCCGGTGCTGGGGCTGATTATCTGGGCGGTGGCCGGCCCGCGCAGCAATCTCAAGTTCTAACGCGCCGCACTTACTGCTCGGCGCCAATCTGCGCCGGCGCAGGCTTGGCTGGAGCCACGCGGGCGATGCCCGTAGAATGCTCGGCTATCTACTTTGTTATGGGCGATTTTTAACGCGCAGCCGGCTAGTTCGACAGGCTGCGCATCAGACTGTGTGAAAACGTAGCGAGCGAAGGTTAGGCAAGGCAAAAACAGGTGTAAAAGCGCAGTTTACGAGCTGTAAATGAGCATTTTGAGCCTGTTTTTAACGCCGCATAATCGAGCGCAGTAGTTTCCACACAGTCTGGCGTGTCGGCCATCATCTCATCCGCACTTACAGAAGGTTAAAGCCATGAGCGACTATCAAGAAACGTTGTATGAAGGCTATGGTCAGCGCTTTAGCATGGACAAATTGCTCCACGAAGTGCGTACCGAACACCAGCATCTGGTGATTTTCGAGAATGCGCGCATGGGCCGGGTGATGGCTCTGGACGGCGTGATTCAAACCACCGAAGCCGACGAGTTTATTTACCACGAGATGCTCACCCATGTACCAATCTTCGCCCACGGTGCGGCCCGGCGGGTGCTGATTATCGGCGGCGGCGACGGCGGCATACTGCGCGAAGTGCGCAAGCATCGGGGTGTGGAACACATCACCATGGTCGAGATCGACGGCACCGTGGTGCAGATGTGCAAAGAGTATTTGCCCAAGCACTCCTGCGGCGCGTTCGAGGACTCGCGGTTGAATCTGGTGATCGACGACGGCATGAATTTCGTCGCCAATACCACTGAAAAGTTCGATGTGATCATCTCCGATTCCACCGACCCGATCGGGCCGGGCGAGGTGTTGTTCTCGGAAAACTTCTATCAGGCCTGCCGGCGTTGCCTGAATGATGGCGGTATTTTAGTCACCCAAAATGGCACACCTTTTATGCAGCTGGCCGAGGTGCAAACCACTGCCGGGCGAATGAATGGCCTGTTTGCCGACTGGCACTTCTATATGGCGGCTGTGCCGACCTATATCGGTGGCTCGATGACCTTTGCCTGGGGCAGCACCGATGCCAGCTACCGTAAACAGTCGCTGGACGTGTTGCGCCAACGCTTTGCCGGCAGCGGTATTGTTACCCGTTATTACAACCCGGAAATTCACCTGGGCGCCTTTGCGTTACCGCAATACGTGTTGCAGGCTGTGAATAAGCCGAGCAACGATTAGTCCTGGTCAATGGCGCGCCGGGCTTTCGTGGGGCTGCGCCATCACAGAATTTTCAACTCTGGCTGCACACACTAACAACCTGCCGCGCGGTACAGTCTGCGGCAGGTTGCACCGGGTATCGGCACCGCGTTTTTTCAGTCTTGGCTTCCAACACTTAGCTCACGGATTTTGATCAATATGGCCCACGCCAACGTCTTGTCTCGCCCGCAAGCGCCATCGCGCCTTGCGCAGCCCGGCTTAAAAAGCCACCTGATCTTTACCTTGCTCAGTGCCTTGGCGTTGCTGCTGCTGTACAGCCTGTTGCGGGTGGCGTTGCTGGTTTATAACCACGAATTGATCGGCGATACGCCGACCAGCAGCTTTGTCGAAGCCTTCTACAACGGCATGCGTTTTGACCTGCGGGTGGTGGTCTATGCCTGTATTCCGCTGTTGTTGGCGCTGTTTAGCCTGCGGGCCATGGCCGCGCGCGGGGTATTGCGGGTCTGGCTAACCGGTTTTGCCAGCCTGACGTTGTTTCTGGGGCTCACCGAGTTGGATTTTTACCGTGAGTTTCACCAGCGTCTTAATAGTCTGGTGTTTCAGTATTTTCAGGAAGATCCGCAAACGGTTCTGAGCATGCTCTGGAACGGCTTTCCGGTAGGTCGCTACCTGTTGGCGTGGGTGCTGGCTACCTGGCTATTGGCCAAGCTTTTCAAGGGGCTGGACTTACTCAGCCGTCCGCAGTCGACGGCTCTGTTGTCGAGCGAGGCACCACGGTCGCTGGCCTGGCACTGGCGCTGGCTCGCGCTGTTTTTGTGCCTGCTGGTGTCGGTGGTGGCCGCGCGCGGCCATCTGCGCCAAGGTCCGCCGCTGCGTTGGGGCGATGCCTACACCACCGACTCGATGTTTGCCAATCAGCTGGGCTTGAATGGCACCTTGACCCTCTATTCGGCGGCGGCCAATACCTTCGGTACTCACCGCGACAATGCCTGGAAGGCCACCATGTCGGATGAGGCGGCGCTCAAGGCGGTGCGCGAGATGCTGCTGACTGATAACGATAAATTGGTGGATGCAGACAGCGCCGCGATTCGCCGCGATTTCACCCCGCCGGCCAAGCACACGCTGCCGATCAAGAATGTGGTGGTGATTTTGCTGGAAAGCTTCGCCGGCCATTTTGTTGGTGCGCTCGGCAGTCCGGACAACATCACCCCCAATTTCGATAGGTTGGCCAAAGAGGGGCTGCTGTTTAACCGCTTCTTCTCCAATGGCACCCATACCCACCAGGGCATGTTTGCCACCATGGCCTGCTTCCCGAACTTGCCCAGTTTTGAATACCTGATGCGTACTCCGGAGGGCGGTCACAAATTTTCCGGCCTGCCGCAACTGCTCGGCCCGCGCGGGTTCGATAACCTGTATGTCTACAACGGCAACTTCCAGTGGGATAACCAGTCGGGGTTCTTCAGCAATCAAGGCATGACCCATTTCATTGGCCGTGAAGATTTTGTTAACCCAGTCTTTATGGACCCGACCTGGGGTGTGTCCGATCAGGACATGTTCGATCGCGGCGCCCAAGAGCTGGCGCAGAACTATGGCAAAAAGCCTTTTTATGCCTTGCTGCAAACCCTGTCTAACCACACACCCTACGCGCTGCCGAAAGACTTGCCGGTGGCCCCAGTGACAGGTCACGGCTCGTACGATGAGCACCTAACCGCCATGCGTTATTCCGACTGGGCGCTGGGACAGTTCTTTGAGAAAGCCCGTAAGGAGCCGTATTACAAAGACACCCTGTTCGTCATAGTCGGTGACCATGGCTTTGGCAGTGAGCAGCAGCTCACCGAAATGGACCTGTTTCGTTTCAACGTGCCGCTGCTCTTGATAGCTCCCGGTATCCAGGAGAAGTTTGGCGCAAGCAGCGACGTGGTAGGCACTCAGATCGACATAGTGCCCACCATCATGGGCCGCTTGGGTGGGGAGGTGCGTCATCAATGCTGGGGTCGTGACCTGCTCAACTTGCCTGAGGACGATCTGGGTATTGGTGTGATCAAACCTTCGGGCGGTGATCAGACGGTGGCGATTGTCTCGCCCAAGCGCATCATGATTCAGCCCAAAGGTTTTGAAACCCGCTTGTACGACTATCAACTCGGCGCTAATCCACAGGCCACACGGGTGGCGCTGGAGCTGGAGCCTGGGCTGAAGAACAAGCTCGAAGCCTTTTTGCAAACGGCGACCAAGAGCCTGCTGGATAACACCGCCGGCGTGGTGGACAGCAAACCCTAGGGTTTGATCGGCTGGGCAAAATGCCTCCCGCGTGGAGGCATTTTTATTTATCGGCCGTCTCGGTGGTTGCGCGTGGGGTTGCTTGGGCGTGACCTATGACAATGGCAAGTGCTTGTCTTAGATGCACTTTTAACCTCGCGTGGCGGTTGTAAGTTGTTGCCAAGGCGGTACAATGGCGCGGTCTGCTGCAAGGCGGATGTTGTTATGGTGGCCCTGCCGGTCCCCCCGCAACGATTACCCGTGAACCTGGTCAGATCCGGAAGGAAGCAGCCACAGCGGGAACATCGTGTGCCGGGGTGTGGCTGGTGGGGTCGCCTCCAGTTCAAATCCCCGTTGAATCTCCCGTCTGTAGTTCACTCCCTTGTCTCAACGATAGTGGGAGAGTATTTCGTCAATACGCCCGCTGTTTTTGATCTTTTCTAACGCCTTTAATATCTGCTGACTGTCGCGACCTTTGGGGTCAACCATGCAGCCGACTTGCGCTGCGGGTAAGTATTCAATTACGCGCAGTTTTTCCCCGGCCGGTTGTGCCCGATTGACCCATGCCAGTGACAGCTCGTTACTCAGGGCATAGTCATAACGACCAACAATTAATTTGCGCAGGGTGAGTTCCTGGCGACGGGCATCGTCTCTGATCCATTGTCCTTGGGCGAAGGCGCTGGTCAGTGCCGGGTAGGCGTAGCCCAGTACTGCGCCGAGTCTGGTGCCTTGGGGAATTGGCCGTTGGCTGTTGAGCTGGACGGTGCTGGCAATCACATCACGCTGGTTAATCAAGGGCACGCTCCAGGCGAATTTTTCGGCGTCGGCACCGAACCAGGCCGGTGACTGATAACAGATGACATCGACCTGACCAGACAGCAGCCTGATCGGCATGCGATTTCGCGGGGTTAAAATCAACTCGACCGGCCGTTGCAATTGTTTGCCCAATTGCAGGTCCAGCTCGGCGACAATGCCTTCCGCATCCTGGCCTTCGAACTGCTGATAGAAGGGCATGCTCCAGCTGTCGGCAACTCCGATGCGCAGTGTTTTTGCTTCGTCAGCCAGTCCCTGGGGCAGGTTTAAGCAGGCAAGTATTAGCAGTGTCAGGCGCACGAAAGGTTACCTTGGTCGGGGTGGCCGAGTCAGTGTAAGCGCTAACGCGTCAGCAACACTTGGTTAAACGGCAATGGGTTTGTGCTCGTGCGCCAGCCAATGCGGACTGGTGGGGTAGAACGGGTGCAATTTGCCCCATGCTCCGCTAGGATTAGCCCTCTTCAGCTCCAGTCGCGATGGATTTCAATGAGTTATCAGGTTCTTGCACGCAAATGGCGTCCGCGCTCGTTCCGCGAAATGGTCGGCCAGACCCATGTGCTCAAGGCCCTGATCAATGCCCTGGACAGTCAGCGGCTGCACCATGCCTACCTGTTTACCGGTACGCGGGGGGTCGGCAAGACCACCATCGCGCGGATCATCGCCAAGTGTCTGAATTGTGAAACCGGCATTAGCTCGACGCCGTGCGGAGTTTGTTCGATCTGTAAAGAGATCGATGAAGGGCGTTTTATCGACCTGATTGAAGTCGATGCCGCCAGCCGCACCAAGGTCGAAGACACCCGCGAGCTGCTCGACAACGTGCAGTACGCGCCGAGCCGTGGGCGCTTCAAGGTCTACCTGATCGACGAAGTGCACATGCTGTCGTCGCACTCGTTCAATGCCTTGCTGAAAACCCTTGAAGAGCCGCCGCCCCACGTCAAATTCTTGCTGGCCACCACCGATCCGCAAAAGCTGCCGGTGACCATTCTGTCGCGCTGCCTGCAGTTTTCGTTGAAGAACATGCCGCCGGAGCGGGTGGTTGAGCACCTGACCCACGTGCTGGGCGTTGAGCAGGTGCCGTTCGAGGTCGATGCGTTGTGGCTGCTGGGCCGCGCCGCCGATGGCTCGATGCGCGACGCCATGAGCTTGACCGATCAGGCAATAGCCTTTGGTGAGGGTAAGGTGTTGGCCGCCGATGTGCGGGCGATGCTCGGTACTCTCGACCATGGCCAGGTCTATGGCGTGTTGCAGGCGCTGCTGGAAGGCGATGCACGCGGGCTGATCGAAGCCGTGCGTCATTTAGCCGAGCAGGGCCCGGACTGGGCTGGCGTGCTGGCCGAAATTCTCAATGTGTTGCACCGGGTGGCGATCGCTCAGGCCTTGCCGGAGGCGGTGGATAACGGTCAGGGCGACCGTGATCGGGTGCTGGCACTGGCCCAGGCCTTGCCGGCCGAAGACGTGCAGTTTTATTACCAGATGGGCCTGATTGGCCGGCGCGACCTACCCTTGGCGCCAGAGCCGCGCAGCGGTTTTGAGATGGTGTTACTGCGCATGTTGGCGTTTCGCCCGGCAGGCAGCGGTCCACCGCCCCAGGTTGCGCTAAAGCCCTTGGGGATCAGCCCGGCCAGTGCTGATCCGCAACCCCACTCAGTGGCCGCCGCCGTTCTGCCCGCAGCACCGCAGCCAGTCCCTGTAGTCGCAGTTGCGCCAGTGTTATCAGCGCCTGCGCCCGTGGTGGTTGCCGAGGTTCAACCAGTCGCGCCGCTGCCAGTTGAGTCTGTGGCTGTGGCGGCGCCTTTGCCGGTCGAGCCTGCAGCAGTGGCCAAAATTGATCTGCCGTGGAATGAGCCACAGGTAACCGCTTTATCGGTTAGCGCCTCTGACCCCGTCGCAGCTTATCAGGCTCCTGCGCCCGCAACTGAAGCGCCGGCAGCAGTCCAGGTGGCAGTTTCAGTTGCAGCGCCAACGCCGGCAGCTCGCGATGATGATAATGATGACGCCGAGGATGAGGATGCCGAGGACGATGTCATCGATACCGATGTCGCCTACGCCTACCTCGAGGCGCTGCCGGATGATGTGAGCGAGTCATCTGAGCTGACCGCGCCGGTCTTGCCCGCGGCCATGCCGGCCACCGGCTTGGCGGCGCAGTGGCTGGAGCTGTTCCCGCAATTGGGGCTCAGTGGTTTGACGGGCAGCATCGCCAGCAACTGCAGCCTGGTGGCGGTGGATGGCGATCATTGGTCGCTGCACTTGGACCCGGCCCAAGGCGCGCTATTTAATAGCACCCAGCAGCAGCGGGTAAACGATGCCCTTAGCCAGTTTTATGGGCGCTCGCTGACGCTGGATATTCAACTGTGCAAGCCTGAGCAGGAAACACCGGCGCAGGCCGCGGCGCGCAAACGTATCGAGCGGCAAAGCCGAGCGGTGGCGTCCATTCATGCCGACCCGTTGGTGCAACAAATGCTCCAACAGTTTGGTGCCGTGGTGCGTGCGGACAGTATTGAACCGGTAGATGCTGCTGTTGTGTGAAAATCGTCTTGAAAATGTAGCGAGCAGGCGCATATGCAAGGCGCCCGGAGCGCAACGACGAGACAGTACTGCGGTACGGCGAGAAAGTGAGCACCGCGCAACGCAGCAGATGCGTCGCGCAGTAATTTTAAAACGGTTTTTTGAGGTGATCCCATGATGAAAGGTGGCATGGCCGGTCTGATGAAACAGGCCCAGCAGATGCAAGAAAAAATGCAGAAGATGCAGGAAGAGTTGGCCAACGCCGAAGTCACCGGGCAGTCCGGCGCCGGTTTGGTCAGCGTGGTCATGACCGGTCGGCACGACGTCAAGCGCATCAGCCTGGATGACAGCCTGATGCAGGAAGACAAAGAAGTGCTCGAAGACCTGATTGCCGCCGCGGTGAATGATGCGGTGCGCAAGATCGAGGCCAACAGCCAGGACAAGATGTCCGGCGTGACCTCCGGCATGCAACTCCCCCCCGGCTTCAAAATGCCCTTCTAATAACTGGGCGTCCAGTCGGCGCACATTACTGCGTTGCAAGCAGGCGCGGGCATCCTCATTTACAGCAGTAAACTCCGGTGCCCACGCCTGCTTGCGCCTTGTACTGCACACCGTCTGATCGCCCATCCGACGACTGTGTAAGTTAAAACAGTTCCGTGCCTGAGCGACCCTGTTGCGGTTGCGCCTAGAAAAGCACAGTAATCTTTATTTATCGGTAGTTTTCCATGAGCTTCAGCCCGCTGATTCGCCAACTGATCGATTCGCTGCGCATTCTCCCCGGTGTCGGGCAGAAGACTGCGCAGCGTATGGCGCTGCAGCTGTTGGAGCGTGATCGCCATGGCGGTATGCGCCTGGCGCAGGCGCTGATGGCGGCGATGGAGGGCGTAGGCCACTGTCAGCGGTGCCGGACCCTGTGTGAAGATGCCTTGTGCCCGCAGTGCGCCGACCCGCGCCGAGATGATGCATTGCTCTGTGTGGTCGAAGGGCCGCTGGAGGTGTTTGCCGTCGAGCAAACCGGTTATCGAGGTCGCTACTTTGTTCTCAATGGCCATCTGTCACCGCTGGACGGTTTGGGACCTGAAGCCATTGGTATTCCTGAATTGCTGGCGCGGATTCAGGCCGGCAGTTTCAGCGAAATCATTCTGGCCACCAATCCCACCGTCGAGGGCGAAGCCACCGCTCACTACATCGCCCAGATGCTCAATGGCCAAGGCCTGTCACTCACACGGATTGCCCATGGCGTGCCTTTGGGCAGCGAGTTGGAGTTAATCGACGGCGGCACCTTGGCCCATGCCCTGGCTGGGCGCCGGCCGATGGGTGAATAAGCCGCTGCTGATCCAAGTGGGCGAGGGCGGTTAGCTTTTAGCCGGCGTAAATGGCGGCCTTGATGGCATTAATAGCACCTTGAATACCAAGCAAGCGCTTGGTAAGGTTTCTCCACCTCGGCTGGAGTCTGCCCATGTCTGCCTATCAAGAATATTTCAACTCTGATCATCAGTTGCTGCGCGATTCGGTACGGCGTTTCGTCGAGCGGGAAATTCTGCCCTTTGTGGCCGAGTGGGAAGAGGCGGAAAGCTTTCCCCGTGAGCTGTATGCCAAGGCCGGCGCCGCCGGGATACTCGGTATTGGCTATCCGGAAGAATTTGGTGGCAGCCATGCGGGCGATCTGTTCGCCAAAGTGGCGGTCAGCGAGGAGCTGATGCGCTGCGGCTCCGGTGGCTTGGTGGCGGGCTTGGGTTCGCTGGATATTGGCTTGCCGCCCGTGGTCAAGTGGGCCAAACCGGCGCTGCGTGAGCGCATCGTGCCGCAGGTGCTGAGTGGCGAGAAGATTATGGCCCTGGCGGTGACCGAACCGTCCGGTGGTTCGGATGTGGCCAGTCTCAAAACCCGCGCGGTGCGCGATGGCGATTTTTACCGCGTGACGGGTAGCAAAACCTTTATCACCAGCGGCGTGCGCGCCGACTATTACACTGTGGCAGTGCGCACCGGCGGTGAAGGTTTCGGCGGCGTCAGCTTGCTGCTGATCGAGAAGGGCACACCGGGGTTCAGCGTGGGCCGCTTACTGAAGAAAATGGGCTGGTGGGCCTCGGATACCGCGGAGCTGTTTTTCGATGATTGCCGGGTACCGGTCGACAACTTGATCGGCGCGGAAAACATGGGTTTTGCCGGGATCATGGCGAACTTCCAGAGCGAGCGTTTGTCGCTGGCGATCATGGCCAACATGACCTCCCAGTTAGCGCTGGAGGAGGCGCTGAAGTGGGCCCGTGAGCGCGAAGCTTTCGGCAAGCCAATCGGCAAGTTCCAGGTGCTCAAGCATCGGCTGGCCGAGATGGCCACCCAGCTGGAAGTCTCCCGGGAGTTCACCTACCGGCAAGCGGCGAAGATGGCCGCCGGCAAGAGCGTGATCAAGGAAATTTCCATGGCGAAGAACTTTGCCACTGACGTGTCCGACCGCATCACCTATGACGCCACGCAAATCCTCGGCGGCATGGGTTTTATGCGCGAAAGCCTGGTGGAGCGGCTGTATCGCGACAACCGGATTCTGTCGATCGGCGGCGGTTCGCGGGAGATCATGAACGAGATCATCAGCAAGCAGATGGGCTTGTAACGGCCGTAGCTTGGGGTTAACGGCGCTCGGTATAGCCCGAGCGGCAAAACTGTTCATGGCGTGCCCAAAACCTTTAACAAAGCACCAGCAGTTCGCTTAACGGCCGGGGCCGCTCGACGCCATAGCCTTGCACATAATCGACGCCCATCTCGGTCAGCCGCTGGCGGATGCTGACGGTTTCAACGTACTCGGCAATGGTTTTTCGGCCCAGTACATGGGCGATTTCGTTGATCGATTTGACCATCGCCAGGTCACTGGGAGAACGCTCGATTTCTTTGACGAAACCGCCGTCGATCTTGACGAAATCCACCGGCAGGCGTTTGAGGTACTCGTAGGAAGAAAAGCCGGTGCCGAAGTCGTCGATGGAAAAGGTGCAGCCGAATTTCTGCAGATGCCGAACAAAGTCAGCGGTTTTGGTCAAGTTCGCCACTGCGGTGGTTTCGGTCAGCTCAAAGCAGATTTTTTCCGCTGGCAGCGGATACTGCTCAAACAGGGCCTCGATAAAGCCGAGCAACTTGTCGTCATTCAGGCTGCTGCCAGACAGGTTGATCGATACGCCGCTGGCATGCTGCCAGAAGCCTGGGTGCTGGGCTAAGTCGCTGAAAATTCGTTTGAGCACCCAGCGGTCGACCTTGGTCATACGGTTGTAGCGCTCGGCTGCGGAGATAAAGTCCAGCAGGTTGAGATCGTTCTGCATCACCAGCAGCACTTCGTAATGTGGCAATTGCTGATGCTCAATTTGCGCGGGGGCAATTTGCTGCAGACGCAAACTCAGCTCGCCCCGTTCGACTATGCCATCGACCCGTCCCGCGATGGCCATTAGGCCGGTGCCGGCACCGTCGACTTCCTCCTCATAGATGTGCACGCGATTGCGGCCGGCCTCCTTGGCGGCGTTGCAGGCCATCTGCAGGTCACAAAAGACGTTAATCACATCATGGCGCTCGCTGGTCAGCACCAGCCCCAGGCTCATGGTGACGCCGTGGGCCTGACCTTGCCAGTCGAAGGCATTGGTCTCGATGCCAGCGCGTAACCTATCGGCTAATTCATAGGCCTGACCGCCACTGGTTTGCGGCAGTGCGATGGCAAAATCGGCGCCACCAATGCGCGCCACTACCGCGGTTTCGGGCATTTGCGCGCTCAGTAGCGCAGCAACTTGCTTAAGGCAGGTATCGCCGGCCAAGTGGCCGCAACTGGAGTTGAGCAGGCTGAATTGGTCGATATGCGCATAGATAAACGCATAGTTGTCGGCGCTGGCCAGAATCTGCGCCACGCAGGCCTCGAAGCTGCGCCGGTTGAAGAGCCCGGTGAGCTCGTCATGGCTGCGCACGTGAGCAATGTCGCGGTAGAGCTTGCCGACTATGCCTTCCAAATGGTTCTGGATGACCCCGTGGGCATCGGGCGCGGGTGCGCCAATCCAGCCGGTGGCCAGGTGTTGCATCAACTCTTGGCCGGTAAAGGTGCCGGCTTCCCGGCCTTGGCGGTCGGCCAGAACATAGTGCTCAGTGACCGGGTTGGCCCAGATTAATTGCAGGTGCTGTCCGGTGTCAGTCATCAGCCAGTCGCCGGTAACCAGTTGCTGTACCCGTTCGCGCCAACGCTGTTGGGTGGGGTCGAGTGTCAAGCTGCTCACTGGGGCTGGGAGTGGCGTGAGGGCAAGCATTTCGACGGCTTGCTCACCGCGTAGCTGCTGCAGCAATTGCTTCAATATGGGGGTGTGTCGGTATTGCCCGGGCAGCAGGCTTTCGGTGCGTTTACGCAGCAAGTCGAGTAGATGCTCGACTTCATAATCACGCTCGACATGATTGGTTTCGCCGTCAACTTCAGCTTGCAGCCAGGTATTGAGTTGGCCAATGACGGCCAAATCATCCCGCCATTCACTGCCGTGCTCGCCGTGGCGCAGCAGTTCGTGTACCAGCAACTCACGCCAGCCAGCGTCGAGCCAGTCGAGCAGCACTTTCGGCACCTGCGCGCCGAATAATTCGGCGAGGGTGCGGTTGACCTGTTCGCGCGCCAGCTCGAGCTTGTCGCGGCCGCGATGGTACTGCATCACCCGGTCGGCGTTGTTGCTGTAGGCCCGTTGTTGCATCGCCAGCAACTGCTCAAGTTGTTGGTCGCAGCTGCTGAATACCTCGCTGTTACCTTGATAGTTGTTGACGATGCCGTCGATCAACTGCTCGACCCGCTGCTCTAAGGCCGGATTGGCCTGCTCCGAAAAATCGCACAGGCGCATCAGCTTGTCCAAGGTCGCGCGCACCGGGTGCGCCGGGTCGGCAAATGCCGCCGGCTCAAGGATGGCGGCTTGAGCGACCGGGGCCATTAAGCGACGCAGTGCCGGTTTAACTCCGGGAGCAATCAGGCTTTGTTGCTCGAGGTGCTGAAATAACTCGGCCACCAGGCCGGCATCATCATATTGGCGTGGTGATAGCTGTGCGCCGGCTTGCTGCAGTTGCTGGACAAAATGGTCTGCCGACCAGCCTTGTTGCGCCGGTGCGAGTGTTTGCAGGCTGGCGATGGCCCGTTGCAGTGCCGGCTGATCGACGCTGGCAGGGCTGGCCGAGCTAACTGCGCTGTTGGACTCGACTGCGCGCAGTTGCTGGATCGCTTGATAGGGCGCTGCGGCGTTTGCCCGAGCGCTATTGCGTGGCGCTGAGTCAAGACGCGGGCGATGGGGCTCGGTGCGGGCTTCAGCCAACGGCTCCAGCTGAAACTGCTTAAACAACGCATCCAGTTGGTTGAAGTAAACCTGCAGGCTGACCGCCAGCGCTTTGTTGGCGGTGGCGTAAAAGATTTCGCGCACTGCGGCAGACTGTTGGCGTAGGTGCAGGCATGACTGCAAGGTGCGCACCAGAAACTCCAGCGAGAGCGGGTTGTCGGCTTCTTTGCTGGGGCGGGCATTGATGCGGTTGAGCCGGGCGCAATTCAGCCACTCCAGTACCCCCAAGGGCTCGCGCAGTTGGCGCACCAAGCGGCGCATCTCGAGCAGTTCATCGACTTCAGCATCGTCGACTAATTGCCACTCTTCGGCGTTAGAGGGGACCGCCAGCTGTTGAGGCTCAGGGTTGGTTAGGCGCTGGTGAATGCTTTGTTCGGTCTCGGCAATCAGCCGTTCACGTTGGCTGATGCACAGATGCATGAAATCTGTGCAGGCTTGTTCTTCTCTATTGCTGTTGGCGCGGATGCGCTGTTCTTTTAGTGTCTGCACTGTGGCATCTAACAGGCTCGCCAAGCTGGGCGGCAAATGTGTAGTCACTAGCTGACACAATGCATCCACGACTGCAACGCGCTGTTGCATGTTCATCCCTAACCCTCACGTTGCGCACTGGCACGACGATTCCACTGAACTATAGACGACGCACTTGAGCTTGCCGCCAGCCTTGAGCGCCACTTTGGCACTCTGATGCCCGACGGCTATTAGGCCTCGCCTGCTTATAGCCTTGCGGTTATTGCAGGGCGTATTTCTTCACCTTGTCGAACAGTGTGGTCTTGGCCATGCCCAGGGCCTGGCTGGTTTGGCTCAGGTTGCCGTGGTGGCGCTCCAGTGCGGCGCTGAGCAAGGCTTTTTCAAAGGCCTCGACCGCTTCGACAAAGGCCAGGCCGCCATTTTCATGGGCCAGGGCCGATTTTTTAAACAGTGGCAGACCCAGGGCGTAGCGTTCGGCGACGTTGCGCAGTTCGCGCACATTGCCCGGCCAGTCGTGGGCCTGCAGGCTGGCCAGGCTGTGTCTATCGAGCTCAACAGCAGTGCGGTCAAAGCGCAACGCGGCTTGCTGGGAGAAATGCTCGAACAGCAGCGGTATGTCCTCGCGGCGCTCGCGCAGCGGCGGCAGTTCCAGGGTCACCACGTTGAGGCGGTAGTAGAGGTCGCTGCGAAATTGCCCGGCCTTGCCCAGCTCATTTAGGTCCGCCTTGGTGGCGGCGATCACCCGGCAATCCACCGCCACGCTCTGGTTCGAGCCGAGGCGTTCGAGGCTGTGCTCCTGCAACACCCGCAGCAGTTTGATCTGCAGGCTGAGGGGCATGCTCTCGATTTCATCGAGAAATAAACTGCCGCCGTTGGCGTGTTCGATCTTGCCGATCCGGCGTTTGCTGGCGCCGGTAAAGGCATGGGCCTCGTGGCCGAAAATCTCGCTTTCAAACAGATTTTCCGGCAGGCCGCCGCAGTTGAGGGCGACAAACTGTTGGCTCTTGCGCCGGCTGAAATCATGCAAGCAGCGGGCGACCAGCTCTTTGCCGGTGCCGGTTTCGCCCTCGATCAGCACATTGGCCGAGGTGTCGGCGACGTTGGCGATCAGCTCGCGCAGCGCCTGCATGGCCGGTGAGCGGCCCAGCAGGCGTTCCTCCAGGGCCTGGGTGCCGGCCAGCTGACGGCGCAAGGCGCAGACTTCCCGGGCCAGGCGGCGCTGTTCCAGGGCGCGGCGCGTCACGTCGACCAGGCGCTCCGGGGAAAAGGGTTTCTCCATAAAGTCGTAGGCGCCGTCACGCATGGCGGCCACCGCCATGGAGATGTCGCCATGGCCGGTAATCAGCACCACGGGCAGGCTGCGGTCCCGGGCCTTGAGTTGCGCGAGCAATTGCAAACCGTCGATGCCAGGCAGGCGAATATCGCTGATGACGATGCCGGCAAAGTTGTCGCCCACCGCCAGCAGGGCTTCCTCGGCCGTGCCGACGCCGATGCTGGGAATGTCTTCCAGGCTCAGGGCTTGCTGGCAACCGAGGAGTACATGGGGGTCGTCTTCGACGATCAGGACGCTGAGGGGATCATTCATGGGGATGGGCGACGATCAGGACGCTGAGGGGATCATTCATGGGGATGGG
>MHZN01000226.1:2014-6428 GCA_001830395.1 Pseudomonadales bacterium RIFCSPLOWO2_12_59_9 | reverse complement strand
GGCATTGGCCAGTTCGGCCCGCGCCTGGTCGCGGCTGGCGCGGGCGTTATCCAGCTCGGCAACGGCCACCAGCTCCCGTTGATAGAGTTGCTCCACCCGCTGAAAATCCTGTTCGGCGGCGGTAAACCGGGCGCGGTTGCGGCGCAGCACGGCCTGGGCCGCCTCGATGCTTTCCGGCCGAGTGCCGTTGCTCAGCTCGTCCAGGCGCGCCTGGGCTTGGGCCACCTCGGCGCTGGCCTGGGCGATGCGCGCGTCCTGGCGGCGCGGATCGAGTTCCAGCAGCAACTGGCCGGCCTGCACCCGCTCGCCTTCGGCCACATGCCAGGCCAGCACGGTTTCCGAGGCCTCCGCCGGCACGCCGATACGGTCCCATTCCAGGGTGCCGAGCAGCAACGGACCGGGCTCGCCATCGCAGGCGCTCAAGCCCAGCAGCAAGACCAGCAGTAACCACCTGTAGCTCGTGCGCATCGCCGGCCTCCGGCCAGGATCAAGTGCCGACACGCTTGGCCGTGCCACGGGCGGATGCCTGGATGGGACACGGGGCGCAAATTCGGCGCAGGCTGGTCTTCTCAGTTAACTCGCTATTGGCTTAACTGCAAATTGCGGGGCTGGCAGCCACGACCGACGGCCGAGCGACCTTGATGTCGTCTGCGACTGGACTCCTGCGCTGATGGCCATCGCGGCTAAAGCCCCTCCTACAGATTGCACAGACGGCGATTTTTGCGGCCATGGCTCGATCGCTTTTGTAGGGGCTTTAGCGACCCACATGGATGTGGGAAATGCGGCGAGCCGTATGGAACGGCTGCCGCCCGCGACCCGGCAGACATAACAACATCAATCTCAACGCAGCACCCCCTCCTCCAGCAACAGCTTGAAGATCGCCTCGGCGCTGTCCTGCGGGCTCAGGCCGCTGAGCACCTGCCCGCCGCCGCCGACGGCCTTGGCGGTGGCGGCTTTCATGCGTTCGGCGCCGGTTTTGGCTTTGATGATCTTCAGGCGTTTGGGTCGCGATTTGGCCGGTTGCAACTGGCTGGCGGCCAGCAGTTCATCGTCCACCCGCTCGACCTCGGTGGCGTTCAGCAGGCCGCGGCGGGCCGGGCCGAAGGCGCTTTGCCGGGCGGCCGGGGCGGCGTTGTCGACGCTGGCGAGAAACGGCAGCGGCACCTTCAGCCGCCGCCGCTGCCCGCGCGGCAAGGCTTGCAGCACCTGGGCATAACCGTCCGCGAGGCTTTCCACCGCCGCCAGGCCGACCACCAGTGGCCAGCCCAGTTGCTCGGCCAAGAGGAACGGCAGCATGCCGGAGCCTTCGCCAGTTTCCGCCTGGCTGCCGGTCAACACCAGCTGGGCGTCGCTGCCACGCAGGTAGTCGAGCAGCGCCGGCAAGGCATCGGCGCCGGGCGCTTGTTGCAGCACATTCAATTCACTCAGGCCCATGCCTAAGTAGGCGCGCAAGGCGTCGGCCTGGGCATCGCCGGCGTGCAGCAGCTGCAAGCGCTCGCCAGCCAGTTGCAAACCCAGTTCCACCGCGCGGGCGTCCTGTTCAGCGCGCCGGGGGCGACCGGAAGAGGGATGGGCGCCGACCGACACCAGGGCGATCACCGCGAGTTGACTAGCGCTCATAAGAACCCCTTGTAGGCTGGGCTTTAGCCCAGCGGGTAGGCGATGCAGACAACAGGAGGGCTGAAGCCCACCCTACGCATTGGGCTAAATCGAGCACGGCGAAGGCTTCAGGCCGCATCGCGTTGCTCTCCCGCCCGGTGTTGCGCGATCCGTTCGATCAGCGCCTGCAGAATCGCCGCGCCGTCGCCGATCACCGCCAGGTCGGCCCGTTTGATCATGTCGCAGCTCGGGTCGAGGTTGATCGCCAACACCTTGTCGCAGGCACCTATGCCTTGCAGGTGCTGGATGGCCCCGGAGATGCCGACTGCAAGATAGACCCGCGCCGTGACCCAGATGCCGCTGGCACCGACCTGCCGGTCGCGGGGCATAAAGCCGTCGTCCACCGCCACCCGCGAGGCGCCTTCGGTGGCACCGAGGGCCACAGCCGCGCGATGGAACAAGTCCCAGTCCTGCACGCCGTTGCCGCCGGACAGAATAAATTCGGCCTCGGCCATGGGAATCGCCGCCGGGTCGACCGCCACCGCGCCGAGGTCTTGAATCCGTGGTTGGGCGTTCAACAGGCTAACCGCCAGCTGCAGCGGCAGCACTTCATGGCGCGTGTCGCTGACCGGCTCGGCGCATTCGACGGCGGCCAGAATCACCCGCGCCAACGGCCGCACCAGGTCTTCCCGGCCGGCACCGGCGCGACCGATGCATTGGCTGTCGCTGACCTGCCAGACCCGTGTGGCCGGCCGCTCGCCGAGCTTGGCGGCCAGGCGCCGACCCAGCTCGCCACCGCCACTGCGGCTGTCCGGCAGCAGCCAGTGGCGCGGCTGGAACTGCTGCTCCAGCGTCGTCAGCGTGGCGAGCTGTTGCTCTGGCGCATAGCCATCATAGGCCGCGCCCTGGAGCTTCAGCAGCCGGTCGACACCGGCCAGATCGAAGGCGGTTTCCTTGTGCTCACCAAACACCACGGCCAGTACCGCACCGCTGCTGCCGGCCAACTGCCGGGCCAGGCCGAACAGATCGCGGTCGTGACTGCTCAAGCGGCCACCGGGCAGGTCCGGCACCACCGCAATATAAAAAGCCGGCTCGCTGATCACATGCAGCGGCAACTGCTCGGCAACCGCCGGGCTGGCACGCTTGCCGGCGCCGAGTTGTTGGGCGCCGCTGCGGTCGATACGTTTGATGCCGTTGGGACCTATAAAGCCGACGGCATGGGGATTCTTGCGCAGCAGGCCGTTGGGGCCCAGCCAACTGCTCAGCACCGGTTGCAGACTGGCGTGCAGCGGGTGCAGACGATTACGCGCTATCCATTCGGCGCGCGGGTCACGGCGGATCAGATCGCTCATGCTGGCACCTCCAGATCTTTGCGCGGGCTTGCGGCGGCGGGCGACTCCAGCAGTGCCTCGGCCACCAGCTCGGCAATGTCTTTCACCTCGGGCCGTGGGCCGACCACGCCTTCGAGCATGGCCGTGCATTGCGGGCAACCGACCGCCACCAGCTCGGCGCCGGTTTCCTTGATATCACCCATGCGCATATCCGGAATCCGCTGTTTACCGGGGATGTCGGTAATCGGCGCCCCGCCGCCACCGCCGCAGCAGCGCGAACGGAAGCCGGAACGCGCCATCTCTTTCACTTCGATACCTATGGCCTTGAGCACCGCGCGCGGCGCTTCGTACTCACCGTTGTAGCGGCCCAGGTAGCAGGGATCGTGATAGGTGACGCTGCCACCCTTGTGCTTACCCAGATTGAGCCGTTTAGCCGCGATCAGCTCGTCAAGATAGGTGCTGTGATGCTGCACCTGATAGTTACCGCCCAGCTCGCCATATTCGTTTTTCAGCACATGAAAGCTGTGCGGATCGCAGCTGACGATCTTGTTGAACCTGTACTTGGCCAGGGTGGCGATATTGCGCACGGCCAGTTGCTGAAAGGTCGCCTCATCGCCCAAGCGGCGGGCCAGATCACCGCTGTCGCGTTCCTCCAGACCGAGCACGGCGAAGTCTACCTTCGCCGCCCGCAACAATTTGACGAAAGCGCGCAAGGTGCGTTGATTGCGCATATCGAAAGCGCCATCGCCGACCCAGAACAGCACATCGACAATTTTCTTGTCGCTGAGCAACGGCAGGTCCAGGTCCGCCGCCCAGTTCAGCCGGCCGCCGGGATTGAAACCGCCGGGGTTGTCGGTGGCGATCAGGTTTTCCAGTACTTCGGCGCCCTTGTTCGGTGTGGCGCCTTTTTCCAAAGTCAGATGGCGGCGCATGTCGACGATGGCGTCGACGTGCTCAATCATCATCGGGCACTCCTCGACGCAGGCGCGGCAGGTGGTGCACGACCACAAAGTATCGGCATCCACCAGAGCCTTGCCGTTGAGATTGACGATCGGAAGGTGCGGGCCGCCGCTATGTTCACCCACCGGCTTTCCAGGGTAGGGAGAGCCGGCGAAATTCGCATCGGTACCACCAGCCAAGCCGACCACCATGTCCTGAATCAGCTTCTTCGGATTCAGCGGCTGGCCGGCGGCGAAGGCCGGACAGGCCGCCTCGCACTTGCCGCATTGCACGCAGGCATCAAAACCGAGCAGCTGGTTCCAGGTGAAATCCGTGGGTTTCTCCACCCCCAAGGGCGCCATTGGATCATTCAGATTCAAGGCCTTCAAGCCAGTGGAACGACCGCCGCCGAAGCGTTCGCTACGCCGGTGCCAAGCCAGGTGCAAGGCGCCGGCGAAGGCGTGCTTCATCGGCCCGCCCCAGGTCATGCCGAAGAACAGCTCGGACACACCCCAGGCCACGCCGACACTAAGCAGCAGCGCCAA
>MHZN01000226.1:0-1978 GCA_001830395.1 Pseudomonadales bacterium RIFCSPLOWO2_12_59_9 | reverse complement strand
CCGCCACCGGCAAGGTGGCGATAAAGAAGCTCGCAGCGAACAGCAGCAGGCTTTTCGGCAGACGCATCCAGGGGCCTTTCGACAGCCGCGCCGGCGGGTCGAGACGACGTTTAGCGACGAACAGCGCGCCGCCAAACATCAGCACGCAGGCGGCCAGCAGAGCGAAACCAAGGATGCGATTCTGCAGGCCGAAACCGTGTACCAGCAGCGCCAATACGGCGGCCAGCACGAAGCCGCCGGCGGTGGCCACGTGGGTGTTGGCCATGTATTTATCCCGGGCCACCACATGGTGCAAATCGACCATATAGCGGCGTGGCATGGCCGCCAGGCCTTTGAGCCAATCGACCTGCGCCGCTCGGCCACGGCGCCACATAAAAAAGCGCTTGCCGGCACCGAGCACGGCCAAAGCCAGGGCGGTGAACAGCAGGATGGGAAGGATGGTGCTTAACATCATCTGGTCTCCTTGGAGGGACCGTATAACCGCGTAGGGTGGGTTAGCCGTAGGCGTAACCCACCATCGATATCTGGGGACGCCAATGTCCGCCTGGAAGTCCGCTTGGTGGGTTACGCCGCTGCGCGGCTAACCCACCCTACGCCCCGCCCACAGAGGTTGGCGTCTGGCTCAAAAATCCTTGCACAACCGCAAGGCGTCATAGATGGCCGCGTGGGTATTACGCTGGGCCACGCAGTCGCCGATGCGGAACAACAGATACCCCGCGCCCGCCTCACTCAAGCAGGGCTGCGGCTGGATGGCGAACAGCGCCTCGACGTGGATCTGGCCCTTGTTGCGCGAACCTTCTTTAAGCCCGTAGTAGAGGGTCTCGTCGGGGCGCACGCCGTTCTCGATGACCACCTGATCGACCACCCGCTCCTCTTTGGCGCCGGTGTATTCGTTCTCCAGCACCGCGACCAGGTTGTCGCCTTCGCGGTAGACCTTCTCCAGCATCAGGTCGCCGGTCATGATCACTTCTTTGGGGTACATGCTGCGGTAGTAAGTCGGGAAGCTGGTGCCGCCGATGGCCACGCCTGGCTTGATGTCGTCGGTGACTATCTCGACCTTGGCGCCTTTGTCGGCGATAAAGTCCGCCACCGACATGCCGGTGAATTCGCAGATGGTGTCGTAGACCAGCACGTTTTTACCCGGCGCGACCTTGCCGTCGAGCACGTCCCAACTACTGACCACCAGGCCTTCGGCCGCGCCCCAATGTTCGTTCTGTTCGATAAACGGATGGCCGCCGTTGGCCAGCACCACGATGTCCGGGCGCAGGTCGAGAATGCTCGCCGCGTCGGCGCCGGTGCCCAGGCGCAGGTCGACGTTCAGGCGCGCCAGTTCCAGCTGGAACCAGCGGGTGATGCCGGCCATTTGATCCCGTTGCGGCGCCTTGGCAGCCAGGGTTATCTGCCCGCCGAGCTGGTCTTTTTTCTCAAACAGGGTCACGTCATGGCCACGTTCGGCGGCCACTCGCGCGGCCTCCATGCCGGCCGGGCCACCGCCGACTATCACCACCTTGCGCTTCACGCCGCTGGTTTTCTCGATGATATGCGGCAGGCCCATGTATTCACGGGAAGTGGCGGCGTTCTGGATACAGAGCACGTCCAGGCCCTGGTACTGGCGGTCGATGCAGTAGTTGGCGCCGACGCACTGCTTGATCTGGTCGATCTGGCCCATCTTGATCTTGGCGATCAGGTGCGGGTCGGCAATGTGCGCGCGGGTCATGCCGACCATGTCCACATAGCCGCCTTCGAGAATGCGGGTGGCCTGGTTCGGGTCCTTGATGTTCTGCGCATGCAGCACCGGCACCTTGACCACTTCCTTGATCCCAGCGGCCAGATGCAGAAACGGCTCCGGCGGATAACTCATGTTCGGGATCACGTTGGCCAGGGTGTTGTGGGTGTCGCAACCCGAGCCGACCACGCCGATAAAATCGAGCATGCCGGTGTCGTCGTAATACTTGGCGATCTGCTTCATGTCGTCATG
>MHZN01000225.1 GCA_001830395.1 Pseudomonadales bacterium RIFCSPLOWO2_12_59_9 | reverse complement strand
CGTATTGGTTCGTCACTACTTCAACACCCGCCACAACAGCAACCAGTTCGCCTGGACCATTCCGGTCGCCGCCCTGGGCATGATCTGCCTGGCCTTCGTCACCGGCCCAAGCAGCACGCCTGCGGCCGCAGTCGCGGTGGTCAGCTCGAATGCCGAAACCTTTAGCCAGGTGCACAAGGTCATCCAGGAGCGTTGCAGCACCTGCCATGCCGCCAAGCCGACCAGCCCAATGTTCAGCGCCGCCCCTGCCGGGGTGATGTTTGACACCGCCGAGCAAATCCGCCTGCTGGCCCCACGCATTCAAGCCCAGGCGGTGGCCACGCAAACCATGCCGCTGGGCAACCTTACGCAGATGACCCAAGCCGAACGCGACCTGATCGGTGCCTGGATCAGCCAAGGCGCCAAGCTCAACTAACGTCCTTTAGCTGCCTGCGCCAGGCTTGGTCACAACCCTAAGCCTGGCGCCGCTAAACCTATTCACCCACACCTGCTCTGCCCATAACAACAATTAAGGAGACACCCATGAAGCGTACTTTCCCACGCCTGCTAGTCGCTGGCGGTTTAGCCCTGAGCGGCTCCGCCATGGCCGGCGACCTGCTGCATTTTCAGGACAACAGCATCAGCTACCTGAACGGCAGCAACTTCAACCAGATGAACTTCGATGAAGAAGAGCAGCGCTCGCAAAGCACCTACACCTTCGAGCACGCCAGCGGCTGGAACTGGGGCGATATCTTTGCCTTCTATGACTACGTCGATGCCGACAACATCCAGTACAGCGGCAGCTTTGAGCAGGGCACCTTCGATGCCAGCGAGAAAAGCAATTTCTACTACATGGAAATCAACCCACGCGTCAGCGGCAGCTGGCTGACCGGCCAAAGCCTGGCGTTCGGCCCAGTCAAAGACGTGTTGGCAGCCTTCGTCTATGAAAAAGGCAATGGCGGCCCAGGCACCGAAAACTACCTGTACGGTGCCGGTCTGGACTGGGACGTACCCGGTTTCGCCTTTCTGTCGACCAACCTGTACCGGGTCAAAATCAACGACCACGTGTTCTTCACCGACACCAGCGGTCCCGGCTATGCCGAACAGCTGACCGTGGCCGGCGCCTACCCCTTCGCCGTTGGCAGCCAGGACTTTGTCATCGACGGTTATGTCGACTGGCGCAGCCCGTCCAAGGATGCCGGCACCCAGACCTCGCTGGGTTCCTCGATCCAGATCAAATGGGACGCTGGCAAACAACTGTTTGGCCAAGGCCGCACGCTCTACGTCGGCACCGAGCTGAACATGTGGCACAACAAATACGGCCTCAAGCCGGTCGACGGCTCTGGTGATGGCTTCGACCAGGCCGCCGTGCAGGCGCTGGTGAAGTACCACTTCTAAGCGCCTGGTCACGCTCTGCTGAGCTGACACTGTAGGAGGTGTGATTTGCACCCACAAAGGGGACTTCGGTCCCCTTTGTGCTGTCTGGGCAAAGACTAATCCGAGCAGGTTATTAAGCCAAACCTGCCAGCAAAAACACTGGATACCGTCTACTTAATTTTTTGTACACAATCTAATAATTATTTGTTGCACAAAATTAACAAACCCGACTACAGTGTTTGCGACCTGACTGCTCAGACAGTTTATGAGCAGCCAGTAAGCGGAGTGCCCTCACCGCGCTCCACTCAAGCCCACGACCGTCTAAAAACAAACTGGCAGGCTGACCCCCATGAGTGATTTTCCGCAGCAGCGCCGCCGTGCGCCCAGCAACCAACTGATCTACCAACTCGATGACCGTCCGGGATTTTTCCCCTCGATCTTCGCCGCCTTGCAACACGTGCTGGCCAGTTTCGTCGGCATCATCACCCCGACCCTGATCGTCGGCGGCGCCCTCGGCTTGCAGAGCGAAGTGCCCTACCTGATCAGCATGGCGCTGTTCGCCTCCGGCATTGGCACCTTTATCCAGGCCCGGCGTTTCGGCCCGGTGGGTTCCGGCCTGCTCTGTTTGCAGGGCACCAGCTTCGCCTTCCTCAGCGTGATTCTCAGCGCCGGCTTCCTGGTCAAGGCTAGAGGCGGTGGCACCGACGAGATTCTCGGCACCATCTTTGGCGTGTGCTTTTTTGCCGCCTTTGTCGAGGTGGCCTTCAGTCAGTTCATCGACAAACTGCGCAAGCTGATCTCCCCCGTGGTCACCGGCACCATCATCTGCCTGATGGGCCTGTCCCTGATCAAGGTGGCGGTTACCGACATGGCCGGCGGCTTCGGCGCCACCGATCTTGGCTCGGCAGAAAACCTCGGCCTGGCGTTTCTGGTGCTGGGCATCATCGTGGTGCTCAACCGCTTCAATGCACCGCTGGTGCGTTTGGGCGCGATCATCATCGGCCTGACCGTCGGCTACCTGGTGGCCATGTCGCTGGGCAAGGTGCAGCTACCGGACTTTGCCGCCCTGCCGCTGGTCAGCGTGCCGGTGCCGTTCAAATACGGTTTCGCCTTCGACTGGGTGGCCTTCGTACCGATTGCCATCATCTTCCTGGTCACGCCCCTGGAAGCCGCCGGCGACCTGACCGCCAACTCGATGATTTCCCACCAGCCGGTGCAAGGCCCGGTGTATATCCGCCGGATCAAATCCGGACTGCTGGCCGACGGCCTCAACTCGGTGATCGCCGCCACCCTCAACAGCATGCCGATGGTCACCTTCGCCCAGAACAACGGAGTGATCCAACTGACCGGCGTCGCCAGTCGCCATGTGGCCCTGTATATCGCCGCCATCATGGTGCTGCTCGGCCTGTTTCCGGTGATCGGCGCCGTACTGCTGGGCATGCCCAAGCCGGTACTGGGCGGCGCCACCATCATCATGTTCGGCACCGTCGCCGTGGCCGGCATCAAGATCCTCGCCGAGGCCGGTTTGCACCGCCGTAACATGCTGATCGTGGCCATCTCGCTGGGCCTGGGGATTGGCGTGGCAGTGGTGCCTGAGGTGCTGCTGTCGCTGCCAAAATCCCTGCACCTGATCTTCGAGTCCTCGATCACAGTCGGCGCTTTGAGCGCTATCTTGCTGAATATCTTCCTGCCGGAAGACCCCAGCGCCGAAGAGGAAGAGGATTACGACTTCGACCCCGAAGCAGCCATGACCACAGTGCGGCAAACCATCGAGCAAGCCCAAGCCAGCACCCTTGGCCTGGCCGATTGCACTCCCGGTTGCGAACCCGCCAGCCCGCTGCACAGCAAAGCCCCGGCCACCAGCTAAAAAGCTGCGGCAAACAGACTAAAGGCGCCCAAGGGCGCCTTTATTTTTGCAATCAAATCACGCCATTAGCGGATGCGCCTGACGGTGGTTAAATCAAGGCTATGTCCTGATTATGTGCGGCGCAGGTTACCGCTTTTGTAGGAGGGGCTTTAGCCCCGATGGCGGTGCGCTGGTCGCGGCTAAAGTCCCTCCTACGAGGTGTATGGCGCTCCACGCAGAACGGGCACATGGCCTAAATCAAGAGCTGCGAACTGCCGCTGGATTTGTCCATATACATCGCCTCATCGGCATGTTCGAGCAACTGCGCGATGCCATCACCATGCTCGGGGTAGTGGGCAATGCCGATGCTCGGCAGTATGTGCAAGTTGCGCCCCTCAAGATCCATGGGCTGGCTCAGGGCGGCGCGGATTTTCCTGGAGACCAGCACGGCCGTTTCCGGCTGCTTGATAGTTTCCAGCAGCACGACGAACTCGTCGCCGCCAATCCGGGCCACGGTATCGCCCTCGCGCACCACCTGTTTCAGCCGGCGGGCCACTTCCTGCAGCAGCAGGTCACCGACCGCGTGGCCGAAGGAGTCGTTGACCTGCTTGAACTTGTTCAAGTCCAGAAAGATCACGCAAACCCGTCCGCCACTGTGCTTGACCCTGGCCAGCGCGACAGTCAAACGATCATGCAAGAAGGTCCGGTTGGGCAAACCGGTCAACTCGTCGTTTTGCGCCATATGCTGCAAGCGGGCATACAAGCGTTTGCGCTCGATGGCCGTGACCACCTGAGTAGAGACAAACTGCAGCAGTTCCAGGTGTTTCTCGGTGTAGCTGACACTGCCCGCGTGGCTCTTTAACACCAGCGCGCCGATAGTGCCCTGGCTGGAATAAAGCGGCACCCCCAGCCAGCAAAAGGCACTGACATCGACCGTCATGGGTAACGTGGCCAACACGCTGTGCAGCGTCTCGGGAGTCAGCAGCAGCGGCTGCCCACTGCGCACCACCGCCTGGCAGATGCTGGTTGAGGGCTCCAGCGCGCTCGAGGCTTGGTCCTGCTCTTCGACGTGATAGGGAAAGTTCAGCTGATCGCTTTGGGCATCGTACAGCGCCACGCAAAAACCCAGCGCCGGCAACAGCGTGCCAATAATCTGATGGATTTGTTGAAACAGGGCGACCAGATCTTTGGCCGCATGGGCCGCCTCGGAGATCGAGTAAATCGCGGTTTGCAGCGCTTGCGCCTGTTTCAGTTCACTGATGTCGCGCGCCACGCCGATACGCAGCTGATCGGTCTCCGACCAGCACGCCGACCACATGATGTGCACCTCGCGACCGTCTTTGCGCCGGTAACGGTTCTCAAAATGCAGTTTTGGCTGCCCGGACATCACCTCATTGGCCGCCGCCAGCGTTCTGGCCACATCCTCGGCGACCACCATCTCGATCATGGCCTTGCCGCGCATTTCCTCCGGCGTGTAGCCGAAAATACGCTCGCAGGCGGCGCTGACAAACACGAAGCGGCCATTGGTATCCACCACGCAGACCGCGTCCAGTAGCAGATCGATGACACTCGCCAATGGTGTTGGGCTTGGTTTTTTCATAAGCGACTACACATACGCGACTACAAAGGCTGATCAAGACAGCGAATTTACGACTCAGTACCAACGCTAGCATGCCCGCGCGGCAGACCGTTGCGATTGTTCGCTGCGAATAATAGCTAAAGACCTCGATATCGGCATGCTGCATGGGCACATGCTTAGACACATTCTAGGCCCCTTAAAAACAACAAAGGCCTACCCGAAGGTAAGCCTTTGTTTTGTATGTTTACAGATCAATCAAGAAAACCTCATTCGCCAAGCGCAACCTGCCGAATCGGTAAATCAACCCGAAATGTGCTGCCTACTCCCACTTCGCTGTGGACCGAGATGTTGCCACCATGCTTTTGCACTATGCCGTATGAAAGGGACAATCCAAGCCCCGTCCCCTTGCCAACAGGCTTAGTGGTGAAAAAGGGATCGAAAATACATGGCAATGTTTCTGCCGAGATGCCTGAGCCCGTATCCGCCACCTCCATCCAGACATTCTCACCATCGTCATCGACACCGGTGCGGATGATGATCTTGCCGCGCTCAGGCCCAATAGCCTGCGCGGCGTTAACCACCAGATTCATAAACACTTGATTGATTTGCGAGGGCCAGCATTCGATGTCCGGAAGCTCGCCGTACTCCTTGATGACGTCGGCCTTGTATTTGAGCTCGCTGGCAACGATGTTCAGGGTCGAATCAATACCCTGTTGCAAGTTGGCCCATTGCAACTCCTGCGCTGAGTCGACCCGAGAAAAATCCCTCAAGTCCTGAACGATCTGGCGCACCCGGGTGAGCCCCTCCTTGGATTCGCGCATGAGCAGCGGGATGTCCGCTTTCAGATAATCCAGCTCTACACGTTCGCGCAAGCTTTTCAATTTGGCCACTACATCCGCCGAGCCCATGCTCTGTTCCACGTCCTCATAGGCAAGCAGCACTTCCAATAGCTTGGCGAAATTCCCCTCTAACACGCCAAAGTTGGTGGATACAAAGCCGATCGGATTATTGATTTCATGCGCGACGCCCGCTGCCAGTTGACCAATCGAGGCGAGCTTCTCGGCTTGTAGCAATTGGCTCTCCAACTGCTTGCGCTCGACCACTTCCACTTGCAGCGCTGCGCTGGTTCGCCGGATCTCAACCGTTCGTTGCTGAACCTCCTGCTCCAGCTCGCTCATCTGTAATGCCGCCAGCCGCGTCATATCCCACTTGGCCGTCAGCGTATTGGCCAGTTGGCAGACCTCGATATTGTCGAACGGTTTTTTCAGGATCAGCAGCCGATCGCGCCCGTCGAGTCGCTCCAAAACCTCTTCCCAGGAATAGTCGGAATACGCGGTGCAGACGACGATCTGCAGCAGTGGATCTTCCTGCCAGAGCCGTTCAATCGTCTCGACGCCATCCCATCCCTGCGGCATGCGCATGTCGACGAATGCCAACGCGTAGGGCCGATTGGCCTTGAGGGACTCGCAGACCTTGGCCAAACCTTCCTGCCCTTGATAGGCCGAATCGAGTTCGAAGGGCGTGGCGCTGGCCTTGACCTTCGCGTCGAACAGGACCGCCTCCACTGCATCCAAATCGGACTCTGCCGAGGTATCCGGCAGCAGGATCTTACGGAAGTCCTGATGAATGGAGGGCGTATCGTCTATCAGCAATATCCGCCGATTCTTCAGGCTGCTGTTCATAGGCCACCTCCCGGTGATTTGAGCGGTACTTCAAGGGCGAAAATTGTCCCTTTACCCGGTCCGTCGCTATGGGCGGTCAGGCTGCCCTCCATCTCCATCGCAGCCAAAGCGCAGCCGTACTGCTTGAACTTCAGGTAACCGGCTTTCTCGTCGGCGGAGAGGGCGTTCGAGTCGCCGCCAAGATACTGGTCGAAACGCGAATTCGGTGTGATCAGCGTGCGCTCGAAAGTCGCGATCGCGTTCTGGATGTTCGCCTGCGTGACAGCATCCGGGTAGGCAGCAGCAAACGCGGCCTGGTATTTGCTGTCCTGCGACACCTTGGCCACCACATCCGCCCACGCCGATCCCATCTCGACGGAGTTCTGGATAACTGCGTCAATCTGCGCTTCCAGTGAGTCCGCGCGACCGTTCCAGAATTGCTTAAAGTTGAGTGCGGCATTGAATACGGTCGGTGCGTTGACGCCGGTCAGTGTGCCGCTGAACCCCACCGAATGGTCGCGGCTGTCGGCGCCGCCGTTCTTCAGGTCGTGACAGCTCACGCAAGACACGCTGTTATTGGCGGAGAGGCGCACATCGTGAAACAACTGGCGACCAAGCTCAGCCCGCCCAGGATCCTGTGTCGGTTGCGTGGGGATCGGTTTGATCGGCTCATCGAGCGGGACAGCGCTTATCTGGCAGGGCAGCCCGAGCAGGATGGCGATGGTGAGTGTCAGTTTCCGGGAAAGCATCTGGATTCTTCCTTGCTAGCAATCAACCGTAAAAAGCGCGCCCGCCTATAGCGCTTGGTCCTTACGACGTGCACCGGCGCCGCTGCTCACGCCCCAGCATGGTAATAACCTGGGCGCCGTTTCGCCGCGCAAATCAGCTGCATGTCCGGTTCACCGACACCGCCGTGATCTACGCCATTGCGCCAGCCAATAATGCTTCAAACTCATCGGCAGCTACTCCCTGGCTAAAGTAAAAACCTTGGCCTTCCTCGCAGTGATGCGCGCGCAAGAAGGCCAGTTGCTCCTGGGTTTCAATACCCTCGGCAATCACCTTGAGGTTGAGGCTTCTGCCCATGCTGATGATGGCGCTGACCAGGGCCGCATCGTGGGCATCGATACTGATGTCGCGGACAAACGACTGGTCGATTTTCAGCACATCGATCGGGAATCGCCGCAGGTAGCTCAGGCTGGAATAGCCAGTACCGAAGTCATCGATGCTCAGGCGCACACCCATGTCTTTGAGTTCGCGCAGCACCGAGCCGGTCGACTCGATATCGGCCATGAACACGCCTTCGGTGATTTCCAGTTCGAGATAGTGCGGCGCCAACCGGGTTTCCTTCAGCGCCGCACTAATGCCTTCCAGGAAGTCCTTCTGCCGGAACTCAATGGCGGAAATGTTGACCGACATGGTTATCGGCGGCAATTTGGCATCCTGCCAAGCACGAGCCTGCCGACAGGCTTCACGCAGCACCCACTTGCTGATCGGCACGATCAGACCACTGTCTTCCGCGATGGGGATGAACTGCCCGGGAGAGGTAAACCCACGCTGCGGATGCCGCCAGCGAATCAGCGCTTCGCAGCCGACAATCTGCCCGGACTCGAGATTCAGTTTCGGCTGGTAATGCAGGACAAACTCCTGCCGCTGCAGAGCATGACGCAACCCATCGATGATTAATTGCTGCTCGTGGGCACGCTGGTTCATGTCGGCGATAAAAAAGCGAAAATCATCACGGCCACTTTCTTTGGCATGGTGCATCGCGTCTTCGGCTTTCTTGATCAAACTCAACGCATCCTCACCGTCAGCCGGATAACTGCTGACTCCCAGGCTCGCGGTCACGCTAAGGTCATGCCCCGCGACCCAGCGCGGGGTTCTGAGTGCGGTCAGCAGCTTTTCCGCAATACCGACGGTTTGTTGCGGATGCGACACATCGCTGAGCAGCAGCACGAACTCATCCGAGCCATAGCGAAACACCGAGTCCGATTGGCGCACGGTCGCCACCAGGCATTCGGCAACCGACTTGAGCAATTCATCGCCAATCGGGTGTCCCAGCGCATGGTTGATCCGTTTGAAACGATCGAGCCCGAGGAATATTACGGCCAGCTGTTTGCGGTGCCGGCAAGCCACGGAGATCGCCTGTGTCAGTCGATCATCCAGCAGTGCGGCATTGGGCAACTCCGTGAGCGCGTCGTACTGCATCAAGCGGGACATTTTCAGCAATTCAAGCGCTCTTGCCTTGACGGTTTTCTCCAGGCTGTCCATTTTCACGGCCGCGTCTTGGGTCATCTGCCACTTGACGGTTAGCGCGCTGGCCATTTGGCGGATTTCAATGTTATCGAACGGTTTCTTCAGGATCAGCAGCCGGTCACCCAACTCCAGGCGCTCGGTCATCTCTTCCAGGGAGTAATCAGAATAGGCGGTGCACAGGGCCACTTGCAGCAAGGGATCGACTCGCCAGAGCCGCTCTATGGTCTCGACCCCGTCCCATCCGGGCGGCATGCGCATGTCGATGAAGGCCATGGCATAGGGTCTGTTCTCCAGCAACGCCTGCTTGACCATGCTCAGGGCTTCCTCGCCCTGATAGGCGGAGTCCAGCTCGAAGGCTTGGTGTACAGTCGGGATCGCGCCGAACAGGCTCGCCTCGGACGCGGCCAGTGCGGCTTCGCTGTCGGAATTCGCGCCGAGAATCTTGCGGAAATCCTGATGAATCGATGGAGTGTCGTCGATCACCAAAATGCGGCGGTTGCCGATGTTAACTGAGCCATTCATACGAGAACCTCCTAGGGTGGAGTCAGCGGCAGCTCGAGGGTGAAGGTCGCACCAAGGCCGACGCCATCGCTCTGTGCCTGCAGCGACCCACCCAATTCCTTCGCAGCCAGTGCGCCGCTGTGCAGGCCGAAGCCGTGCCCGCCCTTGCGGGTGGTGAAACCATGATTGAAGATCTGGAGCAGGTTCTGCGCTGGAATCCCGACTCCGTTGTCAGTGACCGAAAACCTGACTCGACCATCGACGCTGGCCAGGCCCATCGTCAAACGCTTGTCAGTGCGCCCAGACTCGTCGCAGGCGTGCTTGGCGTTGCTGACCAAGTTCACCAGGATCTGCAACACCTTGTGCTTGTCGAGCATGGTCAGGGGAACCGCGTCGATGTCGCGAATGACCTCCACGCCATGACGGCTCAAAGCGCTCAGATTCATGCGCAGGCTGTCTTCCAGCAACTCTCTGACATCGACGCACTCTTCGACGCCGTACGCGGTGGCGAAGGTTTGTTGCATCGCCACTATCTCCTTGATGTGGTCGATGTTCTGGCGCAGGAAGTTCAGTTCCTTGAGGTTCTCGTCCTGATCCGCCTGCAGGTGTTCGGCGAGTTGCAGCAGATAGTTCGGCAGCAGCTTGCCGCGGGGATCGCTACCGAGATAGGCGCCCAGATCGAGTTCATGTTCTTGCAGCAGGGCGACGGCCCTGGCCAAACCCGAGACCTTGGACTTGCCGATGCTGTCCGTCACCAGCGTGGCGGAGACGTTGACACTGTTGAGCACGTTGCCGACGTTATGCAGCACCCCGGTGGCCACTTCCGCCATGCCCGCCTTGCGTGAAGCCTCAAGCAACTGTTTATGCGCTTGTTCCAGTTGCTCGGTGCGCTCTTTGACGCGCTTCTCCAAATCGTCGTGGGCAATCTGTAGCGCGCCTTCTGCCTTTTCCAACGCGGCGAAGTTAGCCGCCTGCTCGGAACGCCAGCGGTGCAACTTGCCCCAGACCAATAGCCAGGTGACGAATAAAAACAGGATGGAAAGTAGTGCCGCACCGACGAAAAAAATGGCTTGGTTACGCTTATCCTGCTGGCTCGCGGCGAGGTCTTGCTGGATCTGCTGCACCAGTCTGACAATGCCCTCGGCATAGATTTTCTTCTGCGACTCATAGGCCTTGCCAAACAATATGGGCTTCGCTTGATCGGGCTGTCCGGCGCGGACCAGCGAGAAGGCTTGATTCTCCATATCGACTAACTTCAAATTGGCGGCGTCCGTCTGCTTGGTCGCCTCGGCGCTTTCGGACAGGGTCGTCAGTTGCAGCGTTTCCTTGATAATGGCATCCAGTTGGGGCTCGAACTGGCGGTAACGCCGCTCCCACTGCAAGTCGCCGGTGGTGGCCGCCATGCGGGCGGACATGGTTAACACTTCGTCCAGATGGACGATGCGGCCGCTCAGCTCCTGGAGGCGCAAATCGCGCAGTTGCACCGTTGTAACATTGCGCAACGAATCGAACGCAAAGCCCAGCATGGCGAGCAATACCAGCACCGCGAGCAGCAAACCACCGGCCAGCCAACTGAGCGGGAACGGAGCCCCTGTGTCGGTTACCAGGCTGCTGATATTCGCTGCACCGAGAGTTTCTTGCGAACCCCCGACGGCAGACGGCAATGCCTGGAGGTTGCTTCCTTTCTTGGTGAGCAGGTGCATGTTGGCTTCCCTTCCGGCGGGCATGATGCTTGGTTGGCCAAGGAAACACCCTCGCGTAAACCTTCGCATTAGGTGTGACACGAACCGCAAGAGCCGTTTCGCTTCCAAAGTGCCGATCTGAAGTTCTTCTCCAGTGTAGACCTTGCACTTGAGCTTGCTTTCGGGCGAAATCCATTGCCGCTTTTGCTCAACGATTAAGACATTAGCTAGCTGCTCGCAAGGCATGCGTAGCATTTACAGCGATGCCGACGCCGCATCATTGGCCCCACCTGGTGATCAATCAGCAGCAGGGCGGCATTGTTGGCACTGCATTTTTCGTAACTCATGGTGATTCTCCTGGCACTAAGCTTGGGGCGTTGGCACCCCAGATTTTGGATTGGTTTGATCACTTAACGAGCTTGCAGCGCGCCGAACGCACCGCGCTGGTAGGCGTCAACGGCCTCGGCCAGCGCTTGTGCAGAGGCCAGTGCCAGCGAGCCCTGCCAATACACCGCTTGATTGAGCGGGACACCAGAAAACAGCACCAGCTTGGCGCTGCCCTGGGTCGCGCGCAAAGTGACGGTGCGATCCTCGCGCTGCGGCAGATTCACTGGCAGCGTCGGCTCGGCGAGGTTGAACAGCCGGCCATCGACCAGCACTTCACCGTCAATCGGCATCACGAACGCCACATGGCCATCCGCTATTGGGATGCTCACTTGCGCCCCGTCCTCGATGGAGATGTCCAGCACACACACCTCGCTGGGCACCGACAACGGCGAAGCGACTTCGGCGAAACGGCCCAGCGGCACTCGTACTTTGACTCCTGGCAAATGCACCACGGGCACGTCCTGCGCTGCGAGGCTCAGTGCAAAGGGCGCGGCCGCTTGTCGGTCCACTGGCAGGTTGATAAACATTTGCAGCATGTGCACCGTCTTGCCCGGCTCGGCAGGCACCTCCTCATGCACCACGCCGCTACCCGCCGCCGTCCAATGCAGCCCGCCCGGTTGAATCAGGTTGCGGTTGCCCAACGAGTCGCGGTTATCGATCCCGGTCTCGGAATCCAGAAACAGATAGGACACCGCGGAAAAACCCGCATGGGGGTGTGGTGCAAAGGTGGGCCCACTGGTCCAGGCATGATCGACCCCGAGGAAGGGATCGATCGGCTTGGCGAACTGATCGCCTCGCAGGGTGAAGGCCCGGAACTGGCTGCCGAGATTCATCCGCTGCAGTCGTGCAATGGTCGTCATGGCAGTGTCCTCAGGCGCTTTGTGCCGGGTGCATGGCCGGGTAATCGATATAGCCCTCGGCGCCCGGTGTGTAGAAAGTGTCCTTGTTCGGCAGGTTAAGCTCGGCCCCTGCGCGAAAACGCTCGGGCAGATCGGGGTTGGCCAGAAATGCGCTGCCAAACACGGCCGCATCGGCGCGGCCATCGGCGATCAGGGCTGCGGCGGAGCGCTGATCGAGCCCGCCACCGACCAGGTAGCTGCCGTCGAACAGCGGCCGCAGCAAGGCGTGGTAATCGATGCTGGCGCCGAACAAGGCAACGTGCAGATAAGCGAGATTGAGCCCGCGCAGTTGCTCGACCAGGTAGCTGTAGGTTTCCTGCGGGTTGGCATCGCTGATGTCGTTGAAGTTCATTTCGGGTGAGATCTTGATCCCCACGCGGTCGCTGCCAATCTCACTGGCCATGGCGGCAAGCACGTCGAGGACGAAGCGCGCACGGTTCTGCACCGAGCCACCGTATTGGTCGGTGCGCTGGTTGCTGCCGGTCGAGAGGAATTGCTCCGGCAGATAGCCGGATGCCGCGTGCAGCTCGACTCCATCGAAGCCGGCCTCGATGGCCAGCCGGGCCGCCTGCCGGTAGCCCGCGATCACCGCGGCAATCTCAGTCAGGCTCAGCGCCTGCGGGGTCACGAAATCCTGCAGGCCAGTGGCCGTCCAGGTCTGGCCGGCGGCTTTGATCGCAGAGGGCCCTTGCGGTTGGGCGCCATCGGCCAACAGCGAGGGGTGGGAAACCCGGCCGCAGTGCATCAGCTGTATAAAGATCCGCCCGCCGCGGGCATGTACGGCCTCGGCGACCATCCTCCAGGCAGCCACCTGCTCGGCGGTTTCGATACCTGGAGTGCGTACATAGCCCTTGCCCTGCGCCACGGGGAACACGCCTTCGCTGATGATCAACCCGGCACTGGCCCGCTGCGCGTAGTAAGTCGGCACCAGCTCGCTCGGCACCCCGGCATCATCGGCGCGCGAGCGAGTCA
>MHZN01000224.1:1729-31208 GCA_001830395.1 Pseudomonadales bacterium RIFCSPLOWO2_12_59_9 | reverse complement strand
CCGCCATCAGCATCTCGTTGGCGCTGTAACCGCGCAGCGACACGCCAAAGGCGAAGGTCAGCCCGGCCAGGCCGACAATCACCCAGGTCAGCTTCTGGGCAAACCGCGCCATGTCCACCAGCAGCGGGGTTTGCAGCGCGGTCACCGCGCCAAGCATACGGCTGATGCAACCCAGTTCGGTCGCCTCGGCGGTGGCCACCACCACGCCGTAACCACTGCCGGCGGTCACCAGCGTGCCGGAATAGGCCATGCAGCGCCGGTCGCCCAAGCTGGCGATGAGCGCCACCGGGGCAATGGCCTTGTCGACGGGCAGCGACTCACCGGTCAGCTCGGCTTCTTCGATGCGCAGTTCACGGGCCTCCAGCAAACGCAGATCCGCCGGCACCCGCTCACCGGCTTCCAGCAGCACCACATCACCCGGCACCAGTTGCTCGGCGACCAGAGTCACCACCTCGCCATCCCGGCGCACGCGGCTGGCCACGGTGAGCATCGACTGAATCGCACGTATCGCCTGCTCGGCCTTGCCCTCCTGAATAAAACCGATCACCGCGTTGATCAGCACCACAGCGAAGATCACCCCACTGTCGAGCCACTCCTCCAGCATCAGGGTCATCAGCATCGAGGCCAGCAGCACGTAAATCAGCAGGTTGTGAAACTGCAGCAAAAAACGCCGCCACGGCGCCAAGCCCGGGCGTTGCGGCAGCACATTGGGGCCGTATTGCTGCAGTCGCAGGCGTGCCTGCTCACTGCTCAGGCCAGTGGCGCTGACATCCAGTTGCTGCAGATTTTGCTCGACGCTGAGGGCATGCCAGTCACGGGAATTCGACTCGTGCATGGGTAACTCCGTCTACCAAGAGTGAAATTCAGTCTAGCGCTATCACCCCTTACCGACCGGGTCTGGATCAAGACGACGGGGCGCCGAGCCATTCAAGTGTTGCTAATTACGTCAAGAGAAAGCCCTTGACTGTGAACCTGAGTCCACAGCTTAGGGTGCTCGCCTCCCTCCCAAGCAGCAGGTGCAAGCGATGCAAATCCACTGTCAAGACGGCCGCGAACTGAGCGCCAGCCTGTTTCGCCATAAAACCCCAAGCCGCCGCGGGGTGCTGGTGGTGAACTCCGCCACCGGCGTGCCGCAAAACTTCTATCGGCACTTTGCCAGCCACTTCGCCCAACTCGGTTTTGACGTGCTGACCTGGGATGCACGGGGCATCGGCGCCTCGCGACAAGGCCCGGCCAAACACGACAAGGCGCGCATGCGCGACTGGGGCCAACTCGATCTGGAGGCCGTGTTGCACGCCGCCGTGACTGAGTTGCAGGTGCCCTGGGCGCAAATCACAGTGCTGGGGCACAGTTCCGGTGGCCACCTCAGTGGCTTGGCGCCGGCCCTGCAACAGGTGCCACGGCTGATTTTACTGGCCTCCGGCACCTGTAGCTGGCGGCTCTACCCGCGCAAACACTGGGCGTACTTTCTCAGTGCCTGGTACCTGGTTACTCCGCTGTTGCTACGCGGCTTAGGGTATTTACCGGCGCGCTTCGGCGTCGGTCACGACTTGCCGCCCGGCGTGGCCTGGGATTGGCGCAACTGGAGCACGGCCAAGGACTATCTGTTCGACGACCCCCAGCTCAATACCCAGGGCTACCGCGACTATCCCGGCAAGATTGTCGCGCTGTCCTTTAGTGATGATCAGGCCTTCGCCCCACCGGCCACGGTGCAGGATTTGCTCGCGCACTTCCCCACCGCCCGGCGCGAACACCGGGAGGTTCGCCCACAGGTTTATGGACTGAAAAGCATTGGCCACTTCAGTTTCTTCCACCGCCGTAATCAGGCGCTCTGGACGTTAGTGGAGGACTGTTTGCCGGCTGACTAAAAACGCCGCCACCGCGCAAAAGAGTATCTTCAGCGCGATGGCGCCGCGAGGCACGGACGCTTTAATAGCCTACGCCCATCCAGGCGCGGCCTTGCCCATTAGTCTTTAGCGGTGACTATCGGGAAGACCAGATCCGGTTTATCCAGCAGCGCGAAGAAGCGCACCAGGTCGATCAGGCTGCCATCGACCTGCAGGTCGGGTGAGCCGAGCAAGTCTTTAATCCCGGCCTGCTTGGTCACTATCTTCACCAACAGCGGCCGGGTCAGGGTCAGGGTGACACTGGCCTGGCTGTCTGGCGGCGCTTGCCGGGCATGCAGCACGCTGTTGTCGATATTCAGCCCGTAGTTAGTCTGCAGATCGCTGAAGCTGATGTTCAGGGTCAGCGCCACACCCTCGGCTTTCGGGCCGTTGAGGGCCACCGCGAACATCTGCATAAACTGCTCGGCGCCGGTCTGCTCTAGCAAGCCCGTGGCGGCGGCGATATCCACGCCCTGAGCCGGGGCGCCATGGCGCAGTTCATAGGCGCCGCTCAGGTAGACATTGCGCCAAGCGCTGGATTCGGCGCGGTAGCCCAATTGGTCATAAGTCTGGGCCAGCAGCGTCTTGGCCGGCAGATTGTCCGGTTCGGCCGAGACCAGATGGTTGAGCACTTCCGCCACCCAACGGTAATCGGCCTGTTCAAAAGAGGCCTGGGCCTTGCTCAGAATCGCCGCGCTGCCGCCCATAAATTCGACGTAATGCTGGGCACCTTCGACCCGCGGCAAGGGATCGAGGTTGGCCGGATTGCCGTCGTACCAGCCGAAATACATCTGATACACCGCTTTGACGTTGTGCTTGAGGGTGCCGTAATAACCGCGGTTCCAGTAATGGGTCTGCAGCGACTTGGGCAGGCTCAGCTGCTCGGCAATCTCCCGCGGACCATAGCCCTGATTGGCCAGGCGCAGGGTTTGGTCATGGATATACAGGTAGGTGTCGCGCTGCTCCGTCATCAAGGCATTGATGCGCTCGGCGCCCCAGACCGGCCAATGGTGACTGAAGAACATCACCTCGGCTTCTGGGTGACTGACCCGGCTGTCTTCGATATAGCCGGCCCAGCGCTTGGCATCGCGGACCTTGGCGCCACGCAAGGTGTAGAGGTTGTGCAGGGTGCGGCTCATCACCTCGGCGCCACAAAAGGCCTTGGCCGCCGGCAGGTAAAAAGTCATTTCGGCCGGAGCTTCCGAGCCTGGGGTGTACTCGAAGATAAAGTCGACGCCATCGATGCTCATGGCGGTTGGGGTTTTGCCGATCAAATCGGTCGGCGACAGAATGCCCACGGTGCCCATGGCCGGCTCTTTGCCCAGGCCATTGTCGACTTTACCGCGCTCGCTACGCGGCAGGTCGCGACCGTACATATAGATGGCCCGGCGACCCATGGCTGGCCCGGCCAGCACGTTCTCGCTGGTGGCCTCCTCCATAAAACCTTCAGGGGCATAGACCCGTACCTTGCCGCTGGCGACATCGGCAGGCGAGGCCAGCGCCAGGGCGCCGCCAAAGTGATCGACATGGCTGTGGGTGAAGATAATCGCCACCACCGGCTTGTCGCCCAGTTGCTGGCGCGCCAAGGCCATGGCACGGCTGGCAGTCTCTTCGGTGGTCAGCGGGTCGACCACTATCCAGCCATTTTTGCCCTCGATCAGGCTCATGGTGGCCAGGTCGTAGCCGCGCAGCTGATAAACCCCTTCGGCCACCTTATACAGGCCATTACTGTTATTCAGTTTGGCTTGGCGCCACAGGCTGGGGTTGACGCTGCCGGGCGCGGCGCCCTGGATAAAGCCGTAGGCATCCTGATCAAAAATCACCCGGCCGTCGGCCATTTTTACCTGCAGCGATGGCTCGCGGGCGATTAAACCGCGCTCGGCCTCCTGCTGGTCGAGCGCATCGTCAGCCGGCAGGCTCTTGGCCGACTCCGCCTGAGCGGCCAGGGTGGCGCTGGTCGGCGCGCTAAACCCGCCCTCGGCGTCGGCGCTACTGATCGGTACTTGCGGGTCACAGCCGCTCAACAGACTGCTGCACAGTAAGACGGCAACTACGGGTAGGCGCATCAGGGATTCCTCTCGGGGCGGGCTGAGCACTGCAACTATTGGACAGCGCAAACTGCCCGCACTTTTTAGAGTGATTACTCTAAAGTGTCAAATTACGCAGTCACGCAATGACCGCCAATAGCCAAGGAATAATTGGCGGCCTTAATCGATATCGCCACAGAACAGCTCGATATTGCGATCCGCCGGGCTGCTGCGCAGCACTATCGCGTAGTGCCCGGCGCGCAACTCGGCCAGGCTGATAGGCGCCGTTTTACTCAGGTACCAGCCATTGTTGACCCGGTTGGCCCGCACGTTTTCGTTCAGCGAAAACGCCGGTTGCGCCCCCAGCTGGGCGCAGGTGCCGGGGTAAATAAAGCTGTAAATTTGCAGCGGGCTGCCCGAGCCGCTCGGTACGCCACCGACAAACAGATTGAGGCCGGTGATAGGCCCTTGGTCGGTCAAGCCAACCTGGGCAATGCTGCCCAGGTTTTGCGGACCGGGGTTTAACCGCACATTGCGAAAACGGCTGTCATCCGCCGTATCAGAGCCGGCGCAGCCAGCCAGCAAGGCGCCGATCAACAAGGCCAACAGTGCATGAGTAGTCTTCATCCGCGTGCTCCCTAAAGGATTTAATGCCGGCAATGGCGCGTGGTGCGCAATTACCGAGTGTTTGCTAGGCGCGACTCTGCGCCTGAAAGCCGCTCAAACCTTGCCGTGCTTGGCGGCGGATGGCCGCCTGTACCGGCGGTAACCAGCCCAGCAGCAGCCCTTTAAGGCCCAGCGCCTGACGGCTCCAGCGCCACAGATCAAAATGATCGCGGTGCTCAATGATCAAGCCGTCTTTGAAGACAAATTCGGCGCGGATTTCATTGACCACGGTGCGGCCGGTCGCACTGAAACAGTACTGCGCCGTCCAGCGCGCCGAGCCATGCTGCTCATCGGCTTGCACCGCAGTAAAGCTCAAGCTGAAATCCTTGGCCCGGCTGCACAGCATCCGCCACATGTCGCCCGCCTCGCGGCCTTTAAGGCCGACAAATACCGCATCACTGAATTGCACATCGGGGGCGTAGCACGCCGCCATAGCCTCGGCGTCCTGACGCTGAAAAGCCCGATAAAAATTTGTGATCAGTTCAGCGTTGGCAGCAGACATGGTGTAACTCCATTCAAGGTAGAGGTTGAGTATGGCTGCTGTTTGTTCGTCTCGCGATTGGCATTAATGACAGCTTTGTGGTGATAATCGACACTCATTAACCGCCGGCCCACCACCATGCTTCGTCTCGCCATTTACGTTTGCCCCCAGACTGTGTGCTCCAGCCTGAGCCTGAGCTGCGACGCCTTCGGCCTGGCCAATCAACTGGCCGGCCAGCCGCTATTCAAACTGAGCCGCTTCAGCCTGGACGGCGCCGCCGTGCAACTGCCCTATGCGCAGATCAGCGTCGACGGCGGTCTAGACTTGGCCGCCGACGCCGACCTGGTGCTGCTGCCGGCCACCGGCAGCGATATCGCGGCAACGCTTTCGAGCAACGCGGCCCTAGTCGACTGGCTGGCAGACAGACCTACGAGCCAACAACTGGCCAGCCTGTGCAGCAGTGCGTTTTTGTTGGCCGCCGCCGGCGTGCTGGATGGCGGCCACGCCACCACCCACTGGGCGCTCGCGGCCGCCTTTCGCCAACGCTTTGCCCGGGTACGGCTGGATGAACAGGCGCTGTTTAGCGAATACCGCAACCGCTTTTGCTCGGCCGGCGCCCAGGCGGGTCTGGATCTGTGCCTGCAACTGATTCGCCGCCACGCCGGGGCCGGGTTGGCCCAACAAGTCGCGAACGCCCTGTTGGTGGACCTGCACCGTGGCCAGCAGACCCGCTTTCAACCGCTGTTGCCCGCCGTGCGCCAGGACGACAGCCCACTCGGCGCGCTGCTGCTCTGGCTGCACCAGCATTTTGCCCAGCCGCTGGACCTGCACGGGCTGGCCGCACGCCTGCACTGCTCGACCCGGACCCTGCTGCGGCGCTTTAAACTCGAAACCGGTTTGACCCCCAACGACTATATCCAGCGTTTGCGCATCGGCGCCGCGCAGCTCGCCTTGCAACAACCACAGCCGGCGCTGGAGCAGGTGGCCATTGCGGTCGGCTACCAAGATCGGGCCACCTTTGCCCGGCTGTTTAAACAACTCTGTGGCGAAACTCCCGGCGCCTTTCGTCGCCGCCTGCAACTCAGTCAGCATGGCGCTGCACACGCCCCCGTCGCTGCTGCAAACGGCTAGCTCAATCGCCTCCAGGAGTTCGCCAGCCAGGCCTGGCGGTGCGATACTGCCGATCGATTTAGGCCAATGGACACTGGCGCCCGCTATGCGCAATCGCAATCGACACAGATCAGCCAACCTCTTTAGCGCAATTCGCCACTGGCACGGCGTGCTGCTGGTCATGCTGCTAAGTGGCCCGACCCTGGCCCAGCCGGCAGTTGTGCCGGATGGGCCGGTAAACGCCGCCAGCGCCCGCAACAACCTGCGTTATCCGCGCTCATTCAGCGGCTATGAGCAGCGCGACAGCTACGCCTTGGCCTTGCTGCAATTGGCGCTAACCAAAGCCGGCAGCTCGCTCAGCCTTACCCCCTCAATCCACAGCATGGCGCAAAATCGCGCCCTGGCCGAACTTGCCCTGCAGCGCAACGTTGACGTGGTCTGGGCCATGACCAGCAAAGAGCGCGAAGCCCAATTGCTGCCGGTGCGCATCAGTATCGACAAAGGCTTAATGGGCTGGCGCGTGGCGCTGCTGGCCAAACAGCAGGGGCAATTGCTGCAGAACATTCAGAGCCTGGCGGATTTACAAAAACTCCAGGCCGGTCAGGGCCACGACTGGCCGGATCGCACTATCCTGGCCCATAACGGTCTGCCGGTGCAGGCCAGCTCCAGTTACGAAGGGTTGTTTCACATGCTGGCGGCCGGGCGCTTCGACTACTTTCCACGCTCGCTGCTGGAAGTCTCCCGGGAGGCCAAGAGTTACCAGCAACTGGGCTTGCAGATCGATCCCTACATCCTCCTGCACTACCCCACCACCTCGTATTTTTTCGTCTCCCCGCATAACCCAGGGCTGGCCGAAACCTTACGCATCGGGCTTGAACGGGCGCTGGCCGACGGTTCCTTCGACCAGCTGTTTTACCAGCATTACGGCGCCGTGCTGCGCCAGCTGAAGCTGCCTCAGCGGCGGATTCTGGAGCTGGAAAACCCACTTTTGCCCGCTGCCACCCCAGTGTCGCGCACTGACTTGTGGCTGAGTCGCGCGCAACTGCTGCAGCTGGGGCAACCGCGCGCCAGCCAATAAAGCCACCCTCAGCGGCGATGATCTACATCGGCATTGATCTTGCGCAAGGCGCTGCGCCAAGCCACGGGTAGCATGCGTGCCTCACTACGCGAGGCTCCCATGACAATTAAATCCGCCGACATCTGCGCCGCCGTCGATCAACTCAACGGCTTGGTGGGCTTTAACCACAAAACCCAGCAATACCTGGTGCGTTTTAGCGAGGACTCCTTCGGCCTGGACGTCAGCGAAGCCAGCATCACCCCCGCCTGCGAATTCGTCTGGTGTGCCCTGGACGGTGGCTTGATGACGCTCAAGCGTGAGCGTTTGCAGATTCTGCTCGACCAGCATGTGCCGGATCGCCTGCGGATCAGTGAGCCCTTACTGGCCTATATGCGCCGCCAGGACTTACCAGAAATAGTCGCCCAGCGCTGCCAACGCTAATTGCCGTCAGCGCTGGCCAGCAGTTATAGCCTGGCGCTGTCGAGCGCCGCCAACAGCGCCGCATCGCGCTGGTAAATATCCGGCACGTAGTGCAACTGCCCGGCACTGTCGACTTCGGCCGTCCAATAACTCATCAGCAGCGGCATCGGGCTGGCCAGTCGGAATTCGTGGGTTTTGCCCGTGGCCAGGAGTGTGCTGACCCGCTCGCGCTCGGCCTCGCTCAACAGCTGCTGACTCAGGTACACGGCCTGTTCAACCCGCACACAGCCCGAGCTGAACGCCCGCGGCGCCTTTTCAAAGAGCTGCTGACTGGGCGTGTCATGCAAGTACACCGAGAAGGGATTGGCAAAACGCAGCGCCACCTGCCCCAGTGGGTTTTTCGGCCCGGCACGCTGGCGTAACTGGATAAAGCCTGGGTTACTCCAGTCGACCTGGCCCGCGTCCAGCTGATTACCCTCGCGGTCAAACACTTGCATTTCGTGCTTACTGAGAAAGCTCAAGTCACGGCGAATTTCCGGTAGTTTATCTTCCCGAAAAATGGTCGGTGGCACGCTCCATCTCGGGTTCAAGGTCAAGCGGGTAATCTGCGATTTCAACAGCGGAGTCGGCCGCTGCGGCCGGCCGACCTGGGTGCGGGTTTGCCACACCGCTACCCCGGCCTGGTAATAGGTCAGCTGGCCCGCCGCGACGTTAATCAGCAGACTGGTGGCCTCCAGGTTTTGCGCCAACCAACGAAAACGCTCCAGATTGACCCGCAACTGCTCGCGCCGCTCAAACGGGCTGACATTCAGCGCCGCCAAGGTGCCCACCCCGACTATGCCATCGGCCTGCAAGGCGTGCGTTTGCTGAAAGGCCTTCAGCGCCGCGACTTGCAGTGGCTCGTAACGGTTATCGACACTGGTCGCAGTGGCGGGCAGATAACCCTCACTGACCAGCCGCTGGGTTAACTCGGGCACCCGCGCGTCCTGCATGTCCGGGCGCAGCAGTGGACCGCTGGCCACTGGCGGCCAACTGGCCAAGGGTTGCTGACGTAGCTGTGCGTAGGTGCGGCGTAAGGCTTGATACTGCACCAAAGCTGGCCGGGCATATTGAAAAGCCGCCGGCAGATCATTCACACCAAACACGGCCAGTGCCAGCAGTGCATCCACGGCCGCGACAGGCGCGGGGACCAAGGCCTCCGGTTGGCTGGGCGCCTGCCAGAAGGGTTCGATCTGGGCCTGCGGCAAACGACCGCGCTGCAAGTGTTGCAACGCCTGCAAGTACACATGACTGATAAGAATGTCGCTGCACTCTGCCTGCTGCGTAACCGCCGACGGTTGAGCCGCGCTGCGCAAACTGGCTAGCTGATAACTGGCCGGATTGAGGCCGTCGTCGGCCAGTTGTTCCAACTGCGCCAGCAACGCGTCCAGCCGGCCAGGGCTCGACCAGACCTGGGTAAACTGCTGCTGACGGTAGAAGGCTTGCAGCAGGGTTTGATCTGCAACATCCAGACTGACCGGCAAAGCCGGGCAAGTTCGGGGTAATTGTTCGAGGCTCAGTTGCAAGGAAGGAATCGCGGACGTATCGCCCCCCTCGTCAGCACTGACCAGCGGCATGACTAGCAGGCTAACACTGAGGTAAACTGCGCACTTTTTGTACAATTAAAACTACTCCAATCCATGGCCGGCGCATTAACGGCCAACCTAAACTGGCAACGCTTGGCGTGCATCGCTAAGTATAAACAGACCAGTGAGGGTAACGACAGGAAGTCGGGAGCCTAACGACCTGGGGACTCTCACGCATGTTTAATTTCTTGCGCAGGCTTTGCCTGGCCACCGCTATTTCCGCCAGCTTTTCAGTGCCGGCACTGGCCACCAGCACTAATACCCAACCACTGTTTAATAGCCTTTCCCGCGCCGCCCCCAAGCTTAATCCGCAAGCGCTCCAGCAAGCCTTGAACGCCATGCAGTGCGCCCTCAACAGCGGCGCCGCCCAAGCCCAACGGCTGGCGGTGATTGATTATTCCGAGCCTTCAACGGCGCGGCGCTTATGGATTTTTGACCTGCAAAAACAAACTTTGTTACTGCACGACTTGGTTGCTCACGGCAATAAATCTGGCGAGAACTTTGCCACCCGCTTCTCCAATCGAATCGGCAGTTATCAGTCCAGCCTGGGACTGTTTCGCACCCAAGAGAGTTATCAAGGCAGCCACGGTTATTCGCTGCGCATGGACGGCCTGGAACCTGGGGTGAATGACCTGGCCCGCGAGCGCGCCATAGTGATTCATGGTGCGGATTACGTGAACCCACTGTGGAGCCAACGCCAAGGCCGTATTGGCCGTAGCCAAGGCTGTCCGGCGGTGCGCCCGGAGATCGCCCGACGGGTGATCGACAAGCTCAAGGGCGGCCAGTTTATGTACTCATGGTACCCCGACCGGCGCCTGGCCAAATCCTCGGCCTACCTCAACTGCCAGCCACAGCAAGTGGCGCGCATACTCGCCGCCAACGACCGCTAAGCGCCGATGAAACCCGAAGATCTCTTACTGTTGCTCACCCGGCAGATGCCCTACGGCAAATACAAAGGTCGGCTGATTGCCGACCTACCCGGTCAATACCTCAATTGGTTCGCCCGGGAAGGTTTCCCCAACGGCGAAATCGGCCAACTGCTGCAACTGATGCAGGAGATCGACCACAACGGCCTGTCTGAGCTGCTAACGCCGTTGCGCCAACAGCTCAACATCCGCCCCAACAGCAACCCCGGCCGCTAAGCCGGTATACTGTCCGGGTTCGCGCAAGCCAGCTGCGCACTTAACTCAAGCCATTCGCTTTAACGGATTAACCATGACCACCCCAACAGCCAACGCCGACACTACCGCCGAGAAAATATTGGCGACGGAACAAACCGGCGCCGAACAACCGGCGAGCAAAATTCCGGCATTTCGCTTCCCGTTCTCGCCAGCAACTTTTGCCCCGAACAAAGACGCCGAGCAGCCGTGGCATCAGCAAGGCAACAAATCCAGCCACGACAAAACCCCGAGCCGGGCGCCCAATGGCACGCGCCGCTCAATGGGCAAGCGTTAGCAGCTAAAGCTCAAGCCGAGGAGACTTTATGCGCGGCAACTACCTAAGCCTTATCGGCATCACGGCCTTGCTCAGCGCCTGCGCCAGCGCCAGCGCCAGCGCGCCAAGCGGCACGCCACTGACGGCGCAAAGCTTGCAGCACCATCACTGGGTACTGGAGCAGATCGACGGCCAGCCAGTGGTCGCCGAGCCAGGTCGGCAACCCGACCTGGAAATTGGCGAACAACTGCGCGCCAACGGCAATGCCGGCTGCAATAGGTTTATGGGCCAGGTGGAAATCCAGGGCCAGCAACTGCGCATCAGCAAGATGGCCTCGACCATGATGCTCTGCCAATCGCCGCAGCAAGACTGGGAAGCCGCCATGACCAGCACCCTGAGTGACTGGAGCGAGGCCAGCTTGAGTGCCCAGCAACTGCGCCTCAAAGGCGGCCAGCACGAGCTGATTTTACGTTTAAGCGACTGGGTTCACTAAGCGCGGCGGCGCCCACTGAGCGCCGCCAAGCACTCAGGCTTATTGCTCGAACAAGCCCTTGACCGGGAACAGCCCGTCGAAGGTCGCGGTGGTCTTGGTGGCCTTGGCTTGAAAAGTCTTGAGCATGTCGTTGGGGCGAAACATCCCCGACTGCCAAGTGGCCATGTATTTCAGGCTATCGGCGACACTGTGATCGCGGCTGAAGTTGAGCATTTCCTTGCAGCCACTGACCGCCAGCGGTGAATGACTGGCGATCTGCGCGGCAATCGCCAGCACCGCGTCGAGCATCTGCGCATGGCTGGCATACACCTGATTGACAAAGCCCAGGGCCTTGGCTTCATCGGCGCTGAATTTGCGCCCGGTGTAGGCCAGTTCACGCACCACGCCTTGCGGCAACAATTTAGGCAGGCGTTGCAAGGTGCCGACATCGGCCGTCATGCCCAGCTCGGTTTCCTTGATGGTGAAATAGGCATCGGCCGAGCAATAACGGCTGTCGGCGGCGCAGACCATGTCCAGCGCGCCGCCAATGCAGCCCCCCTGAATCGCCACCAACACCGGCAAGCGCACCTCTTCCAGGCTGCTCAAACTGGCTTGCAATTGCAGCACCACGCGGCGCAGATTTTCTGCCATGCGCGCCGGGTCGCCGCCCATGGGCACGGCTTTCGGGTTGGTGAACACGCCCAGATCCATGCCGGCCGAGAAATGCTTGCCGGTGGAGGAAATCACTATCACCCGCGCCTCGCCGCTGGCCTCCAGCTCGCGCATGCACAGCGGCAACTCCAGCCAAAAATCGGCGTTCATCGAGTTCATTGCCTCTGGGCGTGCCAGTTGGACATGGGCAACGTGGTCGGCAAGGGTGACGTTAAAGCTCTTATAGGTCATGACAGACAAACCTGTGCGAGGCCCGCAGTGGGCGTGGAGAAATTATCTTGACGGCGTCAAGATAGGGGCGCGATCCTGAGGCTGTCAAGCTTAGCCACCGCCCTTTTACCCCGAGTCCAGAGCCACCCATGACTGTCTACCACCACGGCAACTTGCGCCAAAGCCTGCTCGACAACAGCCTGCAGTTGCTGCGCGCCGAGGGCAGCGAAGCCTTGTCGCTGCGCCGCCTGGCCGAGCTGACTGGGGTGTCGCGGGCGGCGCCCTATCACCACTTTAAAGACAAACAGGCGCTGCTGGCCGCCGTCGCCGCACAAGGTTTCGCCGAGCTGGCCGCCTTGCTGCAACAGTTGGTCAGTGACGAGCAAATCGCCCTCGGACTACGCTTGCAGCAGGCCGTACTCGGCTATCTGGACTTTGCCCAGGCGCAGCCGGCGCTGTATCAATTGATGTTCGGGCAAACCCTCTGGCCCGCCGATTCGCCGGCCCACGGCAATAGCGTCAGTACCACGCAGTTTCAGCGCGCCGCCAAGGATTGTTTTCGCCAATACGTGCACCTGTTCGAGCGCTTGCAAGCGGCGGGGCAGCTGGCCAGCAGCAATACCTTGCGCTCGGCGCAATTGCTCTGGGCAACCCTGCATGGGCTGGCCACCCTGACCCGCGATGGCGCGTTTTTTACCCGCGACGATCTGGCCGAAATCGCCGCCCTCGCCCAATTTGCCCGCGCACCGGCATGAGCCAGGCGGTCGAGACGGTTCACTATCAACGCCTGGCCAGCGAGTTATTGCCACTGGCCAATAAGTTCTACAAAAGCCAGCGCTCCAACATGCGTGTCGGTCGCAGTGAGCAGGTGTGGATCGCTCGGCAAACGCAGATTATCGCCGCCTGCTGCCTCAAACCCGTCGAGCACGGCCAGTGGCTAACTGCCCTGCTGGTGGCCAGTCAGCACCGCCAGCAAGGCATCGCCAGCCAGCTGTTGCAGCAGTTATTACGCAGCTGTGCCGGCCCGGTCTGGCTGTTTTGTCATCCCGACCTGCTGGCTTTTTATCAACGCCAAGGTTTTCAATCGAGCACTCAGCTGCCGGCGGCGCTGGCTGATCGACTGCGCCGCTACCAGCAAAAACAGCCACTGCTGGCGCTGGTCTGGCAGCCACTGGGCGCTGCCGTCGATTAAGCCCAGGTGCCCTGGTGCGATTGGGCGGCGTCTTGCTCTTCAGTCATTACGGCGTAAATACTGCCGCACCCTACTTTCAATTTGCTGGCAGAAATGGCCGGCGCACCGATGGACACCCTGCTAATGAACCAGACCTTGCCGCCTGCTGGACTATGCCCTGAGCCGTCGCCGAGTGATGCGCCAAACCTGGCGTTTCACCCGGCCCGCGAGTCGCTGTTCAATGAGTTGCATACGCGGCCCTTTCCGGTGCTGCAAACCCCAAGTTGCCTGGCGCACCTGGTGCTACTGCGCGAAGAGCCAGCCAATGACGCCGAATACCGGCACTTGCAGGCGCTCTGTGCGCGCCACGCAGTGATGCCACCGACCGCCGATTCCTCATGCTACTACCAGAATTTTGGTGGCTTCGAGCTGCGCTGGGAGCGGCATACCGAGTTCTCCACCTACACCCTGATCCGCCACAGCGATGAGCTGTCGCCCTTCAGCAGCAGCCCGCTGGCCCTATTGCCTACTCAGTGGCTCAACAACCTGCCGGGCAAGTTGATCAGCGCCCTGCAATTGGAGCTGATCCAAGCTCCGGCTGACGAACCGGGGCCGGAGTTGATCCGCCAGTACTTTGAAGGCCACCGGCTGATCAGCTCCGAAGTTAAAGAACACAAAGCCCGCCTGTGGAGTGCCTACCGTATCCACAGCGATGGCAGTGGGCGGATTCTTATCCATAACCGCGAACTCAACCCCTGCCAAAGCGGACGTTTGGTGCGCACCTTACTGGAAATGGAAACCTACCGAATGATGCTGTTGCTGGCTCTGCCGGCGGCCAAAAGCATTGCCCCGGAAGTCAAAACCATGGACCAGCAGTTGGCCACGGTGATTCAACAGATCAACCAAATTGCCGGCCTCAACGATGAGCGCCGCCTGCTGGGCGAACTCAGCAGTTTGGCCGCAAGGATTGAAAAACTGATCTCCGATAACAATTTTCGCTTCTCCGCCGCCCAGGCCTATTACCAGCTGATCATTAATCGCCTGGAAGAACTGCGCGAACAGGAAGTTGGCGGTTTGCAGACTTTTCGCGAGTTCCTCCAGCGCCGCCTGACCCCGGCCTGGCGCACCTGCGAGGCAGTGCGCAATGAGTTGAATGATTTATCGCGGCGCATCGACCGCGCCAGTGAACTGCTGCGAACCCGGATCAACCTGACCATCGAGGCGCAAAACCAAAGCCTGATGCTGAATATGGACCAACGCAGCCACATCCAATTGCGCCTGCAACAAACCGTCGAAGGTCTGTCCGTCGCGGCGATCAGCTACTACTTGGTGGGTTTGACCAAGTACCTGGCCGAGTCGGCCAAAGCCCTCGGTTTGATCCACAACAGCGCCCTGATAACAGGCCTGGCCGTGCCGCTGTGTGTCGGCGCGGTGTGGTATGCCATGCGCAAATTACGCCGCACCCTGGAACACAGCAAAGCCGACCAGGGTTAATCCTGGCCGACTGCGATCGGAACCCTTAAGCCCGGGCGGGTGAGATAAATCGGCCGGAGACTGTAATTTTTCGCCGGCGGCTGACTCTACTGTTTGACCATTACCTGCGGATGAGCCCCATGAAACGACGCACCCTGCTGCACAGTTTGGCCCTGCTCGGCCCGCTGGCTCTGTTAAGCCGCACGGCTAGCGCTACGAGCGACGCCGAACCTGGCGCGCAAGCCATTATCCCCCTCGACAAACCTCACCAAGACTGGCGCCCACTGCTGTCGCCTGCGGCTTACGCAGTATTGTTTGAGGAAGACACCGAGCGCTCAGGCTCCAGCCCACTAAACGATGAACACCGCGACGGCACTTTCGTTTGCGCCGCCTGCTATTTACCGCTGTTCGACAGCGCCAGCAAATTTGACAGCGGCACCGGCTGGCCGAGCTTTACCCAGCCACTGGCCGGGCATGTGGGCCTGAGCCGCGACTTCAAACTGATTTTGCCGCGCACTGAATACCACTGCGCCCGCTGTGGCGGCCACCAGGGTCACAGGTTTGACGACGGCCCGGCGCCGCGTGGCGAACGCTGGTGCAACAACGGCGTGGCGCTGCGCTTTATCCCTAAAACCGAAACCTTGCCGGCGTTGCGGAGCTAATCATGACGAGCTTTTTTATCCCATTGCGCAGCAGCCTGCGTCTTGGCGCACTGCTGATCAGCTTGTTGGGCTTAAATATTGCCGCTGCGGCAGACGCTGCAAGCCCGGACGACGGCGCCGTGGCGGTGTTTGCCGGCGGTTGTTTCTGGTGCACCGAAGCGGATTTCGACAAGGTGGCCGGCGTGCTCTCGACCACCTCGGGCTACATTGGCGGCAGCTTGGCAAACCCCAGCTATGAGGTCGTATCCGCCGGTCAAAGCGGCCACTTCGAAGCGGTGCAGGTGCGTTTCGATCCCAGCCAAATCAGTTACGCCAAACTCTTGGACGCCTACTGGCCAACCATCGACCCGCTGAATGCCGACGGCCAGTTCTGCGACAGCGGCCCGCAATACCGCAGCGCCATTTTTTATAACAGCCAGCAGCAAAAACAAATGGCCGAAGCCTCCAAAGCTACCCTGGCCGCATCCGGGCGTTTGCCGGCGCCTATAGCAACGCAGATTCTGCCGGCCGGCACCTTCTACCCCGCCGAGGACTACCATCAGGACTACCACAGCAAAAATCCACTGCGCTACAACTACTACCGTCATGGCTGTGGCCGCGATGCACGCCTGGAAACACTCTGGGGTAAATCGCAGTAATGTCTTGCCGGTGCGCGGCTGAGGCTTAGCCGTTAAGACTTAGTTGCGTGCGTGAACGATATTGAAGTTTTTGATCCCGGCGTGTTGCTCCAGGCTTTGCGCCAGGGCAATCATCGGCGTACCACAGCGGCGGCAATGGGCGATGGCGACAAAACGCCACTCGGCACTGCCCTTGCTGTAGCTAATGCTGATTGAGCCCATCGCCATGTCGAAGCCGTGGCTCATCAGAAAGCCACACAGATCGCCTTCATTGGGTTGAAAACCCGGATCAAAACGCAGCGTAACGCCAATCGCCGGGCGCTGCGGCAAGTAGGTCTCTAACCGCGACAAACCGAGCATGCACAGCGCCGACAGCAGCGCGAGCATGATGGCCGCGGCATAAAACCCCACCCCAACCATCACCCCAATGGCCGACGAGGCCCAGATCGACGCCGCCGTGGTCAGGCCACTGATGCTCATGCCCTCTTTCATGATCACCCCGGCACCGAGAAATCCGATGCCGGTGACTATGCCCTGGATAATCCGGGTCGGATCGCTGCCGGTGGGGTTGGGAGCCCCATGGCCGGCGTACCAATCCAGGGAAAACCCCGCGAGCACCGTCAACGCCGCCGACGCCATGCACACCAAGCCATAGGTACGCATGCCCGCCGCGCGGCCATGGTAAGCGCGCTCATAACCGACCAAACAGCCGAGTATCAGCGCGCCAAACAGGTTCATGAAGATCAACAGATTGACTTGCAGGGCCGACGAAGACCAAAAATCCAACAGCATGTCGACGGACAACTGATTCATACGAACATCCTCAGCGGCGCACATGCCGGTTGTTTGAGCATAGCCACGCCAAGGCAATTCGAGTGCAGGAACGCCGCTTTATCCGCTACGTTGCTTCGAGCGCCAAGCCTGCCCGGCACCCACCAGCAGCCCGCTAAAACTAAGCGTCAACAAGGCAAATTTGAGGCTGGCACACAGCGCCGCCACCCGGCCGAAAGGTTCTATCGACTGGTTCAGCAGCAATTGGATCAAGGCGTAGTTTTCCAGCGTGTCGGCCAATCCCGCCAGCAGTGCAAAATATGCCATCAGACGGGTCAAGGGTTGCCATTTGCGCGGCTGCAACGGCGCCACGCCCATCAACGCCAGCCACAAGAGCCCCGCGTAGAGCGGGATAAACAGATAGTCCAGACCCAGGCTAAGCATCGCCAATTGCTGGCCGCGCGCACCCCAGTCCTGCAACTGCGCGGCGCAAGAGGCGCTAAAGGCGCAAAACTCAAAAGAGACAATCCCATGGGCGGCGCTGCTGGTTTGCAGGCCACTGTCGATCCAGCGCATCGCCACCAGCACCGGTACAAACAACAGCAAGAAACCACGCCACAACCAGGCAAAGTGCTTGCCGGATAAGTCATCCATAACCACTCCCGCAGATTTCACCGCGCCGTTTGCCTGGTGATTTATTCGTCACGCTGATACTGGTAACTGCCCTGCACCGACTGCCGTGGCACACGCAAGCCGTTGGGATACTCGGTGCTTTGACGAATGCCGCCCGATTGTTGCAGCGTCGAGCCGCCGTACAGGGTAGTGCTGCGGGTCGACACCCCATTGGGCAGACCTGGGACTGGCTGCAGCTCATAACTCTGACTGCGTGAAGAGCCACTGATACTGCCCGAAGCGCCGGGGCTCACCGAGTACCGCTCGATAACTTGAGGTTGATGTTTTGGCGGTTCAGCCGCCAACACCGGCAACGTCCATATCGCGATAAAAACCAACACCACGTGCTTAACAAACCCCATCAAATCACCTCTTTTATGCTGCCGCTAAAAGTCACTCGCCAGCGCCTCAGTGTCTGCCCGAGCGAACGCCACAGCAAGCAGCAGAAGATGCCCACAGACCAGTGAATTTAACTGATTTTTTGCGGTCTACTGGCGCACAGCAGATTCATGTTTCAAACTGATTAATTGATGTTTGTTTAGTGCATTTATCCACCCAACCAAGCACTCTTGCTCTAGGAGTTTCTGTGCGCCCTCCCAGCCGCTGGCTGCCAAAACCCACTGCCACCTTCAGTCTTGCACTGTTGTTGCTGGCACTTCCGCTGGCCAGTCGCTATTTGCTCGGCTGGTCTGACCCACGCGGCTATGCCTCAGACCTCGCCATTGGTGGTCTGCTGCTGTTGTTTCTGCGCCAGCGATCGCCATGGCTGACACTGCCAGTGCTGCTCTTTTGGGCGCTGTTGAGCTTGGGCGCCGCCGAATTGGTTAGCGCCGTCGGGCGTATGCCTGAAGCCAGCGATTTGCATTATTTAACCGATGCGCAATTTCTCACTCAGTCCACTGACGGTGGCGGTATCGCTCATCCATTGCTGGCTTTGAGCTTGCTGCTGGGCATTGCGCTGTACCTGCTGTCGGCCCGACGCCAATTACCCGCCCCAACACCCCGCTCGCGCTACCTCTATGCCGTGCCATTTTTATTGCTGCTCGGTCATAGCACAGCGTCTTACTTACAGCCGAGCGAGGTCGATGAATGGCGTCAATTCAACCTGCCGCACAAGCTGCTGGCCACCGCCGTAAATGCCGGCCAGCAACAACTCGAGAGCTGGCTCGATGACAGCCCAGTCGACAGCCCGGTCGACATCGCCGGGCTTAGCCAACTCGACCTTAACGGCACACGTTTAATTGCCGGCGCCGGCAAGGCGCGCAACGTGCTGATCATTACCGTCGAAGGCATCCCTGGTGCTTATATAGCTGCCAACCGCAATGCCATTCACAGCAGTTACCACGAAGACTTGATGCCCAAACTCAGCCGCTGGGCCGAGCGCGCCATGACCACCCCGGATTACGTACTGCACAGCCATCAAACCATCCGTGGCCTGTACGCCATGCTCTGCGGCGATTACAGCAAACTCGACAGTGGCACCCCAAAAGGCGTCGAGTTGCTCAACAATAACAACCAACGTAATCAGCAATGCCTGCCGGCGCAAATGAGTGGTCAAGGTTTTAGTACGCACTTCTTGCAAGGTGCCGGGCTGCAATTTATGGCCAAAGACAAAATCATGCCGCGCATGGGTTTTAACCAAACCCACGGCCGCGAATGGTTTCGCAAAAAGCCACAACTCGAGTTCGCCTGGGGCATGGATGACAAATCCTACTTTGAGGGCGTACTGACTTACGTGCAGCAATTGCGCAAACACAAACAGCCCTGGATGCTAACGCTGATGACGGTTGGCACTCACCAACCTTATGCCGCAGCCGAGGACTATTTAGCCCGTTACGACAGCCCCAAGCAGGCGGCCGTGGGTTATCTGGATGACGCCATCGACAGTTTTCTCAGCGGTCTGGAAAAACAAGGCGTACTCAAAGACACCCTGGTGATCATTACCTCCGACGAATCCCACGGCCTTGAAGGCGTGCGCCTGGCTTCGGCCTGGGGCTTCAATCTGGTATTGGCGCCCGAACAGGCCGCGCTGCCGACAATCAAGCAAGGGGTCTATGGTCACGTTGACCTGACCGCCTCGATACTCGACTACTTCGACCTGCCGGTGCCGGCCAATATTTCTGGCCGCTCACTGTTTCGTAACTACGCCAGCGGCCGCGAGATCATGTCGTACACCAACGGCATGCTGCGCCAGCACGATGGCAAGGGGCAGTTTGTCGAATGTAATTTTCAACATGTTTGCCGGCGCTATGCCAGCGACGGTTTTATTGCCGACAGCGCACGTTACCTGGGCCGTTTCACCGGCAAACAGGCCAACATGGTCGCCGCGCGCGCCGCCCTGCTTGACCAGTCGCTGCTCAGTGGCCAACTCGGCCAACAATACCAATTCGCCAAGCGCGACAAGGTAAAACTGCACGAGAAAAACCTAGACGACTGGACCGCCAACCTGGTCGGGGCGCAATACCTGGAATTGCCGCAAGGCTCGCAAACCACCGTACACCTCAAGGTGCGGGCGCTAAACTTGGATAAAAAAGGCCTGCAACTGCAGCTAAAAACCAAGGAGTTCGACCGCGACGTAACGCTGGATATTCCACCGCTACCTTTGCTGACTCGTGGCAAACCTATTGATCTGAGCTTTAGCTTTGACAATTTGCAGGCCCGTAAGGCGTTTTCCTTCCACCTGCTGGGTCAAGGCCGCGGGCTGATTGAAATCACCGACTTCACTGTGACCAGCCAGCCACTACAACCCACTGCCGACTTGGTCACCAACCAGCCAACCGACGACGGTCAAGCACTGTAAAGACGCCTCGCCAAGACTGGCGAGGCAGAGCAGTCTTGGCGAGGCCGTTGAAAAACGTAGCGAGCGACGGCTAGGCAAGGCGAAATCAGCCGAAAAAGCGCAGTGTACGAGTTGTACATGAGCATTTTGAGGCTGAGTTCAACGCTGCATAGCCTAGCGCAGTAGTTTTTCAGCGGCCTGTTAGACCTGCTCGATACGGTCGGCATGGATAACAATCAGACCCTGCTTGTACAAGGCACCGATGGCCTTTTTGAAGTTGCCTTTGCTGACGCCAAACATGTCACTGATAAGCTGCGGCTCGCTCTTGTCGTTGACCGGCAGTACGCCACCCTGCTCTTGCAGCAGCTGCAGGATTTTCTGATGCAAGGCATCGGCCGCATCCTGCCCTACGGGCTGCAGTGACAGGCTGATTTTGCCGTCGGCGCGCAGCTCTTTGATAAAGCCTTTCTCGCGGATGCCGTTGCGCAAAAACTTGAACACTTCGTTCTTGTGAATCAAGCCCCAGTGTTGATTGTTGATAATGGCCTTAAAGCCCATATCGGTTGATTCAGCCACCAACAAATCAACGCTCTGGCCAACTTGATAGGTATTGGGACGCAGATCCAGATAACGATCCAGCCGCGCCGTGGCGGTGATACGACGCGTGTGTTTGTCCAGATAAACATGCACCACGCAGTAGTCGCCGGCCTGCAATGAGCGCTTCTCTTCCGAATAGGGCAGGAGCAAATCTTTGGACAACCCCCAATCGAGGAAGATGCCAATGCTGTTGACCTCCAGCACCTTCAAACTGGCGAACTCGCCCACCTGCACCTTGGGTTTTTCGGTGGTGGCGATCAGCTTGTCGTCACTGTCCAGGTAGATGAACACATTCAGCCAGTCCTCCACCTCGCTCGGCGTATCCTTGGGGATGTAGCGCTTGGGCAGCAGAATCTCGCCATCCGCGCCGCCATCCAGATAAAGCCCGAAATCGGTGTGCTTAACCACCTGTAAACTGTTGTAGCGGCCAATTAATGCCATGTTCAATACCTTGATTGCCTAGCCTGCATTCTATCTGCAATTGCCCCCTGAGTTCGTGGCCATCGCAGCATTTACCCGCCGGGCTGCGCCAAGCGCAGACAAAGACCCAGGCGAGCCTCGCCACGCGGTAGAATGCTGACTATCGAAGCGATCCACCCTTTTATCTGAGTGACCTGCATGATCAATAACGATGTCCTGCGCAGCCTGCGTTACAGCCTCAATATCAATGACGCGACCGTGCTGGAGGTGTTCAGCCAGGCCAACTACAGCCTTACACAGCCGGAGCTGGCGGCGTTTTTGCTGCCCGAAGGAGATGAAAACCGCGTGCTGTGCAGCGATGAGGTGATGGCGCATTTCCTCGACGGCCTGGTGTGCTTCAAACGCGGCAAGAACGACAACCTGCCGGCGCAGCCCGTGCAATGGCCGATCAATAACAACGTCATTTTGAAAAAACTGCGGGTTGCCTTTGAGCTTAAAGACGCCGACCTGCATGACATTCTGCAAGCCGCCGACTTCCCAGTCTCCAAACCGGAGCTCAGCGCGCTGTTTCGTAAAGAGGGGCAAAAGAACTTCCGTCCCTGCGGCGATCAACTGCTGCGCAACTTCCTCAAAGGCCTGACTCTGCGTCTGCGCGGTTAAAACAGTTGCCAAGCGCGAAGGCGCGCAGTACCTGACGCTCAAAGGCCTGACCCTGCGCCTGCTCGGTTAAGCACTGACTGCAGTGCGTGAAAACACTGCAGCCAGCGTATCAACCGCGCCGCTCAGCACAGCAACACCAGTTCCGAGCACATCTCTTATAACAAAAACGAATATAATTTTTGTTTGATCAAACCGCCTCACGGGGTAGGGTTAGTCCTTGACTTATCACTGGATAACCAACCGTCCCCCATGCGTACAACTCTTACTCGCTTCTTTGAGCTGGAATCTGCCAGCGGTTTATTGCTGATCGCCGCCGCCGTGCTGGCCATGACCATCAATAATTCACCCTTGAGCTTTCTCTATACCGGCCTGCTCGACATCCCGGTTGCCGTGCAGTTTGGCGCCTTAGAAATTGCCAAGCCGCTGCTGCTGTGGATTAACGATGGCCTGATGGCTGTATTTTTTCTGCTGATTGGCCTGGAAGTGAAGCGCGAAGTGCTCGAAGGCCAACTCAAAGAACCCTCGCAGCTGGTGCTTCCGGGCGCCGCCGCGATTGGCGGCATGCTGGTGCCGGCGCTGATCTATTGGGCCTTCAACCACGAGAACCCAGCGGCCATTGGAGGCTGGGCTATCCCCATGGCCACCGACATCGCCTTCGCCCTCGGCGTGTTGGCGCTGCTGGGCAAACGTGTGCCGGTGTCACTTAAACTGTTTCTGATGACCCTGGCGATCATCGATGACCTTGGGGCCATCATCGTCATTGCGCTGTTCTACTCCACCGACTTGTCGACTTTGTCACTGATCCTCGCGGCGGTATTTATCAGCATTCTGATCATGATGAACCGCTTTGGGGTGAGCACACTCAGCCCCTATCTAGTGATCGGCACCTTGCTGTGGATCTGCGTATTAAAGAGCGGTGTGCATGCCACGCTGGCTGGAGTAATCCTGGCGCTGACCATTCCATTGCGTTCAAGTAACGAGGAGCCCTCCCCTCTGGCAACCCTGGAGCATGCCCTGCACCCCTGGGTAGCCTTTGCGATCTTGCCGATTTTTGCCTTTGCCAATGCCGGCGTGCCCCTGGCCGGCCTGAGCCTGCAAAGCTTTCTCCATCCAGTACCACTGGGTATTACCGCGGGCCTGCTGATGGGTAAAACCCTTGGGGTGTTTGGTTTTACCTGGCTGACGATTAAAACCGGTCTGGCCAAGTTGCCCGAGGGCGCCAACTGGGGCCAAGTGCTGGGTTTGGCAATTCTCTGTGGGATTGGCTTTACCATGAGTTTGTTTGTGGGCTCCCTGGCCTTTATCCCTGACGTCAGCGAATACTCAGGCATGGATCGGGTCGGCATCCTCACCGGCTCAGTCCTGGCGGCGTTGCTGGGTTTTGCTGTCTGCTACCTAAGCAGTCGCAAGCAAGCCTAAGTTGCAGACAACAAAAAGCCGACCTTGGGGTCGGCTTTTTCTATTGCGTTATGGCTTAGTGGGCGACGCGGCTGGTGCCATTGACACTCATGATGCGCACCCGCTCGCCAACCCGGAAGATTTCATTGGGCTGCACCTCCTGCACATAGGCGCGCATGCTGCCGTCGTCTTCACGCACGGTGATTTCTACGCCTTGGGTACGGGTCAAACCCTCTTCGGTTGCCGCGCCCAACAGGCCACCGGCTACTGCGCCGACTACGGCCATGACAATACTGCCTTTACCACCGCCGACCGAGCTACCACCCACACCACCGATCACCGCACCGGCGCCAGCGCCGATTGGGGTTTTGCTGCCTTCGATTTTTACCGGTCGCAAGGATTCGATGGTGCCCATCCGTACGGTTTGCACGGTACGGGCTTCGTCACGCGAATAGCTGTCGCCGGTCAGGCTCGACTGGCAACCGGTCAATGTCAGCGAAACAGCGGTAATTGAGGCCGCCAGCAGAACAGACTTACGCATTGCAGTGTCTCCATAAATGACTGTTACCTATTAGACTCTGCGCCGCAGACGCTGTCACGACGCAGCCTGGATAAATAGCTGTATTTACCCTGTTCTGACCTTAGAATTAACCCGCCAGTTCAGCCGTCAGCGGACTCTCAGCGCAGGCTCAGGAAGCGTTATGGATTATTTTATTATTTTCATCGCTGTTAGCAGCGGTTTGTATTTTCACTGGTGGCTGTATGTGCGCATCAAGCGCTGGACGGATCGCGATCTGGCGCTATCGATGGCCGGTGCCGATGCCGACAAACGCACTTATATGCTGCAGCGTTTGGCGGCAGCCAAAGCCGCTGGCGTGAAGAGCAAGCAATTAGCCAGCTGGCTGGAACAAGCGGCCAGCGAATATCGCGCTGACTGAACCGCACTAAGGCGCCAGTCGCTCACGCAGCCAAGCGTTGTCGAGCAAGCGATAGTTGAGTCGATCATGCAAGCGGCTCGCCCGCCCCTGCCAAAACTCGATGCGCTCCTGCAGCAAGCTATAACCACCCCAATGTTCAGGGCAATGGGGGGCCTGCTCCATAAAGCGCCGCTCGGTCTGGGCCAACAACTCTTCCAGTTCGCCACGATCGGTAATCACCTGGCTTTGCGGCGACGCCCAAGCGCCGATGCGACTACCCAGCGGGCGCACCTGAAAATACGTATCGGACTCGGTCAGACTGACCCGCTCGACCCGCCCTTCGATGCGCACCTGACGTTCGAGACTGGGCCAAAAAAAAGTCATGGCGGCAAACGGCCGCGCCGCTAATTGCGCACCTTTGGCACTGTCGTAGTTGGTAAAAAAAGTAAAACCGCGCTCATCCAGCCCTTTAAGCAGCAGTACCCGGCAATGCGGCCGACCCTCGGCATCCACAGTCGCCAAGGTCATGGTGTTTGGCTCCACCGGTGCTTGCTCGGTGTTCACCGCATCGACAAACCATTGGTGAAACAGCGCAAAGGGCTCAGCGGGCGCATTGCTCTCACACAGACCATCGCGGGTGTAGTCGCGGCGCATGTCGGCCAGGCTTTTGCTCATGGCAAAACTCCTTAAAAGTAGAGGCTTAAGCTTACCCAGCCGTCAGCCACTTGGTTTGATCTGCGACAAGTTGTCGGTGGCGCACGCTACAAACACTGCCCAAGGACACGGGCGAGCTGTTGCGCACGCGGGTCCATCAACACATAAGGCCCCAGGCTATTGGTGACAAAACCAAAGGCGACTTCCCGCTCGGGGTCGGCGAAACCCACCGAGCCACCGGCTCCAGGATGGCCGAACGCCTGCGGGCCAAGCCCGTAAGTAGCGTTGGCCACGTCCGGCTGATCGAGCATGCAGCCCAGGCCAAAGCGGGTATCGGTCAGCAAGGTTTGATCTGGGCCAAGACTGTGCTGACGGCGCAGTTCAGAAAGCAACTCAGTGTTCAACAAACGACCGTCCAGCAAGCCGCTGTAAAACCCGGCCAGGCTGCGAGCATTGCCGTGGCCATTCGCGGCCGGCTGCTGCATGCGCCGCCACTCGGGCTTGTTGGTACTGGTCATAATCGAGGGTGGATTGGCAAAGGCCCGGGTGGTCATTGAGTTCGGCTCGCTGAACATGCATTTGAGCAAGCGTTGCGCGGCGGCGTCGCCCAGATCGCCCTTGATGCGACTGACATGGGCCACCCGGGCAAACTCGCTGTCGGCCAAGCCGACATGAAAATCCAAGCCCAATGGCTGGGCGGTGCGCGCCACAATCGACTCACCCGGCCCGCGCCCATCGGCCCGGCGCAGCAACTCACCGACCAACCAGCCATAGGTAATAGCGGCGTAGCCATGCCCCTCGCCCGGCGTCCACCAAGGGCGTTCGGCCGCCAGCTTTGCGGTCATGCAGCTCCAGTCATACAAAGCCTCAGGCGGCAGCAGCTCACGCAGGGCTGGCAAACCGGCCTGATGACAGAGCAACTGGCGCAGCGTGATCGCTTGTTTGCCGGCGCAGGCAAATTCAGGCCAGTAATTGGCGACTGGCACATCGAGGGCCAGCTTGCCTTCGGCCACCAACTGCAAGGCAGTCACGGCCGCAAAGGTTTTGGTGCAGGAAAACAGATTGACCAGGGTGTCGGTCTGCCACGCCTGGGCGCCATCTTTGTCGGCGACCCCGGTCCAGATGTCGACGACCGTTTGCCCGCCAATCTGGATGCAGAGGGCGCCGCCGCGCTGCTGCGGATCGGTAAATAACGCGGCAAAGGCATCTTTAACGGCTTCGAACTGAAGATCAAAATAACCCTGAATCTGCACGCAGCAACTCCTCTGGCAAGAGTGAAATAAGCGGAACTGGTGCAGCGCACCGCTCACCAGAGAATCGTTCAAGAGCCGTAAATGGCTCTTGAACGAGGCCAAACAAGCTTTACGGCGCGCTCTTGGCGGGTGCCGGCAAACCGTCTTTGGCCAGCGCCAGATTGGCCTTACGCACCCCGTCAACAAAGCCCTGGAAAGGTCGATCGGTAATACCTACCAGCCCGAGGTGACCGTTCTCACCATCGAGTAAACGGCCGCTAAGCGGTTGGTCGAGGTACTGAAACCAGTGCACGCCGACAATCAGGGGTTCGGCCAGCGCCTGCTTGAGGAAGTTGGCATAGGCCGGGGCCCGCTCCGCCTCACTGTAGACCTCACTGACGCCGCCCCAGAACGGCCCACGATCGCGCGAGCCGAAGTGAAACTCGGTGACCAGCACCGGTTTATCCAACGCGCGCAAGGCGGCAAAGTCGTAGCCATGCTGCGGCTCGCGGGTATAGAAGTTAAAACTCAAGACATCGCAATACTGCGCGCAGGCGGCCACCGCCTCCGGGGTGCTGATGGCAAAACGGCCGCCGAGCAACATGTGATTTGGCGAATGCCACTTCAGCGACTCGGTGATGGTTTTGAAGTAGGTATCGGCAAACAAGCGTTGAAACCGCTGCAAATCCGCCTCAATGGCCGGATGCTCGGCGCTCGGCAGTGGCGCCTGGAAGCCTGGGTCTTCCATCAACTCCCAGGCCGGCAACTCAATCCCCCAGGCCTTGGAAAGCCCTTGCTGATTGCGGTACTTGTCGCGCAATAACTTGAGAAATGCCCGCTTGGCCGGCACATCGGTGGTCAAGCGCAAGGTGTTATAGGCCAGTGCATAACGGGCCTTGGGCTCGGTACCCTGATCGGCCCAGGCCAGTTCATTATCGGCGAAATAACCGAGCAACCAAGGGTCATCACGATGATCACGGGCGGCAATCGCCACGGCCCGCTCGGTGGCCAAAGCAAAGCGTGGATCAAAGGGGTCGGGCATGCCGCCCCACCAATCCAGCCCGGTGCTGATGGTGGCGTAGTCGCCATGAATCAACAGCGGAATGGTGTAAGGCACCCGCTGAGCGGCGATTAGCGCCGGCTCGCTCCAGTTACCCAGGGTGTTAAAGCCCCAGGCTTGCAGACGATCGAGGGTATTGGTCACCCAATTAGCCTGGGGTTGCTTGCCGTAACTGCGCTCCAGGTTCGCGCCATAAAAATCAAACCAGCGGCCGTGGTCAAACGCCCGCCCTTTAGCTGAGCCCGTATCACTGCGATTATCGGCGCTGCCGAAATAACTGGCCAAGGCCTCGCCCTCTTTCGGCAAGGCAGCAAACATCGACTCGCGGCCTTCTACATAGGTCTGGCTGTTGTCAGCGGTAACTGTGTTAACCCCCAACGAGTAGAACGGATGACCTTCGGGCGTGACCAGGTACCAGCGACCATCACGTTTTTCGCTGCGAAAGAAACCTTTGGCCTCAAAGCTTGGACCACTGAGCAAGCCGCCAAACTGGTCCTGCTTGGGCCGCTGGCTCAGCCAGCTTTTCAGTTGAGCTTGTTCTTTGTCTGCGGCGGCTTTGAGCTGGGCATCGCTGCTGACTTTTTCCGGCCACTGGCCGCGGCTGTACTGGCCATAGGCGTCGACTATATTGGCGTACGCTGCGGATTGCACTGGCGCCACCTCTTGCACACCGAAGCGACCGAGCAAGATGCTCTGGGTGGCATTCGGCTGGTTCAACGACAGACTTACCGCCACCACCTGACTGGCCTGTAACTCGCCGGTCACGGTGCTGGCCAACAGCACATTTTTACCCTCGTAATGCCAGGGCATCGGCGGTCCGGCGCGCATGCCCTGCATCAATGGTGAGCTTGCTTGCAGCGGCACCAACAAGGTTTGCGCAGGCCCGGCCGGCAACGCGATGCTGGTGCGCAGCACCTTGCCGTCGGCGCTTTCAATCTGCACTTCGAGGGTCAAGGCCCAGTCCATGGCGTTTTGCACCCGCAGGCTCATGGCGCCGGCGGTTGACCAGTCCCAACTGCCACTTTGCGGAGTCAGCCGCAAACTCGGCTGCGCGGCTTGGTTAAAACTTAACCGGCGCAAAATCTCGCCCTCACTGCTGACCTCAGCAGTCAAGCTCGGCAGACTGGCGTCACGGGTAACCACCTGCACCACGTCCATTGGCTTAACAAAGTTGTACAGCGTCTGGCCGTCTGCAGCTTGCACACCGGGGGCGCAAAATACCGCGCCAAAACACAGGGCAACCAGCGGACGAAAGGAAGACAACAGCATTGCGACTCTCTCCTGGACTAAATATGTGCACGCCAGCGGACCTCTGGCGTGCCAAGACCGCCATTGTGCGGCACTGCTGCGGGTTTTGTCTTTCAAAGGCCGCAGCTTTGTAAACCTAAGGCTAAAAAACCAGTTTGCTGACGAGGTTTCCCCGCCCCAGCCGACTCGCAACGGCCTGTTAGCCCGGACTCAGTCAATAATCCGTCGAAACGGCGGCAAAGCATTCAAAATCGCCTTGCCATAACGCTGGGTCACCACTCGCCGATCCAGCAGGGTGATGGTGCCGCGATCTTCCTCGGTGCGCAGCAAACGCCCGCAAGCCTGCACCAAACGCAGCGAGGCATCCGGCACGGCCAACTCCATAAAGGGATTGCCGCCGCGGGCCTCGATCCATTCCGACAAGGCTGCCTCCACCGGATCATCCGGCACCGCGAAAGGAATCTTGGCAATCACCACGTGTTCGCAATAGGCACCGGGCAAATCCACCCCTTCGGCAAAACTGGCCAAGCCGAACAATACGCTGGCCTCACCGCTATCGACCCGCGCCTTGTGCTTGTTCAGGGTCTCTTGCTTGGACAAGTTACCTTGAATAAACACCCGCTTGCGCCACTCCCGCTCAAGGCCGTCGAACACTTCCTGCATCTGTTTGCGCGAGGAAAACAGCACCAAGGTGCCGCGCGAACCCTCCACCAAGCCCGGCAGTTCACGAATGATCGCCGCCGTATGGGCCGCCGAATCCCGCGGATCGGCGCGCAGATCAGGCACCCGCAGCACCCCGGCATCGGCATGCTGGAAAGGACTCGGTGCCACAGTGGTGACCGCGCCCTTGGGCAAACCGGCGCGCATTCTGTAGCGATCAAAGGTGCCCAGCGCCGTGAGCGTGGCGGACGTTACCACCGCGCCATAGGCGACATTCCACAGGTTACGCCGCAGCGTCTCGGCGGCCAGAATCGGGCTGGCATTGACCTCGATATCAAACTGCGCGCCGCTTTCGGCCAGGCTCAGCCAGCGCGCCATCGGCGGATTGTCCTGCGGATCTTCGGTGCTAAAGGCCGTCCACAGCTCCC
>MHZN01000224.1:0-1720 GCA_001830395.1 Pseudomonadales bacterium RIFCSPLOWO2_12_59_9 | reverse complement strand
CCACAGCTCCCAATTGCCCTGGGCGCGGGTCAGCAAGCTGCCAAACAACGGATACCACTCCTCGGCCTGATGGCTGGCGATGCCAATGCTGACCTCGCCATCCATGGCTTTTTTCAGCAACTCGGTCAGGCGGGTGAACAGATCGTTCAAGCGCGCAAACCCCTTCTTCAACTCAATCGCCATCTCACGCAAATGCTCTGGCACCAGCCCGCCAACAAAACGGTGGCGCGGGCGTTCGCGGCCCTGCATGTCTTCGCCGGCGCGAAAGTCGGCTAGCTGCTCGCAGGCGCTGAACATAAATTGCTGTTGAGTTTTGATCTCGCGGGCCAGCTCCGGCACCTGTTCGATCAGCCGACCGAGATCACCGGGCAAGGGGTGCTGAGCCAGCAACTTGGTCAGGTTCTTGGCCGTCTGCTCCAGCCAGTCGGCGGTCGAGCGTAGCCGGGTAAAGTGGGCGAAATGGCCGATGGCTTTGTCCGGCAGGTGATGGCCTTCATCGAACACATAGAGGGTATCGCGCGGGTCCGGTAGCACCGCACCGCCGCCCAGAGCCAGGTCGGCCAGCACCATGTCGTGGTTGGTGACTATCACATCGACCTTGCTCATGCCCTCGCGTGCCTTATAAAAGGCGCACTGCTGGAAATTCGGGCAATGCCGATTGGTGCATTGACTGTGATCGGTGGTCAGGCGCGCCCAATCCGGGTCTTCCAGGGCCTCAGACCAGCTGTCGCGGTCGCCGTCCCAGTGATTGCCAGCGAGTTTCTCGATCATCTGAGTAAACAGCTTTTGGCTGCGCTCATCGACCTCAATACTGAAGCCTTCCTCGGCAAACAGCTGCGCCGTGGCGCTTTGCGCTTGGCCTTCTTGCAGCAATAAATCGAGCTTGGACAAACACAGGTAACGACCGCGGCCCTTGGCCAGGGCGAAGCTGAAATTAAGCCCGCTGTTGCGCAAGATATCGGGTAAATCCTTATGCACCACCTGCTCTTGCAACGCCACAGTCGCAGTGGCGATCACCAGCCGTTTGCCGGCCGCCTTGGCCAACGGAATGGTGGCCAGGCAATAGGCCACGGTTTTACCGGTGCCGGTGCCCGCTTCGACCACCACCACGGCCGGATCACCGTCGCGGCGGTTGTCCTCATCGGTGCTGATGGAGCCCAAGGCTTTGGCCACCTCGGCAATCATCAACCGTTGGCCATAACGCGCTTTAAGGCCTTTGGCTTCTAGAAAGCGCGAATACGCGCCCTGGATTGTCGACTTAAGTTCAGTACTGAGCATGGAGTTCTACAACGGCCAAAAGGCTGGATAAATTTTCAGTAGTTTAACCGGGCGGCTATGATAATGCCCACCAAAGCCATTACCGACAGACAGGAACTTTACCCATGCACCTCGACAGCTTTATCTATGCCCTGCACGTACTCAGCGCCCTGATCTGGGTCGGCGGCATGTTCTTCGCCTGGATGATCCTGCGCCCCGCGGCGGTCAACGCCCTGCAAGGCCCCGCTCGCCTGACTCTATGGCTGGAGGTGTTTCGGCGCTTCTTTCAATGGGTGTGGCTGACGGTGTTGCTACTGCCGATCAGCGGAGTGGCCATGCTGGAGTCGCGCTTCGCCGGTTTTGCCGGCGCGCCGAAAAGTGTGCAGGTGATGATGGGCTTGTATATCGCCATGCTGGCGCTGTTTCTGCGGGTGCAATTGCTGCAACTGCCGCAATTGCGTCA
>MHZN01000223.1:2244-33781 GCA_001830395.1 Pseudomonadales bacterium RIFCSPLOWO2_12_59_9 | reverse complement strand
GCTGGCGCGGCGCTCGCGGGCATGCTCAATCAGAGTCTGGGCGACTTCGCCGGCACGCAAACTGACCACCTCGCCACCCAGGCGCTCGGCCAGTTGTTGCGCGGCCTGCAGACAGGCCAGGCGGCGTTCATCGCGCTCGCCACCGGTGTCCACATGTACCACCGACCAGGGCAAATGCCGGCGCTCGGCCACCCGGCTGGCATGCCGCACCAGCCGTTCGGCTTGCTCGCAGGCATCGATGCCGACCAACAAGCGCCCGCGCAGGGTCGGCGCAGCCTGACCTTGCAGGCGATAGCGCCGGTTAAGGTCGGCATCCACCCGCGCCGCCGCCGTTTGCATGGCCAGCTCACGCAACGCGGTGAGGTTGGTCTGCGAGAAAAATGCATCGATGGCCGCCCGCGCCTGCTCCGGCACATAGACCTTGCCGTCGCGCAGCCGCTCGAGCAATTCACGCGGCGGCAGGTCGATCAGCAGGATTTCATCGGCTTCTTGCAGCACCCAATCCGGCACCGTCTCGCGCACCTGCACGCCGGTGATGTCACGGACCTTATCGTTGAGGCTTTCCAGGTGCTGGACGTTGACCGTGGTGTAGATGTCGATGCCGGCTTCCAGCAGTTCGCGCACGTCCTGCCAGCGCTTGCTGTGACGGCTACCGGGCACGTTGCTGTGGGCCAGTTCATCGACCAGCAACAGCTTGGGCGGCTTGGCCAGAATGCCGTCCAGGTCCATCTCGGTCAGGGCCACGTCGCGGTACTTGAGGTTGCGCTGCGGTTGCTGCGGCACGCCGACCAACAGCGCCTCGGTCTCGGCCCGACCATGGGTTTCCACCACCCCGGCGCGCAGGTCGACACCTTGGGCCAGCTGCGTCTGGGCGGCTTGCAGCATGGCAAAGGTCTTGCCGACGCCGGGCGCCGCACCGAGAAAAACTTTCAGCCGGCCCCGCCCATCCTTGGGCATCTCGGCCAGCAGAGCATCGGCGCGTACGGCATCACTCATGGGATTTACTCAGGGTTAACCAGGGGGCGATTGTCGGCCAGGGCCAGGTTTAGAGCCAGCACATTGACCACCGCTGGGCCCACCATGGGTTTCTCGGTGTGTTGCACCAGCAGCCGCTCCAGCGACTCCACGGGTACGCCACGAGCGGCGGCGATACGGGCAATCTGATAACGCGCAGCAGCCGGCGGCAAGTGCGGATCGAGGCCGCTGCCGGAGGTGGTCAGCAGCGCCATTGGCACCGCGCCCTGGCCGGCAACGCTGAGCTGCGCGGCATCGGTGGCGATACGTTCGGCCAATGCCGGGTTGCTCGGCGCCACTAAAGGACTGCGCCAGCAACGCACTGCCGCGCACCTCACCCTTGCCATCCTTGACCAGGCTGCCGTTGGCTTGCGCCGGGAACACCACCTGGGCAATGCCGGTGACTGTCAGCGGATACACCACCCCGGTAACCAGTGTCAGCAGGGCCAACAGACTCACGGCGGGACGAAGTTGTTTAAGCATGATCATTCTCCGAATTTCATCGTTGGGTGGACAAGCCTGAGCTTGTCCACCGTTGCGCAACATGGATCGACTGGCTGATTACACCAAGCCAATCGCCACCAGCAGCAGGTCAATCAGCTTGATCCCGATAAAGGGCGCGATGATGCCGCCCAGGCCGTAGATCAGCAGGTTGCGTCGCAACAAACTGGCCGCATCCAGCGCCTGCACCCGTACCCCGCGCAGGGCCAGCGGGATCAGCGCGACGATGATCAGCGCGTTAAACACGATCGCCGAGAGAATCGCGCTCTGCGGGCTGTGCAGGCGCATCAGATTGAGCACGCCAAGCTGCGGATAAATCCCGGCAAACAGCGCCGGCAGGATGGCGAAGTACTTGGCGATGTCGTTGGCCACCGAGAAGGTGGTCAGCGCGCCACGGGTCACCAGCAATTCCTTGCCGACCTGCACCACGTCGAGCAGCTTGGTTGGGTCGCTGTCCAGGTCGACCAGGTTGGCGGCCTCGCGGGCGGCCTGGGTGCCATCGTTCATCGCCATACCAACGTCGGCCTGGGCCAGCGCCGGTGCGTCGTTGGCACCATCACCGCACATGGCAACCATCTTGCCTTCGGCCTGTTCGGTGCGGATGCGCTGCAGTTTGCGCTCCGGGGTGGCTTCGGCAATAAAGTCATCGACACCGGCTTCGGCAGCGATCGCGGCGGCGGTCAGCGGGTTGTCGCCGGTCACCATAACGGTACGAATGCCCATGGCCCGCAGCTCAGCGAAACGCTCGCGAATGCCCGGTTTAACCACGTCTTTGAGGTGGATGGCGCCGAGCAACTGACCGTCGCCAGCTACCAGCAGCGGAGTACCACCGCTCTGGGCGATTTTCTCGACTTCACGGGCCAGGGCTGGCGGCACTTCGGCGCGGCTCAAATTGAGGTAGTTGAGTACCGAATCGACGGCGCCTTTGCGGTAGATATGACCATCCCAGTCGGCCCCGGATAAACGGGTTTCGGCGGTGAAGGGAATCACCTTGATCGCATCACGCGCAGGCTCTTGCATCGGATGCAGGCCGCGCAGGTACTCGACAATCGACTTGCCCTCAGCCGTGTCATCGGCCAAGGATGCCAGCAACGCCGCTTGCGCCAGGTCGGTGGTGGACACGCCCGGTGCCTTGATCATCGCGCTGCAACGGCGGTTGCCGAAGGTGATGGTGCCGGTTTTATCCAGCAGCAACACATGCACGTCACCGGCCGCCTCTACTGCCCGGCCCGACTTGGCGATCACGTTCAGCCGCACCAGGCGGTCCATGCCGGCGATGCCGATGGCCGACAACAGGCCACCAATGGTGGTCGGAATCAGCGTGACCAACAGCGCCACCAGGTACACCAGCGGCAGGTCGCCACCGGCGTAACGGGCGAACGGCTGCAGGGTCGCGACCACCAACAGGAAGATCAGCGTCAGGCCGATCAGCAGGATATCCAGCGCCACCTCGTTAGGGGTTTTCTGCCGTTTGGCGCCTTCCACCAGGGCGATCATCCGGTCCAGGGTCGACTCGCCGGGGTTGGCGGTGATCTGCACCAGCAACCAGTCCGAGACCACCCCTGTGTTGCCGGTGACCGCAGAGCGGTCACCACCGGATTCACGAATCACCGGAGCCGATTCACCGGTAATCGCCGCTTCGTTGACCGCGGCTATACCTTCGATCACCTCACCGTCACCGGGAATCTGTTCGCCACACTCAACCCGCACTAGGTCGCCACGGCGCAGGCTGCTGGCCGCCACGGTCTGGTACTTGCCCGGACTGATTTGCTTGCGTGCGCTCAGGCCCTGACTGCCAGCCTTGAGGCTGTCGGCGCGGGCCTTGCCACGGCCCTCCGCCAGGGCTTCGGCAAAGTTGGCAAACAGCACGGTGAACCACAGCCAGAGGGCGATTTGCACCGCCAGGCCAGTGGATACCTGTCCAGCGCTTGTTTGAGAAGCAGGAACAAAGCACAGCAAGGTCGTGACCACGGCCGTCAGCTCGACCACCAGCATCACCGGCGAGCGCACCAGCTGGCGTGGATCGAGCTTGACGAAGGCCTGTTTCAGCGCCGGCTGCCACAGCGCCGCCAGGCTGGTTTTGGCCTGTTGTTTAGAGTGGTGCTTGGCGTTAATCAACGCCTGAGTCTGCGCATTCATGTGCATGTCCTTATTGAGCCAACGAGCCAAGGTGTTCGGCGACCGGGCCGAGGGCCAGTGCCGGCAGGAAGGTCAAACCGCCGATCAGCAAAATGGTCAGGGTCAGCAAGGTGACAAACAGCGGGCCGTGAGTGGGGAAACTGTTGCTGCCAATCGGCGCGCGCTTCTTCGCCGCCAGGCTGCCGGCAATCGCCAGAATCGGCAGGATGTAACCGAAGCGGCCAATCAGCATCGCCAGACCAATCATCAGGTTGTGGTACGGCGTATTAGCACCGAAGCCACCAAAGGCCGAACCGTTGTTGGCTGCACCCGAGGTGTAGTTGTAGAGAATCTGACTGAAACCGTGGGCGCCTGGGTTGCTCACCGAGGCTGCGGCAAATGGCAGACTGGCCGCCAACGCACCCAGCACCAAGACGCCGACCGGCATCACCAGCAGGGTGAAGACCAGCAGTCGTACTTCACGGGCCTCGAGCTTCTTGCCGAGGTATTCCGGGGTGCGGCCGATCATCAAACCGGCCAGGAACACCGCAATCAGCACGAACAGCAACATGCCGTACAGCCCCGCACCGACGCCGCCGAAGATCACCTCACCGAGCATCATGTTGAACATCGGCACCATGCCACCCAGCGGACTGAAGCTGTCGTGCATGGCATTCACCGAGCCATTGGAAGCGGCCGTGGTGGTCACTGCCCAGAGGCTGGAGGCAACAGTACCGAAGCGGCTTTCCTTACCTTCCAGCGAACCCACTTGCTCAATCGGCAAGGCGCTGAATGCCGGGTTAGGCTGCAACTCGGAGTAAGTAGTCACACCCAGGCCGAGCACAAACAGAATCAACATGCTGGCCAGCAGCGCGCGGCTCTGGCGCAGGTCCTTGACGTAGTGACCGAAGGTGAACAGCAACGCCACCGGAATCAGAATGATCGAAGCCACTTCGAACAGATTGCTCCAGGCGGTCGGGTTCTCGAACGGGTGCGCCGAGTTGACGCCGAAGAAACCGCCACCGTTGGTGCCCAATTGCTTGATGGCGATCTGGCTGGCGGCCGGCCCGAGTGGAATGGTCTGGTCGGCGCCTTGCAGCGTCAGGGCGTGGGCGTAATCGATAAAGGTTTGCGGCACACCCTGCCAGACCAGCAACAACGCCAGAACCAGGCAGAACGGCAGCAGGCCGTAGAGGGTGGCGCGGGTCAGGTCGACCCAGAAGTTACCCAGGTTGTGGGTGGACTTGCGCGAGATACCCCGGCAGAACACCACCAGCACCGCTAAGCCAACCGCCGGGCTGACGAAGTTTTGCACCGTCAGACCAATCATCTGGCTGAAATAGCTCAGCGATGCTTCACCGCTGTAAGCCTGCCAGTTGGTGTTGGTGACAAAACTCACCGCAGTGTTGAACGCCAGCGTCCATTCCATGCCCGGTAGCTGCTGCGGATTAAGCGGCAAGCTGCCTTGCATGATCAGAATGCTGAACAGCACCAGCAGGCTGACGGCAGTAAAGGCCAACAAGGCCAGGGTATAGGTTTTCCAGTTTTGCTCGGCGCGTTCATCTACCCCCGAGAGGCGATAACAAAGCCGCTCGACCGGCTGCAGCAGCGGGCTGAGCAGGTTCTTCTGCCCTTCCATCACCCGATACAGGTAGCGTCCGAGGAAGGGTGCTGGCGCCAGCACCAGGATGAAAAAGGCCAGCATTAGCCAGTAATCTTGAACTTGCATGGCGCCTCCTAGCTACGATCGGCGCGCAGCAGCGCGACCAACAAATAGATAAAAAGTCCCGCGGCCAAGCCTAGGGACAACCCATCGAGAATGCTCATCTGTGATCTGCTCCGAATTACGCTTGGATAGCGCGTGGATTCATTCTCAGAGCAAGTGGCGTAAAGGTTCGATTGCCAGAGGCTTGGGACCGCGTAAAGAAAACGTAAATTTCGCGGTGGATCAGCTAGATACGGCGCAGCCAGCACTCACCAGGAGTGCGGTCGCGGTTGGCCACAAAAGCGCAAAACCGCCGGGTTAAACCGGCGCATGACTCGTGCCGAGCGGAAGGCTGAGTTATCGGTGTGGGGGCTTTGCGTAGGGTGGGCTTTAGCCCACCAATATTGGGTACTCAGGGACGGTGGCTGAAGCCACCCTAGAGAGTCGGTCAGGACCTATAACGGGTACAGATAGAATTTATTCACTGCAACGAAGGCAAGCAAAAGCTTAAACCCAACCTTGACGACGCTAAGTTGATAGCAACGCAAAGACCACCGCGCCCAACAAAATCACCACCATTAAAAATCCAAACATAAATACCCTGCGGCGCAGGGGGACGTAGTTTGATCCGGCATGGACATACAGATGCAGCACGCGACTCAGTGCGAACAGCCACGCCACAGCTTGCACAAACCACCCAGTGGCACCCAGGCCCCATAAACACAGCACCAGCACATAGAAGAGCACCGGCAACTCAAACTGGTTGCGGATGTTGTTGTTGATTTGCCGCACCGCATCCGGCCAGGCGTCATCATGCAGGCCACGGCGCGCCTCATCGACCAGGCCCGCCTTGGCGGCTGTGGTCTTCGCACGACTCAAAAGAATGTAGGCCGCCAAGGTGACAACAACCTGAAGAAGCACAGGCAGCAGCAGTAGATTTCCGTTCATAGTGACCTCAGGGTTGGATGGCGCGGGGTTGCAGACTGGGCCCAACAATTAAGCCTCAGGCAGCACGCTCGCCGATATATTCGAAGAACCGATATAAATAGCCGTCAGGATCGGCCACGAAAAATTCCCGCTGGCCGTGTGCTATATCAGCGGCGCGATACCACTCTTCCGTTATTGGCGAGGCCAGCACAATGCTTGCAGCCTGCAAGCGGGCCAGCAACTCGGCGATTGACTCCAACACGACCTGAAAGTGCAGGCCCTTACCGTTCGGACCCGGACGGTCAATCTGATAAAGCTCGGCGCCCGGCGTTTGCAACAACATCACCTGAGCACCATTGATATCAAAGTAACCAAAGTTATCTTCCAGCCGTTCAAACAGAAGTCTGAAACCGAAAACTTCGATATAGAATTTTTTCGAAGCTGCGTAGCTGTTGACGACTAACTCAGGGACTAGCGGATTCCATTCCATAAAGGCAAATCTCTTGTGCATTTAACAAATATATTTAGGGACGGCAAGACCCGCCCTAAAACCAAATAAGCCAGTGGTTTCAACTGTGTTATGGCTACAGATCGACTGCATACCGAGCAATCATTTCTTCTTGGGTTTCGGGTGCGGTTTCTATGCCTATTTGACTATTAATCATTTGCCCCATGGTCGGCAGGAGCAATCGATTTACACGAGAGACGGGCTCCCAGAGTGCTGAACGCATAAGCGCTTTGGCACAGTGTAGATACGCCTCGACAACCATAACTTCAATTACCAGTTTGGGACGGCGCTTCTCGTTCGCGAAAAACTGAATGTGTTCTTCTGCGCACGACAAATGTGCGGTGCCGTTGACACGTAACGTCTCATCAATGCCGGGAATGATGAAAATAAGGCCAATAGTCCCTGTCCCTATAATGTTTTCGAGCGTGTCTAGTCGGTTATTTCCCGGCGCATCTGGAATAAGTAGTGTTTTCTCATTAGGCGCCTTGATAAAACCTGGCGCTCCGCCCCTTGGGGAGGCATCCATTGCTTGCACTGAGTTGCAGCTTGCGACGACGACAAACGGCGAAAGCTGGATGAATTTTTGGCAATGCGCGTCGAGAAAGGAGAGCTGTTTTTTTACTGCTCGCTCTTTAGGTTCCGGGTAAATAGCACGAAGTTGTTCAAGTGTATTTATTCTCATGGTGCACTCGTTTTTTTTGGATGGCTCGGCCTAACGACTAAGCTAAGGGGCGGCAGCATGCCGTTTCAGCGAATGAAATGAGCGATTTCAGCGCCTGGTTATGCGTACCCGCACAGAGCACCTTAACAGTCGCTGTATAGAGACGCCTTGACACCTAAGATACAGATCAAATCTCAGAAGAAATAATTGGGTCTTGAGCGGGCTCAGCAGCCAATTTCAATCGATCAGCTTTACTAATATAGTTAGACTTACTTTTTGGCGCCAATTTGGCACTGGCCTTTTTGGCATGAGCCTTTAATAACTGACTTATCTTTTTACGACGATTCATACTTTCTACTCAGCTTGTAAATTCTCGAATAACACCAGCTTAAAATATTTAACAAGAGCCTGTCACGCGCTCTTAGTGCATAAGGTTTGGCTAAGGGCCTGACGTTAGCTCGTCCCGAGTGAGCGCAGCGGACGGCTTGAACCGTTTGTTAGGCCTCGATGCGCGTTAAGGAAGCAAGCCATATCCCGCCGCGATGAGCAGCGGAGAGACCAAGAGCGTTGCCCAGAACCCTGACTTTGGAACCGCAATGACGCAAATAATTGAAGTGGCGAACACGTAGATCCCAACGATTTTGAGTAGCGCGAGGTCACCAACGTCTACAGCATAAATGGCAGTGTGCCCCGCGAGCATTAAAAGCGGCCCCAAAATGGTAAACCAAAGTGCAGTACGTCGAGCCTCATGCATTTTGAACTGATTAACGAAGCCAGCACTTACGGCTTCGCCGAATGATGTTCTGAACTTGATAATACCGAATGGAACATGGGCGACGCCCAAGATGAACAAGGTCCATGCGACTATGCTTGGCATATTTTATTCTCCGCAAAAACAAGATGGCATGAGTGCCTAACGCCTAGATTAAGGGGCCGCGGCACGCAGGCTCAGAGAGCGAAACGAACGATTTCGACCGTTTGTTAGGCTGCAATGGGACGCTTGGTAAATTTTCGTATCTCGGTGAACTGCCAAAGCGAGCTTAGCAAACAGAGTAAAATTATGGCCATTGATAATGGTAAATGAAACTGCTCAAAGCCTGCCAAAGCAAAGCCGGAATGAATTACAAATGTTAGCACCCCAAGCGACGCGCAGAGTTTAGCGAAAACAATAGCCTTTGCGTCAGACTGAACTACGTGCTTATAGCCAAGCAGTACGACCGGAATGATCAGGATATTAAATACCAGATAAAACTGGACACCCCCAGGTAGATAAAACATCTCCCACTCGCGCCAAAAAGCAGCATCAATCTGGTGAAGAATTAACAGGCACAGTGTTAAAAAATAACTTCGCTCCATTTGCACAATTCCTTGGCTTTGCAGCCTAACCATAAGTAGACGACACACACGGCATAACATCTTCAGCCATTTGTGCCTATTAACGCTCCTTGCACATGACTAACTCCTTGATCAGCTTGAATGTAGGATTTTGTAATTCGACATAAAGCGGGGAGAAAAACCACATGCGCTGCCGGCACGTTACTGATTCCCTGTGGCCATGTCCATGAGCCGCGTCTAGCCGGCAGTTGCCAGCCATGGCTTGCCGGTTAAGAGCGATTGCAACCGCTGGCCAGCGGTAGCGGCGCTTAAAGCCAAGCCGCTGATTTCATAGACGCATCATGGGCAGCGGGCTAAAGGGGTGAGTTAGCAGCCGCTTAAAGGAGAGCTGGACTAGACGCTTGTGAAAGCCCGCGTTGGGAAATGCACACAGCACTTCACGTACCAATGTGCGCGGAAGTCCAAAAGTTATCAGCCCCTTTGATACATCGATCCAGTCCGCTTTGCGGAAGGACTCAACAAGGGAATCAGGACCTGCCTGGTAGGCGGTGATTTTATGATGTGCCGATATCATAGCCACTACCTCAGGGGTCAAATCTTCATTACCGCTCTGAGCCAGATAGGCTTTAGCAAGTTTTTCAGAAGGTTCCAGATAGTCAAACGTGCGATCAGTCCAGATGCCCATATCATGAAAGGCAGCGGCTATAGCCATTTTCTGAAGCTGTTCGGGAGTGTTATTGGCGGAAAGTGCCGAACAAAAATTCATAACCCGATAAGTGTGATTTCGATAAGCAGTTAAATCATCACCCAGTACAGAAGCATAACGCTCCAGCAGTTCATCAAGCAGTGCCACTTCGGTAAAAAGCATGCAGTAGTCCATATAAGCTTAATTATAAATACACGACACAGGCGGCGTTATATTTTCAGCCACTGGTATCTGCCAACCTTCCTTGTACATGACTAACGCCTTGATCAGCCGAGTGTCGAATTTTGCAATTCGACATACCCGGGGAGAACAACGACATGCGCTGGCGGCACGTTACTGACTCCCTTTGAGCATGTCCATCCGCCGCCTCGTCTGCCTCGGTCGACGCAGCAACAGGCCGCCCCATTCAACCATTTCACTGGTTGACGGTCGAATACAGTGAGCCCACTTAGTTTTGGAGAAATCCATGCTAAAGCACATTTCTACACTCGCCCTTGCAGCTTTCATCGCCATAACCGCTGGCTGTATCTATTACGACCCAGGTTACGGTCATGGTCATCATCGTTACTATTACTACGATGGCGGTTATCACCACTGGGACGGTTGGCAGCGTCATCACAAGCACCACGGAAAAGGCCACTGACTGATACCGCGGCCTGAAAGGCGGGGCGTCCACGCTCTCGCGAAAGGCCGCCCCCCTAAACGCAGATCCAACGGCATCTCGCTGGGTTCGTGCAATTAACGCCCGCCCTGCTGCCGGCAACTGGCAACAAAAGCCACGCAAAGCGCTGCATGAGGTGCTCGAGTTTGCGTGAGTGGTGCGCTCACTCCGCAGCCGGCACCTGGCCCTGCTGTTGCTGGCGGCGATAGAGCGCCGGGGTGCAGCCCGACCAGCGCTGGAAGGCGTGAATAAAGGCCGCCGACTCGGCATAACCCAGTTGCCCGGCGATGGCCTCTACCGACAGCTGGCTGCTTTCGAGCAATTGCCGCGCGCGCGCGAAGCGCAGTTCTTCGAGGATGCGCCGGAACGAGGTGCCCTGAGTGCGCAGCTGATGGCGCAAAGTCCGCTCGGAAAACCCCAGGGCCGCCGCCACCTCGCGGGCCGCCGGAAAGCCGGCGGTGAACAGATTCAGATGCGCACGCACCTGATCGGCCGAGTTACCGCTGGCCTGCTCCTGCTGCAGGCCCAGTAGCAGTTGGTCGCACTGCCGGCGGTAGAGCGCATTGGCGCTGCGATCGCCACTGGGCAGGCGTAGCTGCAGGTGTTCGTTGCGCATCCAAAACCGCGCGAGGCTGGCGTCAAACTGCACCGGGCAGCCGTAAAACTGCTCATACAGCTGGGCCTCGGCTGGCTTGGGATACGGCAGGTCGACCTGAATGGCATACAGGTCCATGTTCAAGTTGGTTTGAATGTCGCGGATCATCTTGTAGATGCCGGCCATCTGCATGTCGATCATCAGCCGCCGCGCCGGCTCGGCCAGCGGCAGGGTGCTGAGCGTCAGCGCACTGATTTTATCCCCGGCCTGGAAGCTCAGTTCACTGAACAGGTAGGTCAGTTGTTGATAGCGCAAGCCGCAATGGATCACCTCCTGAGCCGTGTCGCAGGTCAGCAGCAGCAGGCTGAACGGGCCATAGCCGGCAAAGCCAAAACCATTGCCGATGCTCAAGCCGATGCTGGGCTCGCGCAGTTCCTGGGCCAGCTCGCAGAGCAGCCGCAGTTCCAGGCTGCGGTCGATACGGGCATCAAGGGCCAGATGGTCAAGGTCCAGGCCATGGCGCTGCAATAACGCGCGGGTGTCCACCCCCTGCTTGCGCAGGCTGTTGATGATGTAGATGAGTCCGAGGATCGGGTGACTGGCCATATTGATTTTATTATCTTGCCGAAATTGTCAATTTATACCCAACCCTAGCATATCGACACCCGCCAGCCACACCTAGACTGACCAGGTTGAAACTTATCCTGCCCAGGTGCCTATGAACAACTCAGCGCAAGCCGCAAGCAATCCCAAGACTGTCGATGTGCTCATCATAGGTTCAGGCTTTGGCGGCCTGGGCATGGCCATCAAGTTGCGCGAAGCCGGCAACGACAACTTCGTGATTCTGGAAAAAGCCGAGGAAGTCGGCGGCACCTGGCGCGAGAACAGCTACCCGGGCGCGGCCTGCGATGTGCAGTCGCACATGTACTCGTTCTCCTTCGCGCCAAAAAGCGACTGGAGCAAGCGTTACGCCGGCTGGCAGGAGATCCAGCAGTACATTCTGGATACCACGGCAAAATTCGGCATCCGCCCTTTCGTGCGTTTCAAGCGCGAAGTCTGCGGCATGCACTTCGATCCGGCCAAGGCGCTGTGGACGGTGGATACCAGCGCCGGCGAGCAGTTTGTCGCCCGCCATGTAGTGCTGGCCTCGGGCCCGTTGCATGTGCCGTCGATTCCGAAACTGCCCGGGCAGGAAAACTTCAAGGGCAAGCTCTTCCACTCGGCGCACTGGGACCATGACTACGACCTGACCGGCAAGCAGGTAGTCTCGATCGGCACCGGCGGCAGCGCCATCCAGTACGCACCGGAAATCGCCGCCAAGGTGGCCAAGCTGAATATTCTGCAGCGCACCCCGGCCTGGGTAATCCCGCGGGATGAGCGCAGCTACGCCGACTGGGAGAAAGGCCTGTTTGCCCGCCTGCCCTTCACCCGTTTCCTGCACCGCGCCCGCCTGTACTGGAGCAACGAGTCGCGGGTTTGGCCGCTGTTCGCGCCACGCCTGGCGGGGGTTTTGCAAAAACTGGCCGAGCTGTTTATCACCACCAAGGTCAAGAACCCGGCGCTGGCCAAGGCATTGACGCCGAACTATTTGATCGGCTGCAAACGCATCCTGATTTCCAACAAGTGGCTGCCGATGTTTAACCGCGACAACGTCGAGTTGATCAGCGAGGGCATTAAAGAGCTGCGCGAACACTCGGTGGTGCTGCGCGATGGCCGCGAGCTGCCGGCCGATTGCATCATCCTCGGCACCGGTTTCGTCACCGACCCGCGGATTTACATGAAGGATTTCCCCTGCACAGGCCTGCCCGGCCACGACCTGATGCAGGACTGGCAAGAGTCCGCCGAAGCCTATTACGGCACCACTGTGACCGGCTTTCCGAACCTCTACCAACTGGTCGGCCCGAATACCGGCCTGGGTCACAACTCAATCATCTTTATGATCGAAGCCCAGGTGCATTACGTCTTGCAGTGCCTCAAGCGCCTGCAGGAGAAAGGCGCCGACTACCTGGATGTGAAGCCGCAGGTGCAGCGCGAGTTCAACCAGAAACTGCAGGCCAGGTTTGTCGGCACCGCCTGGTCATCCGGCTGCAGCAGCTGGTATCAGCAGGCCGGTGGCAAGAACGTACTGATCTGGCCGGGCGCCACCTGGCGCTTTTGGTTGCAGACTCGGCGAGTGCGCGATGAGGACTACGAGTTCGTCACCTGCGCCAGCCAACCGCAGCCCGCCGAGCTGTTGGACGCACAGCCCAGTGTGGCGTGAGAACAGATTGATTAGGTTCTGCAGCAGTTACCTGCTGAATGCAAAACGTAGGGTGGGCTTTAGCCCACCTTGGCTCTTATCCAGCGCTGGTGGGCTAAAGCCCACCCTACAAAACTGACCACACTATGCTCCTGTTAAGCGTGCAGACAGCCTTTCGTAAGAGGCCGTCAGTCTTGATATTGCTGTTGCCTGCTGCGGCCCATCGCGGATAAATCCGCTCCTACAAAAGCCCGGCACCTGCAGCAATTCCATCGACTGGCCAGCCCCGGTAGGAGCGGCTTTTGGTAACAAAGGGCACCGCGAAACATTCGTGCAAGCACCGGCAAATATTACCCACTGCCGCAGCCCGCTCTGGTAGGAGGGGCTTTAGCCGCGATGCTGTGCGGGCTTGCCGCACAGAAACACGCTTGGCGATCGGCATTTAAATCCTATGCTGCAAAGACTCCCCATCCACCCGAGGAAAACCTCTCCATGCCTGAGTTCGATTATGTGATTGTGGGCGGCGGTTCCGCCGGTTGCGTGCTGGCCGCGCGCCTGAGCGAAGACCCGCACATCAGTGTCTGCCTGCTCGAAGCCGGCGGCACCGGCGACAGTCAGGTAGTCAAGGTGCCCATGGGCATGGTGGCGATGATGCCGACCCGCCTGAACAACTGGGCCCTGGAGACAGTGCCGCAGCCGGGGCTGAATGGGCGGATTGGCTATCAGCCACGGGGCAAGATGCTCGGCGGTTCCAGCGGCCTGAATGCCATGGTGTATATCCGTGGCCATCGCTGGGACTACGACCACTGGGCGGCGCTGGGCAACCTGGGTTGGTCCTATGACGAGGTGCTGCCCTACTTCATCCGTTCGGAAAACAATCAGACCCTGCGTGACCGCTTCCACGGTCAGGGCGGGCCGCTCAACGTGGCCGAACTGCGCACCGACAACCCCTTTCAGCAACACTTTGTGGACGCCGCCAAACAAGCCGGCTTCCCACTGATTCGCGACTTTAACGGCGCTCAACAGGAAGGCGCCGGCATCTATCAGGTCACCCAGATCAACGGCGAGCGTTGCAGCGCGGCGCGCGCCTACCTGCAGCCGCACCTGCACCGGCCCAACCTCCAGGTGATCACTGGCGCCGCCGCGCGCCGGGTGTTGTTCGAAGACAAGCGCGCCACGGGCGTGGAGTACGGTAAAGACGGGCAGATTCTCCAGGTTCGCGCCCGCCATGAAGTGCTGCTCAGCGCCGGCGCCTTTCAGTCGCCGCAACTGCTGCTGCTCTCGGGAGTGGGCGACAGCGCCCAGCTGCGCCAGGTCGGCATCGAGCCAGTGCTGCACCTGCCCGGCGTCGGCCAGAACCTGCAGGATCACCCGGACTTTGTGTTTATTTATCGGGCCAAGAGCCACGACTTGTTCGGCCTGTCGCTGCGCGGCAGCCTGCGCATGCTCAAGGAATTTTGGCGCTATCTGAACGGCCGACGCGGCATGCTGACCAGCAACGTCGCCGAGGGCGGCGCCTTTCTCAAGACCGATCCGGCCCTGCCGGCACCGGACGTGCAACTGCACTTCGCCACCGCCCTGGTGGAAAACCACGCCCGCACCCTGCGCCTGGGCCACGGCTACTCCTGCCACGTGTGCCTGCTACGGCCAAAGAGTCGCGGCACGGTGAAACTGCGCAGCGCCAACCCGGAAGATTCGCCATTGATCGACCCGAACTTTCTCGGCGAACCGGACGACCTCGAAGCCATGGTTAAAGGCTTCAAGCTGACCCGCCAGATCATGGATGCCCCGGCCTTAGCCGAGCAGCGGCATGCCGAGTTGCACACAGAAAACGTGCGCAGCGACGAGCAAATTCGGCAGATCCTGCGCGAGCGCAGCGATACGGTTTACCACCCGGTGGGCACCTGCATGATGGGCCAGGGCCCGCTGGCAGTGGTCGATGCCGAGTTGCGCGTGCACGGCCTGCAAGGCTTGCGGGTGGTGGACGCCTCGATCATGCCAACCCTGATCGGTGGCAATACCAACGCCCCCTCGATGATGATCGCCGAGAAGACCGCAGACCTGATCCGTGCCAGCCACGCCACCCGCCTCAACGCCTGATCGGGTATAACTTCAGCCAGTCAAATCCGCAAACCTCGGCACAAGCAACCAGGAGAATAACAATGAGTGGCAGTGAATTTCGTAATCGCGTGGTGGTCATTACCGGCGCAGGCTCAGGGATTGGCCGGGCACTGGCGCTGCAGTTTGCCGCGGCCGGCGCCCGTCTGGCGCTGTCGGACGTTAACCGAGTGGGGCTGGATGAAACCCTGGCCATGCTGGCCGCCGGCTGCGAGGCGCGCGGCTACAGCGTCGACGTGTCGTCACGCGAGGCGGTGTTTGCCCATGCGCAAGAAGTGCAGCGCGATTTTGGCACCGCGCACCTGCTGATCAACAACGCCGGCGCTGCCCTGGTCGGCACCATCGCCCACACCAGCATCGAAGAATTCGAGTGGCAGATCGGCATCAACCTGTGGGGCGTGATCTACGGTACCAAGGCCTTCCTGCCGATGATGCTGGCGCAACGGGATGGCTGCATCGTCAACATCTCCAGCGTGTTTGGCCTGGTGGGTTTCCCCTTGCAAGGCGCCTACAACATCTCCAAGTTCGGTGTGCGTGGCTTTACCGAATGCCTCTGGACCGAGCTGGAAGGCAGCGGAGTACGGGCGGTGTGCGTGCATCCCGGCGGGATCAAAACCAACATCGAGAAGGCCGCACGCATGGTCCAAGCGGCCGGCAAGGAAGAATCTATCTTCGGCAAGCTGGGCGATAAAATGCTGATCACCCCGCCGGCAGAATGCGCCGCCGACATCATCCAGGGCGTGCTCAGTGGCAAACGGCGGATTCTCACCGGCAACAAATCCAGCACCCTGCACTGGTTGTCACGCCTGCTGCCCAACAGCTATCCGGCCATCATCCGCTTGCTCGCCCGTTAAGCCGGCGCCCGCCGACAGTGCCTGCATCCGGCGCAGGCACTGACTGCCACTAGTACGCTAGTACTTTTGTCTGACTGGCTGGATGCGCGGCCCACTGCTAGGGTCAACTTGGCCCGGCACAGGTTTATCGCGCTATTGATCTGCCAACCACTTGCCCGATAGCGCAACGCTGCTGCTCTAGTGTGCCGGCCCGTACAGATCAACCGCCATTATTGATCGCGGCCCAACAGCCGTACTTGCTCCAATGGCCAGCCAGCCGCCCCGCTGAGTTGATCGCCGCTCAGGCCATCGACTTAGACTCCTAGCCCCAACTGAGTAAAAACATTATGCCGAGACCAACATCCGCAGGACTGCCCGTTCAATTGCGCCGCAGCCTATTGGCGCTGGGTTGCGCACTGCTCGCCGTGTCGAGCAGCAATGCGAGTGCCGAGTCGTTAGCCGCATCCAAGATGCCGGATTCCGCCCTGTATATCGGCTTTGGCGCCAGCGCCAATTCAGTGGATTTTAATGATCAGGACATCCAGGCCACCGGCATTTCCGACACCTACGACACCACCAGTGGCGCCCTGCTCGCGTCAGGGTCTGCGGGCGGGCCAGCGGTTGATCTGAGCATGGATTCCCAGTCGTCACTTTCCCCGGCGCTGCAACTGGGCTACTTCCAGCACTTCGACAACAGCCAATGGCTGTGGGGGGCTAAATTTTCGTACACCTATTTATCGACCAGTTCTACCACCAAAAACTTTCTGATTCCCCAGTACGGTGCTTTCGGCACCACGGCCTTTACCGGCAATGCCGTGGTGCATTCGTTTGAAACCGAAATTAAGCACCAGATATCTCTCGTACCCTATATCGGCCATTCCTTTGCCAATGGCTTTGTCTACGCGGGCGCGGGCCCAACCCTGTCGCAAATCAATACCGAAATTGATGGTTTGATTGGCTTTGCCGACATCAACGGCACACGCACCGACATTTCCGTACAACCGACCAATTTTTCCAGCTCGCAGTGGTCCCATGGCGGGATTGGCACACTGGGCGGCACTTACTTTCTGGACTCTTCCTGGTTCCTAGACTTCAGCTACAACTACGCCGTAACCGAGAACCGCACCGCCCGCTACAGCGAACCCTTCACCAACCCGACGCCGACCAAGACCTACACCGGAACACTGATCGGCAGCACGTCCGGCAGCGTCACGACCCAATCGGTTGCGCTGAGCATTAACAAGGCATTTTGATTGCGGGCAACTACCGCGCGCGAAGGGCTGGAGCCGACCCGCAGCTGCCTGGCGCAGAGCGGGTGGACAAATAAAGATTGCCCACCCTACAGAACTCCCGAGATCGCGTCGGGTGGGAAACTGCGAAGCATTTCCCACCCGGTAGATGCCCAGGCGACTTGCTAAATCGCCCCTGATTTTATAGATGTTCTAGACCGGCTACAGCCATTCGCGACCTACCCGCCTTAAACGACTCCAATCAATCATGGCCTGCCCCTCGCCCGAGTTCTTTGCTTCACTACCAGCAGAGGTACAAGGCATGAGTTACCAAGCCCGCGAACCGGCAGAACCGTCCAAGCGGTTGTTTTTTGCGCTGCCCTGCGCCCCGGCGCAACGCCGCGCTATAGCCCAATGGCGCAGTGCGCTTGAGCTGCGCAGCGGGCGCCCGGTGCCTGCGGAGAACTTTCATCTGACCCTGATGTTTCTTGGCGCAGTGGCCGTGACGCAGATCCCGGCCATCTGCGCTGCCGCCGCGAGTGTGCCAACGCCGGGCGAGCCTTTGCGGGTGCCGCTGGATCGCCTGGATATCTGGCGCCGCTCGGGGGTTTTATTACTCGCCCCAGAGCATGAGCCGCAGGCGTTGCGCCAGTTGGTCTATGCCCTGCAGCAGGCACTATTGCCCCTTGGCTTGGTCGACGAACCGCGAGAATTTCGCCCGCACCTGACCTTGCTGCGCGACTATCGCGAGCCGGTACCCGAGTCTAACGCCCCACCCAGCTTTCACTTACGCGCTGAGCGCTTCTGCCTGTTCGAGTCGCACAAAGGTCGCTATCGGTCACTGGCCGACTGGCCGCTTGCGTGAAAAACAGTCGCGTAATCAGCGCTTAAACAAGCCCCAGGGGTCGATAAACAGGGCCGATTTGTCTTGGGTTTTGAATAGATTCAGGGTGGTGAACTGTACGCGATACACCGGTAGTTCTAGCTCCGGCAGGGTGACCACGAAGCCATAACTGGTTAACAAATTATCCGCCGCCTTGAGCTTGGCCATGGTGGCCTCGGGGATGCCGTCGCGGGCATAAAACTTGTTCTCATAAGTGCCGACCACCTCAGTATCGGCGCCTGGTGCAAGGCCGAGGTGTTCGATGATCTTGGCCTTGATCAAGGCTTCAATTTCGGCCTTGTCGTATTTATCCGGATCGAGTGAAAGCGGCTCGGTGACGTAGTAATGGATGCGCTCATCGTCGTTGCGAATAATTTCTTTAACCACAATCTGGTGCGGCGTGGTTCGCTGATTCGATTCAAACAGGGAAAAATCACGATTGCTAAACACACACTTCACGCGGGTCACCCCCCAGGGTTATTTGATTCGTGCATCGCTTTTTTCAGCATAGGCGCTGGCAAACAGAGCGGTAGCAAACTCGCCGTGCAGGCCAAGATTGCCCCACCGGCTGCCAGCTCAGGGCGAAAAACACTTATCATTCAAGGATCTATCTTATAGCCCGGAGGGGAATCGTCGAATGCTGTCTGCCGCCCTGCGCTACAAGTTGCTGATCTCCGGGGCGCTGGCGCGTTGCTTTCCACGCACCACTGAATACTTGCGGGCCGAGGGCAAGGCGGCGTTGCTGCACGACCAGCCACGACCACGGCTAAGCAAGGCCAATGCGCCACTGCCTAAAGCTAAAGCGCCCTGCGCCAGGGTTGCGAAAAAACCGGCCAAGCCCCGGACGAAAACCACTCAAGCCGCCAGCAGCGCTATTTACGGCCCGGCACTGATGGCGGTTGATGAGTCGCAGATTGCGGCGATGCGTTTGCGGGTTAGTCAGGCGGTGACTGCCGGCCTCATCAGCGCCCCTTCGGATGAGCAGTGGGCGATGATCCTCGGGCGTAATCCGCTGACTCGGGTGTTTGCCGCGGCCGGCTCGGGCAAGTCCACTACCCTGCTGCTGCGGGTGGTGTTTATGCTCTGCCATCTGGAGATAGAGCCGGCGCAACTGACGGTGATTTCCTTTACCAACGCCTCCTGCGCGCAACTGCGCGAACAACTGTTGAAGCTGCTGGGTTTCTGGCAGTTCCCCTGCGATGCCAACCAGGCCCGGCAATGCGTGCGCACCTTTCATTCGGCCATGGGGGTGTTGGCCAAAGAGGCGCTGGGCAATCCCCGTTGGTTCGAGCAGCTGGCCAGCAGCAGCGCCAACAGCGAACTGGATAACCCGCTGACCAGCAGCCGCCTGCGCCCCTCCCAACTGGCACTGCTCAAACAGGCCTATCAGCAATGCTATGAGCAACAGCCGGAGTTTCGCCAACTGGTACACGGGCTGCTGGGCTTGCCTGCGCCGCCAGCAACGGAGAACGCCAGCAAGACCACGCGGGTGCCCAAGGCGCCGCTGGATGCTTATCAACTGGCCGGCGAATTCAGCCCGCTACCGCTGTTTGAAGCCTTCTATCTGCAGGCCGGGTTTATCCAGAGCATCGGCATTCGTATCGATCAGCTGGACGTTAAAGCGCTGTCTTGCGCTACTCAGGAACGCAGCTTTGTCGAGGCTCTGATGTTGTTTTGGCAGCGCTTCGAGCAACTGCTCGGCGAGCAAGGTTTGCTGACCTTCGACGCGGCCTTTGCCCAGCTCAGCGACCGCCTGAATGCCGGCACGCCGCAACTGTCCGCCGCCGTCTTGGCGCTCTTCAGTCATCTGTTGATCGATGAGTTTCAGGACATCTCGCCACAAATCGTCCAGTGGCTGAACGCCGTGCAGCGTGCGTTGGTGCACCAAGGCACGGCGGTCAGCCTGATGGCCATCGGCGACGACTGGCAGTCGATCTACGGCTGGCGCGGCAGCTCGCCGGAGCTGTTTATCAACTTCGACAAGCACTTTCCCGGCAAGGGGAAAGCGAACAAAAGCGCGCTGCTGTTGCTGCAAAACAACTACCGCTCGATCGAGCCGATCATCCGCGACGGCGAGGCGGTGCTGGCCGGCGTTAATCACAAGCAGGCGAAAACCAGCAACGCCGTCAGGGCCACCCAAACGGGAGATCACGGCGTTAAGTTGGTGACCCAGTTCGAGCTGAAAACCCGCCTGCCCGAGTTGCTGGCCGAGATCCAAGCCCAGTGCGCCCAGGTCACCCGCAGCAACAGCCACGAGCGCACCAGCGTGCTGCTACTGAGCCGCAGCAACGCCAGCTTGCAGCTGGTGCGCGCTCAGCTCGACAAGCAGTTGCCGGTCAAGGCCTGCACCATCCACGGCGCCAAAGGCTTGCAAGCCGAAGTGGCGATCATCCTCGACGATTGCCTGCCGCCCACGCCACACCCGCTGCGCGACGCGCTCTACGCCTACTCGGGATTTTTCCAGAACAGCTATGGGCAAGCCATGCAGGATGAGAGCTTGCGCCTGGCCTATGTGGCCATTACCCGTGGGGTCAGCCGGGTGCTCTGGTACTGCAACAAACCCCAAGGGGCGACGCAGATCTTGCGCAAGCGAGGACGCTAAGTGGCCACGCTTTGTAGGAGGTTTGCAGTGCTCAGGTTCAACCCACCCTAAGCCCTACAATCAGCCCTTCTTGGCGGCCTGCTCTTTGGCGCGCTGACGCTTGATGAAGTCGATCTTCCATTGCTCCAGGCCAACAAACTCGGAGTTGATGTTCTCCTCGACCCGGTATTTGGCTTTCAGTGCCTGCACCTCGGTTTTATGCTCGGCCAGGAACTGGTCGAAGCGTTTCAGCAGGGGCGCTTGCTGGATGGTCGAGAGTTGGAAGCTGCCACGGTTGTAGGGCAAGCCGGCATCGAACTGCAGGGCATTGATGAATTTGCCGCTGTTGTTGAGGGCATAGAGCGCCACTTCGACGTTGTAGTAGACGCCATCGGCTTGCTTCTTCACGGCGCTACGGATCATCGTCAGCAGGTTGTCGCTGTCCACTTGGCTGATCTGCCCGGCCTCGATGGCCGCGCCGTATTGCTGCGGCGTCCAGCCTTTGACCACGGCCAGGCGCTTAAGCTGCTCCAGGCCCTTGCCGTGTTGCAAAGGGGGCACCAGCACGCCGTCGATGTAGTCGACGGTGGCGCTGCTATATCTGATGTTTTTGCCCAGGCGGGCTGGCGTGCCCCAGGCCGCATTGTCCGGGTATTTGAAATCGACGCCGCCACTGAGCAGCTCATCCAGCAGCCCCGCCGTGGCTATCGGCCGGTAGACAAAAGTGATGCCGGCGCTGGCGGCAAACTGGTCGAGCAACTCGCGGGCATAGCCGCTGTATTGGCCCTGGGCATCGACCGTGTAGTACGGCAAAAATTGCGCTTTTTCGACGCCGACCACATAGGTCTCGGCACTGGCGGCGCTGGACAACAGGCTGGCGAACAGGCAACAAAGAAATGGCTTCACGGGATTTTCCTTAGTCAGCAAAACGCCCCGCATCGAAGGTGGTGTGAAAACGTAGCGAGCGAAGATTAGGCAAGGCAAAAACAGGCGAGGATGCGGAATTTACGAGTTGTAAATGAGCAGTCCGAGCCTGTTTTTAACGCTGCATAACCGAGCGCAGTAGTTTTCATGCCGCCTGATCGCAGGGCATGGATTTAGTTAAGGGTGGGTGGCGACCTAGTCGCCGCTGACCAATTTGTGCGCCAATTGGTTGTGCCGCTCGATCACCAGCGGCAGGTCGATGCTCAGCAGCTGACCATCCTTGACCACTTGCTTGCCGTTGATCACGCTGTGGGCCACCTGGCTCGGAGCGCAGAACACCAGGGCCGCCAGCGGGTCATGCAGGGCGCCGGCGAAGGCGATCTGGCGCAGGTCGAAGGCCACGAAATCCGCCGACATGCCCGGTGCCAGGGCGCCAATATCGTTGCGATTAAGCACCTTGGCGCCGCCCAGAGTGGCGATCTCCAGGGCTTCGCGGGCAGTCATGGCATCCGGGCCAAAACCCACCCGTTGCAGCAGCAAGGCCTGGCGCACTTCACCGATCATGGTGGCGCCATCGTTGGAGGCCGAACCGTCGACGCCCAGGCCGACCGGCACACCGGCATCGCGCATCTTGCGAATCGGCGCGATGCCCGAGGCCAGGCGCATGTTCGAGCAGGGGCAATGGGCGACGCCGGTGCCGGTGCGGGCGAACAGGTCGATGCCGTGCTGATCCAGCTGCACACAGTGGGCGTGCCAGACGTCCGGGCCAACCCAGCCGAGGTCTTCGGCGTATTCGGCCGGGGTCATGCCGAACTTCTCGCGGCTGTAGGAAATATCGTTTTGGTTCTCGGCCAAATGGGTGTGCAGCGACACCCCGTACTGGCGCGCCAGCACCGCGGCTTCGCGCATCAGGTCACGGCTGACCGAGAACGGTGAACACGGCGCCACCACCACCCGCAGCATCGAGCTGTGGCTGGCGTCGTGGTAGTCCTCAATCAGCCGCTGGGATTCCTTGAGGATGTCAGCTTCTTTCTCCACCACGCTGTCTGGTGGCAAGCCGCCCTGGCTGCGGCCGACGCTCATGCTGCCGCGGGCGGCGTGAAAGCGCATACCGATCTCGGCAGCGGCGTGAATGCTGTCATCCAACTTGCAACCATTGGGGTAGATATACAGGTGGTCGCTGGAGGTGGTGCAACCGGACAAGATCAGCTCGGCCATCGCCGTCTGGGTCGACACCTGAATCATCTCCGGGGTCAGCCGCGCCCAGATCGGATAGAGGTTCTGCAGCCAGTTAAACAGCTCGCCGTCCTGGGCCGAAGGCACCACGCGGGTCAGGCTCTGGTACATATGGTGGTGGGTATTGACCAGGCCAGGGATGACAATATGGCCCTTGAGGTCGAGCACTTCATCGGCGGTGGCCGGCAGCTCACTGCTAGGCCCAACCTGGACAATCTGATTGCCGACTATATAGAGACCGCCCTGCTTGATCTCCCGACGCTCGCCGTCCATGGTCACCAGCAGCTCAGCGTTTTTTACCAATAAAGTCTTAGCCATCGTTTTCTCCTCCGGCCCGTTGGCGGGCGTTTTTGTTGTTGGCTATGCCTGCGCGCAAAGAGTTTCAAGTGCCGCCTGTAGGGTGGGCTTCAGCCCACCAAAGCCCTTATCGAGCGGCGGTGGGCTGAAGCCCACCCTACAAAAACCGTCTACACCCGCTAACGACTACATATCCTGGTTTTGTCTGTAGATAGCAGGCGTAAGTTAGCCGCCAGTCATGCTCATGAAGCGGACTACCTGGACTTGTTCACGGGCATCGAAATAGTGCCGTTCGGGTTTCAGCCGCAAAGCCTCAATTAACGCCCCGCGCAGCCTTGCTGAGTCACCGGGATGGCGGCGCAGCAGGGCCTTCAAATCCAGCGCGCCGTCAGACCCTAAGCACAGCACCAGCTGGCCTTCGGCGGTGACTCGCACGCGGTTGCAGTCAGCACAAAAATTGCGGCTGTGGGGCGAAATAAAGCCGACGCGGGTGTCAGTGCCAACCACCTGCCAATACCGCGAGGGGCCGCCGGTGCGATGGCTGCTGGGCAGCAGTTGAAAGCGTTGCTGGATGCGCTCGCGCACCTCGTCGCTGCTGCACAGGGTGTGCTCGCGGGAATGGCTGGAGATGTTGCCCAGCGGCATCTCCTCGATAAAACTGATGTCCAGCTGCTGGGCGACTGCGAAGGCCACCAGGGCCTCGACTTCGTCGTCGTTGCGGCCTTTTTGCACCACGGTGTTGAGTTTGATTCGCTGAAAACCGGCCGCCCGCGCGGCCTCGATGCCGGCCAGCACTTGGGCTAATTGATCACGGCGGGTAAAGGCGGCGAAGCGCTCACGCTGTAGCGAATCGAGGCTGATATTCAGGCGCTTCACCCCGGCGGCGCGCAGACCGCTGGCCATGCTGGCCAGTTGCGAGCCGTTGGTGGTGATGGCCAGGTCTTCCAGCTCGTGGCGGGCACCGAGGCGGCCGAGCAGGCTGAGCAGATTCTTGCGCACCAGCGGCTCACCACCGGTAATGCGGATGCGCTTAACCCCCAGGCCGATAAAGGCGTCGGCGACGGTATAGAGCTCTTCGAGACTGAGGATCTGCGCGCGCGGGGCGAAGACCATGTCTTCGCTCATGCAATAGGTGCAGCGAAAATCGCAGCGATCGGTGACCGACAGCCGCAGGTAGCTGATACGTCGACCAAAGGGATCAAGCAAAATGGGATCTTGCATGCTGGAGCCTGCCGCAGCACGCGCCAGTTTGGGACACTGGCGACATGGACGGACGGTTAATAAAACAGAAATTATTTATTTTGTATACATAACTTCGGACAATCATCTCGCACAGAAGCTCTAAAACCACCCCAACCGCCCCAACTTGAGAGCCGCGCCGGCCCGGTGCTACCATGCCAGCGCAGGTGCACCGCCCTTTGCGACGCACGGCAACAAGCCCGGGGGCTTATGAGCAGTATCCGCCAGCGCAACAAAGATCTGATCCTGCGCGCAGCCAGTGAAGAGTTTGCCGACAAAGGCTTCGCCGCCGCCAAGACCAGCGATATCGCGGCCAAGGCCGGGGTGCCCAAGCCCAACGTGTATTACTACTTCAAGAGCAAAGAGAACCTCTACCGCGAGGTGCTCGAAAGCATCATCGAACCCCTGCTACAAGCCTCGGCACCCTTCAATCAAGACGGCCAACCAGGGCAAATTCTGCGTGACTATATCCACGCCAAGATCCGTATCTCCCGCGACCTGGCCTGCGCCTCCAAGGTGTTTGCCAGCGAAATCATGCACGGCGCGCCGCATCTGGCCGCCGAGCAAACCGCACAACTGAACAGCCAAGCCCAACACAACATCGCCTGCATCCAAAGCTGGATCGACCAAGGCCTGATGGCCAAAGTCGACCCCAAGCATTTGCTGTTCAGCATCTGGGCTGCGACCCAAACCTATGCTGACTTTGACTGGCAAATCTCCACCGTCACCGGCAAAGCCAGCCTCGACGACGCCGACTACCAAGCCGCCGCCGACACCATCATCCGCCTGGTGCTCAAAGGCTGCGAAGTCGCCGAGTAAGGCTGCGCTCGTCAACAATCGCGCGATCACGATCACGTTGTAGGGTGGGCTTCAGCCCACCGCAAACCCTCGCAAGAACCCTGGTGGGCTAAAGCCCACCCTACGGTCGCTGCCGCAGCGGGCTACGTTTTAACCCGCGTCCGCCTGCAAACCCGCCGCCAAAATCCCCTTGATCGCACATTGCTCGTCGATGTCCGAGGTGTCGCCACTGATGCCGATGGCGCCAATCACGGCATTGTTGGCATCGCGAATCAGCACGCCACCCGGCGCCGGAATCAGGTTGCCGTGGGCCAGGGTGTTGACCGCGGCGATAAAGCTTGGCCGTTGCTGGGCGTCCTCGGCAATCAGCCGTGAAGTCTTACCCAGCGCCACGGCGCCCCAGGCTTTGCCGATGGCTATTTGCGGGCGGAGCATGCTGGCGCCGTCTTCACGCAGCAAGGTGATCAGGTGACCGCCAGCATCCAGCACGGCAATGGTCAAAGGCGCGGCAGAGATCGCACGGCCGGCCGCCAGGGCCTGGCTGCTGATCTGGGTGGCGGTTTGCAAGGTTAAAGCGCTCATAAGAATGGCCTTCTTGTAGTGGTGAGAAAGGTGAAAGAAACGCCTTCATCCCTGCGGCTAAAAGTCGCCGACAGCAAACGGGGCAATCAAAAGGTCGAGGCAAATATCTCATCTAAAACAAAAAACACAATAGAAAAATACAATCTATATCGCCTTTGTATACATAGTTGCAGATGAAAACCTAGACGCCTCCCACGCCCCCCATCAAACAGCCGTTTTAAAAGAATTTTCCTTCCACTCATTCTCAGCAAGAAAAAATCTTGACCGGCAAGTCATGCCATGAATAGAATCAAGGCCAGAAAACTGTATACAATCTCAGAACAAAAGAGGCACAACAGCATGGCCAGAATGAGAGCAATCGAGGCAGCCGTACTCGTAATGCGTCGCGAAGGTGTTGATACCGCGTTTGGTATCCCCGGTGCGGCAATCAACCCTTTGTATGCGGCGCTGCGTAAAGTCGGCGGCATCGACCACGTCCTGGCCCGTCACGTTGAAGGCGCCTCGCACATGGCCGAGGGTTACACCCGCACCAACGCCGGCAATATCGGCGTGTGCATCGGTACCTCCGGCCCTGCCGGCACCGACATGGTCACCGGCCTGTATTCGGCCAGCGCCGACTCCATCCCGATTCTGTGCATCACCGGCCAGGCACCACGGGCGCGGATGCATAAGGAAGACTTCCAGGCCGTCGACATCACCAGCATCGTCAAGCCGGTGACCAAGTGGGCGACCACCGTGATGGAGCCGGGCCAAGTGCCGCGCGCCTTCCAGAAAGCCTTCTATGAAATGCGCAGCGGCCGCCCCGGCCCAGTGCTGATCGACATGCCGTTTGACGTGCAGATGGCCGAGATCGAATTCGATATCGACGCCTACGAGCCGTTGCCGCTGGCCAAGCCCGCCGCCAACCGCGTGCAGATTGAAAAAGCCCTGGCGATGCTCAACGAGGCCGACCGGCCCTTGATCGTGTCTGGTGGTGGCGTGATTAACGCCGACGCAGCCGCCCAGTTGGTGATCTTCGCCGAGCTGGTTGGCGTGCCGGTAGTACCGACCCTGATGGGCTGGGGCACCATCCCCGATGACCACGAGTTGATGGTAGGCATGGTCGGTCTGCAAACCTCGCACCGCTATGGCAACGCCACCTTGCTGGCCTCCGACCTGGTGCTGGGCATCGGCAACCGTTGGGCTAACCGCCACACCGGTTCGGTTGAGGTGTACACCGAGGGGCGCAAGTTCATCCACGTCGACATCGAAGCGACCCAGATTGGCCGCGTGTTCAACCCGGACCTCGGTATCGTTTCCGATGCCGCTGCCGCCCTGGACATGTTCATCACCGTCGCTCGCGAATGGAGCGCCGCCGGCAAGTTGAAGAACCGCAGCGCCTGGTTGGATGAATGCCAGCAGCGCAAGAGCAGCCTGCAGCGCAAGACCAACTTCGACAACGTGCCGGTTAAGCCGCAGCGCGTTTACCAAGAAATGAACGAAGTGTTCGGCCGCGACACCTGCTACGTCAGCACCATCGGTCTGTCGCAGATTGCCGGCGCGCAGTTCTTGCACGTCTACAAGCCGCGTCACTGGATCAACTGTGGTCAGGCCGGTCCGTTGGGCTGGACCATTCCGGCGGCCTTGGGCGTGGTTAAGGCCGACCCTAGCCGCCAGGTAGTGGCGCTGTCGGGCGACTATGACTTCCAGTTCATGATCGAAGAAATGGCCGTCGGCGCGCAGTTCAACCTGCCATACATCCATGTGGTGGTGAACAACTCCTACCTGGGTTTGATTCGTCAATCGCAGCGCGGTTTCGAGATGGATTACTGCGTGCAGCTGGGCTTTGAAAACGTCAACGCGCCCGAGCTGAACGGCTACGGCGTCGACCACGTGGCCGTGGTGGAAGGCTTGGGTTGCAAGGCGATTCGCGTGTTCGAACCGAGCGAAATCAAAGCCGCGCTGATCAAGGCCAAGGCGTTGATGGCTGAGTTCCGCGTACCGGTGATGGTGGAAATCATTCTGGAACGGGTGACCAACATCTCCATGGGTGTGGAGATCAACGCGGTCAACGAGTTTGAAGACCTGGCGTTGACCGGCCGCGACGCACCGACCGCGATCTCGCTGTTGGATTGATGCAACGGTGGCCAACGCTTCGCGGTTGACCACCCTACACCTGATGCCCCCCTTTCCCGCATGCGGGAAAGGGCACCTTTAAAGGAGCCGAGCATGCCCCGTTTTGCCGCCAACCTGTCCATGCTGTTCACCGAGGAAGAGTTCCTCGATCGCTTCGACGCTGCCGCCGATGCCGGCTTCACCGGCGTCGAATACCTGTTCCCCTACGACTTTCCAGTCGAGGTGATCAAGGCCCGCCTCAATGCCAATAACCTGACCCAGGTGTTGTTCAACCTGCCGGCCGGTGATTGGGCCAAGGGCGAGCGCGGCATCGCCTGCCAGCCTGATCGCGTTGAAGAATTTCGTGCCGGCGTGGCCCAGGCCATCAGCTACGCCAAGGTGCTCGGCAACACGCAGATCAACTGCCTGGCCGGTATTCGTCCAGCCGGCTATGACTGCGCGACCATCGAGCAGACCTTCGTCGACAACCTGAAGTTTGCCGCCGAACAGCTGCAAGCCGCCGGCATCAAGCTGGTCATGGAAATGATCAACACCCGCGACATTCCCGGCTTCTACCTGAACACCACTCAGCAGGCCCTGGCGATTCGGGACAAGGTCGCCAGCAGCAATCTGTACCTGCAATACGACATCTATCACATGCAAATCATGGAGGGCGATCTGGCCCGCACCATGGAAAGCAACCTGGCGGTGATCAATCACATCCAGCTGGCCGACAACCCCGGCCGCAACGAGCCAGGCACCGGCGAGATCAACTACCGCTTCTTGTTTGAGCACCTGGACCGCATCGGCTACCAGGGCTGGGTCGGTTGTGAATACAAGCCGGCTACCACCACCGCGGCCGGCCTCGGCTGGATGAAAACCCATAACGCAATCTGAGCCCGTTCAGACTAAACCCAGAATCTAGGAGAGCACTCTCATGGCTAAAATCGGATTTATCGGCACCGGCATCATGGGCAAGCCTATGGCGCAGAACCTGCAAAAAGCCGGGCACACCCTGTTCTTCTCCGAGCACTTCGAGAAGACCCCGGCCGACTTGCTTGGCGAGCACGGCATAGGCCTGGCCAACCCGCGCGAAGTGGCGCAGGAAGCCGAATTCATCATCATCATGGTGCCGGATACCCCGCAGGTTGACGACGTACTGTTTCGCGCCGACGGCGTAGCTGCAGGCGTTACGGCTGGCAAAGTAGTGATCGACATGAGTTCGATCTCGCCGACCGCGACCAAGGTCTTCGCCGAGAAGATCAAAGCCACAGGCGCCAGCTACCTCGACGCGCCGGTGTCCGGCGGCGAAGTCGGCGCCAAGGCCGCGACCCTGTCGATCATGGTCGGCGGCTGCCCAAAAGCCTTCGAGCGCGTGCTGCCACTGTTCCAGGCGATGGGCAAGAACATCACCCACGTTGGCGCCAATGGCGACGGCCAGACCGCTAAGGTGGCTAACCAGATCATCGTCGCCCTGAACATTCAGGCCGTCGCCGAAGCCCTGCTGTTCGCCGCCAAGAATGGCGCCGATCCGGCCAAGGTGCGTGAAGCGCTGATGGGTGGTTTTGCCGGTTCGAAGATTCTCGAAGTGCACGGCGAGCGCATGATCAAAGGCACCTTCGATCCAGGCTTCCGCATCAGCCTGCACCAGAAGGACCTCAACTTGGCGCTGGCCGGCGCACGCGAACTGGGCCTGAACCTGCCCAACACCGCCAATGCCCAGCAAGTGTTCAGCACCTGCGCGGCCATCGGCGGCAGCAACTGGGACCACTCGGCGCTGATCAAGGGCCTGGAACATATGGCCAACTTCTCGATCCGCAAAGAGTAAGGCTAGATCCCCGTTAGCTGTTGCAGAGCGATTGTGTAGGGTGGGCTTTAGCCCACCGCCGGCCAAGGTCGGAGCCTTGCTGGGCTGAAGCCCACCCTACAGATTTCTCGACCCGTAACATAAGAGCTGCAATTGCTCGCCGGTCAGTGGCGCGCAAGTAACCCTTTCGACCTCCCGGCAGGCGGTGTCACGGCCTGTTCTGCCGGGTTGGTCGATTCCAGCCCACAAGCGTTGCGACCGGCGACCCTTGTGGACTGCAATCGGCCCATTACAACAATCAGGAGCCCTGCCATGTCGTTCGATCCAGCCTTCAATCCAGAGTCATTGCTGCGCGAGCTCTTCAGCACCGCCATCGACGCTGCCCATCCGCGTCAGGTGTTGGCCGACCATTTGCCCGCCGACCGTACAGGCCGGGTCATAGTCATAGGTGCCGGCAAAGCGGCGGCGGCCATGGCCGAAGTGATCGAGCGCGAGTGGCAAGGCGAGATTTCCGGCCTGGTGGTAACCCGCTACGGTCACGGCGCCAACTGCCAAAAAATTGAAGTGGTCGAGGCCGCCCATCCAGTGCCGGACGCCGCCGGTTTAGCCGTGGCGCAGCGCGTGCTCAAGCTGGTCAGCGGCCTGACCGAAGCCGACCGGGTGATCTTCCTGCTGTCCGGCGGTGGCTCTGCCCTGCTCGCCCTGCCGGCGGCTGGCCTCTCGCTGGCCGACAAACAAGGCATCAACAAGGCCCTGCTGAAATCCGGCGCCAGCATCAGCGAGATGAACTGCGTGCGTAAGCACCTCTCGGCGATCAAGGGCGGGCGCCTGGCCAAGGCCTGTTGGCCGGCCAGCATCTACACCTATGCGATTTCCGATGTGCCGGGGGACGAGCCGACGGTGATTGCCTCCGGCCCCAGCGTGGCCGACCCAAGCACCTCGGCCGAGGCGCTGGCGATCCTCCAGCGCTATGCCATCGAGATTCCGGCCGCCGTGCTGGCCCGCTTGCACGACCCGCGCGCCGAGACGGTCAAACACGCCGACCCGTGCCTGGCGCGCAGCCATTTAGAGCTGATCGCCACGCCGCAGCAATCGCTGGATGCGGCCGCCGCTAAAGTCCGCGCCGCCGGCCTGACCCCGCTGATTCTCGGTGACCTGGAAGGCGAATCCCGCGAGGTGGCCAAGGTGCACGCAGGGATCATCCGCCAGATAGTGCTGCACGGCCAACCGATCAAGCCGCCGTGCGTGATTCTGTCCGGTGGTGAAACCACGGTCACAGTGCGCGGCAAGGGCCGTGGCGGGCGCAACGCGGAATTCTTGCTGAGCCTCACAGAGAGCCTCAAAGGTTTGCCCGGCGTGTATGCCCTGGCCGGCGACACCGACGGCATCGACGGTTCGGAAGACAACGCCGGCGCCCTGATGCGCCCCGACAGCCATGCCCGCGCCGTCGAACTGGGCCTGAGCGCCACGGCTGAGCTGGATAACAACAACGGCTATGGCTACTTCGCTGCCCTCGGCGATCTGATCGTCACCGGCCCGACCCGTACCAACGTCAACGATTTCCGCGCCATTCTGATTTTGGAGCCAACAAAATGATTGCCGATAAAAAAGTAAAAATCCTCGCCACCCTCGGCCCGGCCATCAAGGGCATCGACGACATTCGCCAGCTGGTCGAAGCTGGGGTCAATCTGTTTCGCCTGAACTTCAGCCACGGCGAGCACGCCGACCACGCCGAACGCTTCAACTGGGTGCGTGAAGTGGAGCGTCAGCTGAACCAGCCGATCGGCATTTTGATGGACCTGCAAGGGCCAAAACTGCGGGTCGGCCGCTTCGCCGAGGGCAAGGTTAACCTGCTTCGCGGCCAGGCCTTTCGCCTCGACCTCGACCCAACACCTGGCACGCTTGAGCGCGCCAACCTGCCGCACCCGGAAATCATCGCCGCCTTG
>MHZN01000223.1:0-2202 GCA_001830395.1 Pseudomonadales bacterium RIFCSPLOWO2_12_59_9 | reverse complement strand
CTGCAAGTGACCGCCAAACACAGCGATGCGATCGAAACCACGGTGATCGCCGGGGGTGAGCTGTCCGACCGCAAGGGCGTCAACGTGCCAGAAGCGGTGCTGGAACTGAGCCCGCTGACCAGCAAAGACCGCATCGATCTGGACTACGGCCTCAAGCTTGGGGTGGATTGGGTTGCACTGTCCTTTGTGCAGCGTCCGCAAGACATCATCGAAGCCCGCGCGCTGATCGGCGACAAAGCCTTCCTGATGGCCAAGATCGAGAAGCCGTCGGCGGTTGAGCACCTGCAAGCGATCGCCGAACTCTGCGACGCGATCATGGTGGCCCGTGGCGATTTGGGCGTGGAAGTGCCGGCCGAGAACGTGCCACGCATCCAGAGAGACATCATCCGCACCTGCCGCCAACTGGGCAAACCGGTGGTAGTCGCCACCCAGATGCTCGAATCGATGCGCTTCTCCCCGGCCCCGACCCGCGCCGAAGTCACCGACGTGGCCAACGCCGTGGCAGAAGGCGCCGATGCGGTGATGCTGTCGGCGGAAACCGCCTCCGGCGATTACCCGCTGGAAGCCGTGCAGATGATGAGCAAAATCATCCGCCAGGTGGAAAACGGCCCGGACTTCCAGGCTCAGCTCGATGTCAGCCGCCCGCAAGCCGAAGCCACCGCATCCGACGCGATCAGCTGCGCGATCCGCCGGATCAGCAGCATTTTGCCGGTCGCCGCGCTGGTCAACTACAGCGAGTCAGGGGCTTCGAGCCTGCGTGCTTCACGCGAACGCCCCAAGGCACCGATCTTGAGCCTGACGCCGAACATCAACACCGCGCGGCGCTTGACCGTGGCCTGGGGTATCTACTCGGTGGTCAATGCGCGCTTGAGCAAGGTCGAGGAGATCACCAGCACCGCGCTGGAAATCGCCCAGGCGCAGAACATGGCGCAACGCGGCGACACCCTGGTGATCACCGCCGGTGTGCCTTTCGGCCAACCGGGAACGACCAATACCCTGCGCATCGAGACCCTGCACTGAGTTAATGCGCGGCGACTCAGGCCGAGTAGTCGCGCGCACAGAGCAACATCTCTCCCTCTGGCACTGCCAGTTATTAACGTCCACCGGCTTTGCGGGTGGACGTTTTTTTTCGGTGCGCTATTGAGCCTTTGTAGGGTGGGCTTCAGCCCACCACATCAGGGCCTAAACACCTTGGTGGGCTAAAGCCCACCCTACATGACCGGATCGGCCCGAGACTTTTGTGGGAGGCAAGATCCTCAAACGGCCAACCTTTTTCTTATCCATGACGACTCCCATGCACCCGCCCTTAACCCCCTTACTCAAGCGCCCGCCTGCCAATGACTGGGCCATGGCCTTGCTCAATGGCTGCAGCCAGGTATTTTTGCTGCGCCACCCGCTGTGCGGCCTGCTCTGCCTGCTGAGCATCGCCTGGGGCGCGCCGCAGTTGCTCGGTGGCGCGTTGCTCGGCGGCTTTGTCGGCTGGCTGACGGCCGCGCGCCGGCATTACCCGCAACCGGATATCAACAGCGGCCTGTACGGCTATAACGGCGTGTTGCTGGGCCTGCTGTTAAGCGCCAAGCTGGCCTGGTCGCCGCTGCTGCCGCTGTTAATCATCGCCAGCGCCGGGCTGGCGAGCCTGCTGCTCAATCGCTGGCTGCGGCATAACCGCCGGCACGCCAGCTTGCCGGCCTACACCGCGCCCTTTGTGCTGTTTGGTTGGCTACTGCTGGCGTTGACCGACACCCTGCAATTAATCAGCAACGCCGCCGACCCCGGCCAGCTGCATGGCCTGGCGGTACTGGACTGGCCGCTGGCGGTGCTGCGCGGTTTGAGTCAGGTGCTGCTGGTCAACGACCCCATCAGCGGTTTGCTGATTTTTACCGCCCTGTGGCTGGCCAATCGGCGCATGGCGCTCTGGGCCTTAGTCGGCTCGGCCCTAGGCCTGCTGCTGGGCAGCCAACTGGGCCACTATGGCGAGGCAGTCCAAGGCCTATACGGTTTCAACGGCGCCTTGGTGGCCGTCGCCCTGAGCCAGCAACAGCGCCGCGCCTGGCCAGTGCTGGCGGGAATCATCGCCAGTGTGCTGCTGCAACTCGGCTTGTTCTACCTGGGCTTGAGCGCACCGCTGACGGCGCCGTTTATTCTGGCCTGCTGGCTGGTGCAGATGGCTAGTCGATTGCTGCGGCGCAGATTCAAGCCGGC
>MHZN01000222.1 GCA_001830395.1 Pseudomonadales bacterium RIFCSPLOWO2_12_59_9 | reverse complement strand
GTTGGCCCAGGCCCAGTCGCCATTGCAGGCTGGCATTGCTCAGCAGCCGACGTAAGGCTTGCAGGCTCAACAGCAGCACACCACCGAGCAGCAGTGCGGTGAGCAGTCCGCCGCCCAGCAGCGCCAGGGTCAGGGGCAAATCCAAGCTCAAACGCCACATAATCAGGCCGAGGGCGAGCAGGGCGGCGCCATACACCAGCCAGGAACTGGGCGGCACCGGCAGCAAGTCACGACGTAACACCCGCAGTGGCGGCACCCGGCCGAGTGCGGCCAAAGGCGGCAGGGCAAAGCCGGCCAGCGCGGTGAGGCCGCAGGCCATGCCGGCCAGTGCCGGCAACAGGTCGCCGGGCGGCACGTTGGCCGGCAGCAAGCCGCGCAGCAGATAAAACAAACCGTGCTGCGCCAGCCAGCCGAGTGCGGCGCCCAGGCTACAGGCGAGCAAACCGAGCAGCGCCAGTTGCAGGCTGAACAAGGCCAGGGTTTCGTGGCGCGACAGGCCCAGGCAGCGCAGCAGGGCGCTGGCGTCCAGGCGCCGGCTGGCAAAACGGGCGGCGCTCAGTGCCACGGCGACGCCGGCGAGCAGCACTGCGGCCAAACTGGCTAGATTGAGATAGCGTTCGGCGCGGCCCAGGGCGCTGCCAATCTGCTGGTTGCCGCTGCGCGGGTCTTCCAGTTTCTGCTGGGCCGTTAGGCTCGGTTCTATGGCGTGTCTATAACTGGCGAGTTGCTCAGGCGTGCCGCGCCACAGTTCGCGGTAGCTGACCCGGCTGCCGGGCTGGATCACGCCGGTGGCGGCCAGGTCATCCAGGTGCATCAACAGCCGTGGGCTGAGGCTGTAAAAATCCCCTGCGCGATCCGGCTCGTAGGTCAGCACCCGGGTGAGTCGCAGGGGCTTGTTACCCACTTCAACTTGATCGCCAATGTTCAGGTTCAAGGCCAGCAGCAGGCGCGCCTCGGCCCAGGCCTCGCCTGGTTGCGGTCCGGCCCCGGTGCTGTCGGGCGCCTCCAGTGCCGGGGCGCTTTTTAACTGGCCGCGCAGCGGGTAGGCGCTGTCGGCGGCTTTGACGCTGGCCAGTTGAATGCCATTGTCGGTGGCAATTACGCTGGCAAATTCCACCAGTTGCGCGTGTTTAAGGCCCAGGGTTAAGCCGGGTTCTATTTGTCCGGTGGTGGCCGCTGAGCTGCCGTTGAGCAGCAGGTCGGCGCCGAGAAACTCGCTGGCGCGCATTTGCATGGCGTCGCTTAGTCGCGAACTGAAATAGCCGATCGAGGTGCTGGCCGTCACGGCGATCAGTAGTGCAATAAACAGCACACGCAATTCGCCGGCCCGGGCATCGCGCAGCAATTGCTGGCAGGCCAGGCGCAGCAGTCGGTAAAAGCTCAGGCGTACCATCAAGGGTGCTCGGGGTCGATCTGCTGACCGGCTTCAAGGTGAATCACCCGTCGGCAGCGTTGCGCCAGGCGCTCGTCATGGGTCACCAGCACCAGGGTGGTGCCGTGCTCCTGATTGAGTGCAAACAACAGGTCGCTGATGTGTTGGCCGGTGTGGCGGTCGAGATTGCCGGTCGGCTCGTCGGCAAACAACACCGTCGGCTCACCGGCGAAGGCGCGGGCAATCGCCACCCGTTGCTGTTCGCCGCCGGACAGCTGCCGTGGGTAGTGGCTGAGTCGCTGGCCGAGGCCGACGCGCTCAAGCAGAGTGCGGGCCGTGGCGCGGGCACCGGTTTGGCCTTCCAGCTCCAGCGGCAACATGACGTTTTCCAGCGCATTGAGGCTGTCGAGCAGCTGAAAAGACTGGAAGACAAAACCCACATGCTCGGCCCGCAAGCGCGCGCGCTGGTCTTCATTCAAGTTATTAAGGCCAACCCCGGCCAAGCTGACCTCGCCGTGGGTGGGTAAGTCCAGACCGGCCAGCAAGCCCAGTAAGGTCGATTTACCCGAGCCGGAACTGCCGACTATGGCCAGGCTGTCGCCACGGGCCAGCTCAAGGCTCAGGTCATCGAGGATGCACAGCTCGCCTTCCGCGCTGGAGACCACTTTGCTAAGGTGCTGAGCATGAAGAATGGTTGTGCTCATGGAGAGTCCGATGCGGGTTTGGTGGATGGGTTTGCTGGTGCTGTGGTTGACGGCGCAAGGCGCGTCAGCCGCGACCTTGCTGGTGCTCGGCGATAGTATCAGCGCAGGTTTTGGTTTAGATACACGCCTAGGTTGGGTCAATTTGTTGCAGCAGCGGTTAAATCAGCAGGGTTTGGACTATCAAGTGGTCAATGCCTCCATCAGTGGTGACACCAGTGCGGGTGGCCTGGCGCGCCTGGCGCCGCTGCTGGCAGCGCATCAGCCGGCATTGGTGGTGGTCGAGTTGGGCGGTAATGATGGCCTGCGCGGGCAGCCACCGGCGCAATTGCAACAAAACCTTGCGGCGATCATTCAGCAGTCGCAGAAGGTGGGGGCCAAGGTGCTGCTTTTGGGGATGCGCTTACCGCCCAATTACGGCGCTCGTTACAACCAGCTGTTTAGTCAGGTGTATGTGCAGCTGGCGAGTAGCGAAAAAGTCGCGCTGGTACCGTTTTTTCTCGAGGGGGTGGGCGGGGTGCCGATGTTGATGCAGGGCGATGGCATTCACCCGGCGGCCGCCGCCCAGCCGCGCTTGCTGGAAAATCTCTGGCCGCAGCTGCAACCCTTGCTCTGAGGCTTTTCTGCCTGAGCGCTTTGGGCTAAGGTGGCGGCCCTTTTTGGAGTCGACAATGTCGCGCGTTGCCTGGTCCCTGCATGCTTATCAGTTGATCGAGCCCGATGAGCAACTCGACCTGTTCGCCTGCCGCGAAGTTCGTGTGCATTTGCTGGCGCGCCAGCTTGAACTGGGTGGCTTTGCCGACCGTACTCTGTGCGCCAGCTTGCTACCGGCGCATCCACGCTTGCTTGATGTGGATAAAAGCAAGTTGCGCGATCGGCGTTTGTGCCGTGCTTGCCAATCGGTACTGCAGGCGCAGCGGCGTGGCGATAGGCCGCTCTGGCCTAACACCTAAGGTGGCTTGGTTGGCCTGTCAGGGCGTTATCGGTGTACAATCTCCGGTCATTTTCCAGTCAGTCATGCCAAGGATTTCCGGATGTTGTCCCGCGCTCCGCTCGTTGCCTGTTCCCTGTCGCTTGCCGTGTTGTTTTCGGCAGGTTCCGTCGCCGCTCTTGAGTTGCCGTTGCCACCTGCCGGTGAAGACATCGTCGGCCAAGTGCAGGTAATCAAAGCCAAGTACGAAGACACCTTTGCCGACCTGGGCAAGGTCTACGATCTGGGTTATGCCGAAATGCTGGCAGCCAATCCCAGTGTCGATGCGTGGTTGCCGGGCGAGGGTTCAGACATCGTCCTGCCGACCCGCTTCATTCTGCCTGCGGGCCCGCGCGAGGGTATCGTGATCAACCTCGCGGAATACCGGATGTACTATTTCCCGAAAGGGCGCAACGTGGTTTACACCTATCCACTGGGTATCGGTCGTGAGGGCTGGGGTTCGCCGGTTACCAATACCGTGATTACCGGCAAAACCAATAATCCGGCGTGGTATCCACCCAAGTCCATTCGTGAAGAGCATGCCTCGGAAGGTGATCCGCTGCCGACAGTGGTGGCGGCGGGGCCGAACAACCCGCTTGGGCCATTCAAGTTCAATCTGGGCACCCCGGGCTACTTGATTCATGGTTCGAACAAGAAGTTCGGTATCGGCATGCGCGTCAGCCATGGTTGCTTTCGCATGCTCAACAACAATGTGCTTGAGCTGGCCACAATGGCGCCGGTCGGTACCAAGGTGCGGATTATTAATGAGCCGTACAAGTTTGGTGTCAGTGGCGGCAAGGTTTACCTAGAGGCGCATACACCACTGGATGACCACGGGCTTGCGTCATTGGTCGACAAGCACACTGCGGTAATTAACGCCCTGCTTAAGCGTGATGACTTGGTTAACCGCTTGCACCTGGATTGGGATGTAGTGCGCGAAGTGGTTGCCGCAGAAGATGGCCTGCCAGTTGAAATCGCTGTACCCGATAGTTCGGTTGCCAGCGTGGCGCCAGTATTGAACTGATGGGCTGAGTAAGCTGATAAAACGAACCCGTAATGTGCTAACTGCCGTTGCGGTTTTTTTTATGCCTGGATAAAAGCGCGGATTGAATTTTTGCCAATAAAAAAGCCGACCCGCAAGCGGGTCGGCTTATAAGTCTTGAAAGACTCTTACTTCTTGGAAGCTTTTTCCAGCATACGCAGAGCGCGCTCGTTAGCTTCGTCAGCAGTTTGCTGAGCTTTTTGAGCTGCAGCCATTGCTTCGTCAGCTTTGCTGTAGGCTTCGTCAGCGCGTGCTTGAGCACGAGCAGAAGAATCTTCTACTGCAGTGATTTTAGCTTCGATTTCTTTGGTGTTCGAGCAACCAGCAGCCAGAACGGCAGCCAGAGCGATTGCGGACAGCTTGAATACGTTGTTCATGTGTTTCCCCTTAAGGTGGACTTTCCATAGAAGCAATTCTTCGAGCTCGAAGAATTTGCCGGTCTACATGTTACCCAGAACTGCTAATAAGTAAACCAATCGATCCCTTTAGCCGTGGTTTTTTCTGTCTTAAATCAATGTATAAGCACATCTGTCGGATTTTTTACGGGTTTTGTATAAAAAACACTCAGTGTTAGCGTCGGGGCTAAGCGCTGTTTCAGATCGAAGTGGAAAGGAGGCTGCGGCCTGGTAAGTCCCCCTGATAAGCTGCACCGGTATCCGTGCAGGATGCTTTTACTCACCGTGTATGGATGTTGTTATGTCGAAAATTCTCAAGTGGGGCTTGCTCGCAGTATTGGCGCTAGGTCTGTTGATTAAGGTGTCGCTGTGGTTGTCAGTGCGAGCGGTGATGAACGATGCCATTGCGCAGATGGCGCCAGTGATGGATATCAGTTATGGCAGCATTACCTCCTCATTTGACGGGCGTGTGGGTCTTAACCGGGTTGAAATCCGCATTCCGGCCCTGCGCGACAGCGTGCGAGTCGCCAGTGCTGAGCTGAAATTTCACGGTTTGGGCGAGCTGTTGCGTTTTAAGGAGCGTTTGGCCGAGGGCAAGTTTCCCGAGCAATTGGCCATCAGCTTAAAAGGGCTGGCGCTGGATGTGCACGGCCCCTTGATGGTGCAGCTTTACGATCAGCCGGCCGAGCGCAGTGTGCTAACGGCGATGAGTGAGGTGGCGTGTGGCAAGGTCAGCAGTATTGGTACCAGTGAGCTGCTGGACATGGGCTACCGGACCTTTGAAACCGATGCCGAGTTTTCCTACCAGTTCCAGCCCGGTGCGCAGCGTTTAAGTTTTAAGCTGGTTTCCGCCACCCGCGACATGGCCGACATGCGCGTCGGCATGACGCTGGCCAATATGTCGGAAAAACCCGGTGATTTGATCGTCAATCCGCCGCGTCTGGCATTGGTGACCCTTGAGGTTGACGACAACCAGTATCAGCGCAAGGTGCAGGATTATTGCGCCGGCAAGCTTGGTCTGGATCGTGAACATTATCTGCAAGCGGCGGTTGAGAAAGTCGATCAGGTGCTGCGCAGTCAGCGGATTGTGCTGGATCCGCCAGTGCTCGCCGCCTATGCCGGTTACTTGAAAGATCCGCAGTCGCTGCGTCTTGAGCTCAACCCCACTGAAGGCATGGCCTGGGACGGCCTGGAGTTTTTTGCGGCCAAGGATGTCATGGCCATGCTGCGGCCAGTGCTGTCGATCAATCAGACGCAAGTTGAACCTTTAAGTTTTACTTGGCTCGATAGCAACGTTGCACAATCGGATGTTGATGCCCCTGTTGAGTCGCCCGTTGCCGTGGCTCAGGCGCCCACAGAAGACCCGCATATCGAGTACGTAGCAGTAAACGAGTTGGCCAACTACGCTGGAAAGCGCGTGCAGTTAATTACGTTTGATGGTCAGGGCTATTCAGGGTTGTTGCGCAAGGTTGACAATGGCAAGGTCTATCTCACGCTTTTGGGATCGGGTGGTTCTGCTGATATGTCGTTACGCTTGGATAAAGTTCATCAAGTCAGGATACTGTTCTGAGAGGTTTCAAAGTTTTGAAAAATACTGAGGCAGTGCAATGAGCGAGGCAGTAACTGTTCTGCATGATCAGGCCGGTCATCAGTTTGAGGTCACGATAGATGATCACCGTGCTTACCTGGCCTATATGGATCTGGGTAAGCAGACGTTGGATATCTATCGCACCTTTGTGCCGAATGCTTTGCGTGGCCGTGGCATCGCGGCCGCCCTGACTGCACAGGCACTGGAGTATGCGGAAACTTCAGGCTATACGGTGATTGCTTCATGCTCCTACGTGGAGCGTTACATGGAGCGGCGTCAGCGGCATCTGGCAAAAGGTTGAATCGACACCCATAAAAACGCCGGGCAAATGCCCGGCGTTTTTATTGGTGGATGCTAACTAGTTACGTTGGCGCTTAGGCAGTACGTCTTTGAGTTTGTGGTGCATGCTGCGCAGGGCTTTTTCGGTGGCAGGCCAATCGATGCAAGCATCGGTAATGGAGACGCCGTACTGCAGATCAGCCAGATCTTTGGGGATCGACTGACTGCCCCAGCCGAGGTGGCTTTCGACCATCAGGCCGACGATCGACTGATTGCCTTCCAGTATCTGGTTGGCAACGTTATCCATCACCAGCGGCTGCAAGGCCGGGTCTTTGTTGGAGTTGGCGTGGCTGCAGTCGACCATGATGTTGGGGCGAATGGCGGCTTTGTTCAGCTCTTGCTCGCAAATGGCGACGCTAACCGAGTCATAGTTGGGCTTGCCGTTACCACCGCGCAGCACCACATGGCCGTAAGCGTTGCCTTTGGTGGTGACGATGGATACGCCACCTTCCTGATTGATACCTAGGAAGCGATGTGGGCTGGAAACCGATTGCAGGGCGTTGATGGCCACGGTTAAACCACCATCTGTACCATTTTTGAAACCGACTGCCGAGGACAGCCCCGAAGCCATCTCGCGGTGAGTCTGGGATTCGGTGGTGCGTGCGCCAATCGCCGACCAGCTGATCAGGTCTTGCAGGTATTGTGGGGAAATCGGGTCAAGCGCTTCGGTGGCGGTTGGCAGGCCCATTTCGGCCAGGTCGCGCAGCAAGGTGCGACCAATGTGCAAACCGTCTTGAATCTTGAAGGAGTCGTCCAGGTACGGGTCGTTGATCAGACCTTTCCAGCCAACCGTGGTGCGCGGCTTTTCAAAATACACCCGCATCACCAAGAACAGGCTGTCGGCCACCTCAGCAGCCAGCACTTTCAGGCGTTCGGCATACTCGTGTGCGGCCTTGAGGTCGTGAATCGAGCAAGGGCCGACGACCACGAACAGGCGATGGTCTTTGCCGTCAAGAATATTGCGAATCACCTCACGACCATGGGCCACTGTGTGCAGGGCGGCTTCGGTGAGGGGGATTTCGCGCTTGAGTTGCTCCGGGGTAATCAGGGTTTCGTTGGAGGCAACGTTGAGGTCGTTGATTGGTAAATCTGCCATCGTGCTTTTCATCAGTTCAGAGTCGTCGGGTCACGGGTGCCGGCCGCCGGTGATCCCCGGGGGCGGTGCACGGCAAGATGGGCGCGGTGGGGAGGCTCAACCTTAGCGCGTTACCCCTTGGCTAGACAATGGGTAGCTAAGGCTTAGTGCCCATAGAAGGGGTTAATGGCCGTGAGTCAGAGCCGCACGGCTTGGTTGTCGGGGTAGGCGATTGTTGCCTGCTCCGGGAGTGTTAGCTCAAGCTGGCGCTGGAGAACTCTGCGGCATGTTGGGCAATCCACTCGCCAGCCACCGCCTCAACGGCTAAGGGTTTACCCAGTTCGAGTTCCCGCTGGTGCCGGTAATGCTCGATTTGGCAGACTTGTTCGACCATGCGGGCGCGAAACAGGGTGTCCTCATCAATAAATGAAATACCGACCAGGTAATCGTTCTGCAGTTTATGGCACCAGGCGATCACGCCCGGGTAGCGCGCTTGGTCGCCTAATAAGGGAATGTGCATCTCCACCTCGGTGCCGCGTCGAAAGCTGCGCGAGGAGTTGCACGCTACCCCGCCGAGGCTGATATCGTGCAAACGCTGTCGGGGCAGACTGACCTGTTTGCGCACGATTAGCTCAACAGGCATATCACTTGGATGACGCAAGAAACGACGCATGACTACCGACTCCAAATGCCATCAAACTGACATCACTCAGTCCATTATAGCGACCGAACTACAGCTGACTGACTTTAATGCTGACCGTCAATTGCTCGATTTGTTCGGGACCTCATTACTAATATTTACCAGCATAGGTTGTGCCAGTTGCCGCTGGGCGCGCCGTGAAATCCCCAATTTCGCTTTGCCGGTCGCACGCTTGTGCTGGATTGATGCCGGCGACAATGGCGGTTTAGTGCAGCGCTATGAAGTGCGGCAGTTGCCAGCCTTCTTTGTGGTAAAGGATAGTCAATATTTCGGCAGTATTGCGCCAAGCTTGAGTGGTCCAGAACTGCTCAATGCCCTGCAGCAGGCCCTAACGCGCGCCCCAGAGGAGCTTCCCTAGATGTCAAATTTACAGCGACCCCGGATCGGGATCATCGGTACCGGCGCGATCGGTGGGTTTTATGGCGTAATGTTGGCGCGGGCCGGCTTTGACGTGCATTTTTTACTGCGCAGTGAGTTTGCTGCCGTGAGCACCCAGGGTTTACAGGTCAATAGCGCGGTGTTCGGTGAGTTGCGCTTGCAGCCGGCGCAGGCCTATCAAGCTGCTGCTGACATGCCGCCCTGCGATTGGCTGTTGATTGGCGCCAAAACCACCAGCAATGTCGCTCTGGCGCCGTTGATTAGCCAGGCGGCAGCGCCGGGAGCCAAGGTGTTGTTGCTGCAAAACGGCTTGGCGGTTGAAGAGGGCTTGCGCCCGTTGTTGCCCGACTCGCTGCATTTGCTCGGTGGCCTGTGTTTTATCTGCGCCCATCGCAGTGCGCCGGGGGTGGTTGAGCATCAGTCGTTGGGCGCTGTAAATCTGGGTTATCACTCAGGACCCGCACCTGATCAAGCGGCGCGCCTGGCAATAGTCGAGGAAGGCGTGGGGTTGTTTCGCACCGCCGGGCTGGACTCCACGGCCATGCCCAATCTTGAAATGGCGCGCTGGCAGAAACTGGTCTGGAATGTGCCGTATAACGGTTTGTCGGTGTTGCTCAATGCCAGCACCTGCGCGCTGATGGCCAATGCCGACAGCCGAGCACTGATCCAGTCCATCATGCAGGAAGTGCTGCAAGGGGCAGCCGCCTGTGGTCATCAACTGCCGCCCGGATATGCCGATAAGCTGTTGGCCGCCACCGAGCGCATGCCTGACTACTGGCCCAGCATGTATCACGATGCCCGGATGCGTCGCCCGTTGGAGTTGGCTGCCATTTATGCCGCGCCCCTGGCGGCTGCGGCGCTAGTGGGGTGTGAGTTGCCGCGTATCGAAGCGCTGCATCAGGCCTTGGCGTTTATTGATAGCCGCAACCAGCAGTTAGGTGCTTATGAGTAAGGGTTTTGGCGACAAGCTGGTCTTGGCAATCTCATCGCGGGCGCTGTTTGATTTGACCGAAAGCCATCAGATTTATGAGCGCGAAGGGGTCAAGGCTTATCGTCAGTATCAGATCGAGCATGAAGAAGAGATTCTGCAGCCTGGCGATGCCTTCCCTTTGGTAGAGAAGCTGCTCAGTCTCAATAGCGCCCTGGATTCGCCACGGGTCGAGGTTATTTTGATCTCGCGTAACAGTGCCGATACAGGTTTGCGCGCTTTTAACTCGATCCAGCATTACAACCTTGGCATCTCGCGCGCCGCTTTTGTTGGTGGTCGCAGCCCAGATCCTTATCTGGCCGCCTTTGGTTGCCATCTGTTTCTCTCCACCCACGCCGATGATGTGCGCAGTGCACTGCGCGCCGGCTTTGGTGCGGCGAGTATTTTGTCCGGTGGTGCACGACGGGCAAACAGTAATGAACTGCGCATCGCTTTTGACGGCGATGCGGTGCTGTTTTCGGATGCTTCTGAACGGGTCTATCAGCAAGGCGGTCTGGCCGCGTTTCAAGCTCATGAGCAGCAAGCGGCACGTGATCCGCTGGGCGGCGGGCCGTTTAAGCCTTTTTTGGCCGCGCTAAATCGCCTGCAGCAAGAGTTTCCCGAAGACGCCTGTCCCATTCGCACGGCGTTGGTGACGGCCCGTTCGGCGCCGGCCCATGAACGGGTGATTCGTACGCTGCGCGAGTGGGATATTCGCCTGGATGAGTCGTTCTTTCTCGGCGGGTTAGAGAAGTCGGCGATTTTGGAAACCTTTGGCGCCGATATGTTTTTCGATGACCAAGCCGGCCACTGCGAGAAGGCCAGTGGGGTGGTGGCCACCGGTCATGTATTGCATGGCGTCAGTAACGAGCCGTCCAACCCCTAGCAAATCCCTTTCGCTGCCGCGCTGCTACGCTCTAGCTAGAACCTTTGGCCAGTAGTAGATGAGGTTATCGATGATTCGCACAATTCTTTACGCGACCGATCTCGGGCTGTATGCACCCTATGTGCTGCAGCACGCCTTGGCCCTGACCCGTTCCTTTAATGCCGAGTTGCATGTGGTGCATGCGGTTGAGCCTATGGGGCTGTTTGCCGACTCGGTGCTGCAGACCTATTTAGATGAGAACACGCTGAAAGAAATGCGCACTAAGGGCCTCAATGCAGTGATGGGCAGTATCGAACAGCGGGTACTTGAAGGCTTTAACGATGAAATGGGCGAGGCATGTCCGCACGACATGCAGCTGATCAGGGAGGTGCGTGTGCTGCAGGGCGATCCGCCACAGGTGATTCTGACTGAGGCGCAGAGGGTCTCGGCCGACTTGCTGGTGATTGGCAGCCACAGCCATGGCACCACCTGGGATACCCCGTTGGGGCGCACCGCGCAACGCTTGGTGCAGTTGTCTGAGGCGCCGGTGTATCTGGTGCCGATGCTGCAACATCGCGGCCGGGGCGAGCTTTAGCAGGCAGTGGAAAAACTACTGCGCTCGGCTATGCGGCGTTGAAATCAGCCAAAAAATGCTCATGTACAGCTCGTACATTGCGCTTTTTTGACTGTTTTCGCCTTGCCTAGCCGTCGCTTGCTACATTTTTTAACGGACTGCTAGACCAGCGGCAGGTGCTTTTAAGATAAATCGTCTATTTTTAATCTTCAGACCGTACATATGGTTATATACGGTCGCCGGGCTTGCGGCATATATCTGTACTGAGGGGCACCCATGAAACTTCAACAATTGCGCTACATCTGGGAGGTAGCGCATCACGACCTCAACGTCTCCGCCACGGCGCAAAGTCTGTACACCTCGCAGCCGGGCATCAGCAAACAGATCCGCCTGCTCGAAGATGAGCTGGGTGTCGAGGTGTTTGCCCGTAGCGGCAAGCATTTGACCCGGGTTACCCCGGCCGGCGAGCGGATCATCGCCACTGCCGGCGAAATCCTGCGCAAAGTCGAAAGCATCAAGCAGATAGCCCAAGAGTTCTCCAACGAGAAAAAAGGCACCTTGTCGATTGCCACCACCCACACCCAGGCGCGTTACGCCTTGCCGCCGGTGATCAGCAGCTTTATCAAGCAATACCCCGACGTTGCGCTGCACATGCACCAGGGTACGCCGTTGCAAATTGCCGAAATGGCCGCCGACGGCACTGTCGACTTTGCCATTGCCACCGAAGCGCTGGAGTTGTTCGGTGATTTGGTGATGATGCCGTGCTACCGCTGGAACCGCTGTGTGGTGGTGCCGGTTGGGCATCCATTGACCAAGCTGTCCAAGCTGACTCTGGAGGCGCTGGCCGAGTACCCAATAGTCACCTATGTGTTTGGCTTTACCGGGCGCTCCAAACTGGACGAGGCCTTTAGTCATCGTGGCCTGTCGCCCAAGGTGGTGTTTACCGCCGCCGATGCCGACGTGATCAAAACCTATGTGCGCCTGGGTTTGGGGGTTGGTATTTTGGCCAAGATGGCGGTCGATGCAACCCTCGATCCGGACTTGGTGGTACTTGACGCCAGTGAGCTGTTCGAGTCGAGCGTGACCAAAATTGGCTTCCGGCGCGGCACCTTCTTGCGTGGTTTTATGTGCGATTTTATCGAGAAATTCGCCCCGCACCTGACCCGTGAAGTGCAGGCCAAAGCCATGCAATGCCATAATAAGGCCGAAATGGACGAGCTGTTTGCCAATGTGCAATTGCCGACTTTTTAACGCTTAGCACACTAAAAAGCCCGGCTGCAGAGACAATCTGCAGCCGGGCTTTTTCATTTCAGCGCTTAGCTTTAGCTTTTGGCAATCAGATTGCCGGCATTCAAACCGCATTCTTTTTGCGTGGCTTCTTCCCACCACCAGCGGCCTTCGCGCTCGTGCTGATTGGGCAAAACGGGGCGGGTGCAAGGCTCGCAGCCGATGCTGATAAAACCGCGTTCATGCAGGCTGTTGTAAGGCAGTTCCAGCATGCGGATATAGCCCCAGACTTCCTCGCTGGTCATATTTGCCAGGGGGTTGAATTTGTACAGCGGCTTATCGGCGCTGGAGAAGGCTGTGTCAATTTCCAGTGCCGCCACCTGGCTGCGAGTGCCGGGGCTCTGGTCACGGCGCTGGCCGGTGGCCCAGGCCCGTACTGTGCTGAGCTTGCGCCGCAATGGGGCGATTTTGCGCACGCCACAGCATTCGCCGTGGCCGTCTTTGTAGAAGCTGAACAGGCCTTTCTCCTTGACCAGCGCCTCGACTGCGGCGGCGTCCGGGGACAGCAGTTCGATGCTGATGCCGTAGTGCTCGCGCACCTGCTCGATAAAACGATAGGTTTCCGGATGCAGGCGACCGGTGTCGAGGCTGAAGACTTTGACGTTCTTGTTCAGCTTCCAGGCCATGTCCACCAGCACCACGTCTTCGGCGCCGCTGAAGGAAATCCATAGCTCATCGCCAAAATGGGCAAAGGCCAGCTTGAGGATTTCTTGGGGGGATTTGCTGGCGTAAGCCGCGGCCAGTTCGGCGACGTCAAAAGGCTGGTTCATCAGGCGGTTTCCTAGTTTTAATGGCGCTTGGTGCTCTGTGTTGCCGATGGTAGCAAAAACCGGATATGCGTCTAAATAACAAAGACCTACGCAGCGCTTTGTTTTGGGTATAAGGCCTGCGTTGCACCCCGGCGGGTGAGCGGCTAAAGTGCCGCCTAATTTTATCGCCAACGAGGAAGTAACCCGTGGAAATTGCCTGTCTCGACCTAGAAGGCGTGTTGGTTCCAGAAATCTGGATTGCCTTCGCGGAAAAAACCGGCATCGAGTCGCTGAAAGCCACCACTCGGGATATTCCCGATTACGACGTGCTGATGCAGCAGCGTTTGCGCATCCTCGATGAGCACGGTCTAAAGCTGGCGGATATTCAAGAAGTGATCGCCACCCTGAAGCCGCTGGACGGCGCGGTGGAGTTTGTCGACTGGTTGCGTGAGCGCTTTCAGGTGGTGATTCTCTCCGACACCTTCTACGAGTTCTCCCAGCCGTTGATGCGGCAGTTGGGCTTCCCGGCCTTGCTCTGCCACAAGTTGATCACCGATGAGACCGATCGGGTGGTCGGCTATCAGTTGCGCCAGAAGGACCCTAAGCGCCAGTCGGTGATTGCGTTTAAGAGCCTGTATTACCGGGTGATTGCCGCCGGCGACTCCTATAACGACACCACCATGTTGTCCGAAGCCCATGCCGGGATCTTGTTCCATGCTCCGGAAAACGTGATCCGCGAGTTCCCGCAGTTCCCGGCGGTGCACAACTATGCCGATCTGAAACTTGAATTTCTCAAAGCCTCGGTGCGTGATCTGAGTTTGTAAGAATTACTGCTCTCGCCAAGGCCCGCTGTTGCGGGCCTTGGCGTTTCAGCGCTAACAGGCCGTTGAAAAATGCAGGCGAGGCAGCCGAGATAAGGCAAAAACAGGCGAAAAAGCGGAGTTTACGTGCTGTAAATGAGCATTTTGAGCCTGTTTTTAGCGCCGTATCGGCAACGCAGGTAGTTTTTCAACGGCCTGCTAAAGCTTTTCCAGGGTTTCCAGCAAGATCGCGACCTTGGTGATCGACTCGGCATATTCGGCCTGCCAGTCAGAGTCGGCGACTATGCCGCCACCGCCCCAGCAACTGATTTGCCCATCCTTGACCAGCAGGCTGCGAATGGCGATGGAACTGTCCATCTCGCCGCGTACGTCCAGGTACAGCAGCGAGCCGCAATAGAGTGCGCGGCGGGTCGGTTCCAGTTCGTCAATGATTTGCATGGCGCGAATTTTCGGTGCGCCGGTGATCGAGCCGCCGGGGAAGCTGCCATTGATCAGATCGAACGCATCGCGGCCGGCGTCCAGTTGGCCGGTCACACTGCTGACCAGGTGATGCACGTTGGGGTAGCTTTCCAACGCAAAAAGTTCCGGCACGCGCACGCTGCCGATGCTGCAGTTGCGGCTCAAGTCATTGCGCAGCAGGTCGACGATCATCAGGTTTTCGGCGCGATCCTTGGCGCTGCTCAATAACTCACTGGCCATGGCGGCATCCTCCACTGGATCACTGTTGCGCGGCCGGGTGCCTTTGATTGGCCGGGTTTCGACTTGGCCCTGGCTCAGGCGCAAAAACCGCTCCGGCGACAGGCTGAGGATGGCCGCTTCATGGCCCAGCCGCAGGTAGCCGGCAAAGGGCGTCGGGCAGGCTGCCCGCAAGGCGCAATAGGCCGTCCACGGGTCGCCTTGGCAGGCGGCGCGAAAGCGCTGGGCAAAGTTCACCTGATAACAGTCGCCGGCGAGGATATAAGCCTGGATGCGCTCGATGGCTTGCTGGTACTGCGGGATATCGATGTCGGCAGTGAATCTGCCGTGCAGCACAAAGGCTCCATTGGAGCTTGGCGCCGGCTGACTGAACAGTTGCTGCAGGCGCAGTCGTTCCGCACCAGCCAGCGCGGGGTGAAAGACTAGCTGGCTGGTTTGCCGCTGGTGATCGCTGATCAGCGCCCAGGCATACAGGCCAAACTGCGCATCGGCGAGGGCCAGGTCATCCACGGCGCGAGTGGGCAGCTGCTCGATCCGTCGCCCGAAGTCATAGCCCAGGTAACCCAATAGACCGCCAACAAAAGGCAGCGGGCACTCGCTGGGCGCCTGGGCGTGACCCAGGTTATTCAGGCTTTGCCGCAGACGCTGCAGAAAATCGTTGGCTGATTCGTCATGGAACGCTGCCAACTCTGCCAATGGCCAGGCGCTAAGAATGTCGTAGCGTGCTCGAGTGGCCACTGGTCTGCCAGCATCGAGCAGCACCGCCCCCGGTGCATGATGGATGCGCGCAAAGTATTCGGCGGGGTCCGGGCAGTAGGGCAGTGGGTGTACAGAGCAAGTAGGCATACAGGTTGATCAGGTGAGGGACGGTGATTGTAGTGCGCCGCAACGCTTCATCCTAGAGCTGTCGCGTGTGTTTACTTGGAGGGTCGGCTCTGATTAGTATGCGTCATCCCCAGAGGCTAAAGCCTCATACAACAATCATAACTAACAAGGGATTCTGGCCATGGGTGCTGTTGAACAACCCGCTGCCGATAGCTTATGGCGCTCCAGACTAACACCACCGCAAATTCCTGCCGATGCACTGACTCAGCCGCAGGTTCTGGACGTATTTGCCAGCCAGCCAAATGCGCGCGTGCTGCTGTTTTGCGCGCCCGCCGGCTTTGGTAAAACCACCGCCTTAGCACTCTTGGCTCGGCAGCGTCAGAGCCAGGGCAGTCTGGTGGCTTGGTTTTCCTTGGCCAGCGAGGACGATGATCCGTCGCGCTTTTATAGCCAATTAATCGAGGCGCTAAGCAGCGCCCTGCCGGGCGTTGGTCAGGATGCCCTGGGTTACCTGCAAAACACCATGCGCGTGCCGGTTGCCGCGGTTATGGAAAGTCTCTTGGTGGATCTTGCGCAAGCCACTCAGCCGTTGCTGCTGGTGCTGGATGATCTGCATCTGTTGCGCGATCCAGAGCTATACAGTGCCTTGAATCGCCTGGTGCGTCTGGCTCCAAACGGCTTCACCTTGGCGCTCGGCAGTCGCTCGCAGCCGCCGTTGAGCCTGGCCACCTGGCGCGCCAAAGGCCTGTTGCTGGAGATCGGTCCGAATGAGTTGCGCTTAAGCCTGGATCAAACCGGTGACTACCTGGGCCGCTTGGGTCTGCAGATCAATGCGCAGGCGTTAGCCGAACTGCACCGGCATACCGAAGGCTGGATGGTCGGTGTGCATTTGGCCAGCCTATGGTTGCGTAATCAGCCGCCGGCCGGTGCGCAGATGCCCGATATTGGCGCGGACCAAGTGGCAGTGGGCGAGTATTTGCTCTGCTCGGTGTTTGAGCGGTTGCCGCTGAACTTGCAGGAAGCCTTGTTGGCGCTGAGCGTGGCTCGCCAACTGAGTGGCGATTTGGCCAGCGCCCTGACCGGTCGCCAGGACGGCCAGCAATTGCTGGAAAGCCTGGAAGTCATGCAGTTGTTTTTACTGCCCCTGGACCGTGAGCGGCAGTGGTACCGCTTTCACAACGTGTTTGCCGAGTTTCTCCAAGCACGGCTTAAAGGCCGCGATCCAGAGCGGTTCAAGCAACTGCATTTCAATGCCAGCCTGTGGTTTACCAATCACCATATGCAGGACTTGGCCATCGAGCACGCGGGCCTGGCCGAAGACCCGGAAATGCTCGCCGCCCTGGTGGATGCCTGTGGTCTGGAGATGATCAATCGCGGTCAGCTCAACCAGATTTACCGTTGGCGTAAACAGGTGCCGGATGCGATTGCCGAGCGCTTTCCGATTTTGGTCTTGGCCGAGGTCTGGGACAAAGCCGCGGAGCTGGCATTGCCGCAAGCCAACGGCATGCTGGATGCGCTATTGGCGCGCTTCGAGAGTGGCAAAACCGATACCCAGGTGACCGACAATTACCTGGCGGTATTGGCGGTCAAGGCGGTGCTGGCGCTGCAAAAAGATGACCTGCAAGCCTGTGTCAACTTGGCGCGCAAGATTGAGCCGCAATTAGGTCAGCACAGTGCGTTTTTGGAAGTGGCGATCTTGCTCGTCGGCGCGCTGGCCCATGTGGTGCTGATCCAGCCCGAGCATGCGAGGCGGTTGTTGGCCTTGGCGCAGCAGCGCAATCATTTTCTCGAGGGCCGCTACCTCGATATGCAGCTGGTCAATGTCGAGATTTTTATGGCCTTGGAGCAGGGGCAGGTCAAGCAGGCGCAACTGCTGTTCGCCCAGTTGCGCACGCGGGTTTTGCCCTGGTTTGGCGAGAAGTCGCGGGCGCTGGCGTTGCCGGCCATTTGCGAGGCATTGATTGCCTATCAGCAAGGTCAGCTTGAAGGTCTGGAAGACAAACTCAAGTGGGCCTTGGCCACCGTTGATGTGATCAATCCGATTGATCTGTATGCCCAGGCCATGCTCTGTTTGGCCCGTACCCAGCGCATGCAAGACAAGCCCAAGGAAGCCATGGCCAACCTGGCGCTGATGCAGAATCTGGCCGCCCGTAACCAGTCCTGGCGTTTTTATGCGCAGGCGGTGGGCGATGAGATTGCCTTGATCTTGCAAGAGCCGGCGACCGATAGAATCAAGCGTGCCGAGCAACGTTTGCAGAGTTTTGAATGGGCCAAGCGCGCCGAGCAGTATCAACCGGCCGGTTTTAATCCGGTGCTCTGGGTGCTGAGCATCAGTCGGATTCGCTTGCAGCAGGCCCGCGGTAATTACAGCGAGGCACTGCACGAAATCACCCAGGCCCGCGCCCTGTTACAGCCGAACTGGCATGGCTTGCAACGTCTGCGGCTGGATCTGCTGGCGGCGTTGAGTTATCAGCGTCTGGGTTATCAGGAGCGCGGCCAAAGCTTGCTGCAGCAGTGTTTGTTGAGCGCCGAACGTGAAGGGTTGCGCAGTTTGTTCATTGAGGAAGGCGAGGCGATTCGACAATTGCTGGTGCAGTTGGAGTCGGCCGAACGCCAACCGGCCTTGCAGGGGTTTATCCGCAGTGTGCTGGCATTGTGGCCGGGGCAGAGCTTGCGTAAATCGGCTGAGGTGCTGGAAGAGGCGCTCACTGAGCGTGAACGTGAAGTGGTGTGTCTGGCCGCCAAAGGGCTGTCCAACGATGAAATCGGTCAGCAACTGTCGCTGGCCTTGGGCACCGTTAAATGGCATCTGCATAACATTTACGAAAAGCTTAAGGTGCGAAATCGCACCCAGGCTATCCGCCGTGTCCGCGAGTTGAGTTTGCTTGAATCATGAATCAGCCATTGTCGCCAGCCACACCTACACCGCCGCTGTTGCGCACCAAGTTGTTTCCGGCCGACGCCGAGGATCCGGCGTTGCTGGAACGGCGCCTCTTGATTGAGCGGCTGCTGGCGGCACGTCAGCAGCGTTTGTTGCTGTTGAGCGCGCCCGCCGGCTTCGGCAAAAGTACCGTGTTGAGCCTTTATCGGCAGCGCTTGCAACAAGAGGGCGCGCGGGTCGCCTGGTTGTCGTGCGATGAGTCCGACAGCGAACCGCAGCGCTTGTTGCAATATCTGGGCGCGGCGATTGCCGAGGTGACGCCAGGTTTTGCCTGCAGCCTCAATGGCATGGTGCCCGGCGATGTCAGCTGGCCGGTTGAAGCGCTGATCGATGCCTTTGTGGTCGATCTAAAACGCTTGGCGGACGAGCTGTATTTGATCATCGATGACTATCATTTGATCCGCCATCCCGCTGCGGGTCAGGCCGCCCGTTATCTGCTTGAGCAGTTACCGGCGAATATTCATTTGATCATCAGTAGTCGCTACAAACCGCAATTTTTCAGTGCCGAATATGCGGTGCTGTGCATACAGGCAGAAGACCTGCGCTTGAGTGTGGAGGAAACCGAGCTTTATTTTCGCCAGATTAAAAAAATCGAGCTGAGCGCTGCTGAACTGAAGCTGATTCAGCAGCGCACCGAAGGCTGGATTACTGCCTTGCACCTGACGGCGTTGGCCTTGAGCCGGCATGCCGATCGCCAGGCGTTTATCGCCGGGCTGTGCGGCACTGAGCGCAATATTGCCGATTACTTGGCCGAAGACGTACTCAATAGTTTGCCCGATGATCTGCAGTTGTTTCTCGATCAGACCTCGGTGCTGGATGAGTTTTGCGCCGAGCTATGCAATGCCCTGACGGGGCGGCGCGATGCATTAAGCATGCTGATGCGTTTGCAGAGTGAGCAGTTATTCATCATCAGTTTGGATGAGCAGGGTGAGTGGTTTCGCTACCACCATCTGTTCGCCGAGTACCTGCAGGGGCGCCTGGCCAAGCGCGGGGATTCCTCGGCGTTACGCCATGCGGCCGCGCGTTGGTGCGAGGCGCGCGATCTGCCGGATCGAGCGATCAAGTACGCGCTACGGGCCCGCGACTACAGTTTTGCCGCCGAGTTGTTGGAGCGCCAGGGTTCGCGCTTGATCGCCGGTAACCGTGTCTACGATGTGCTGAGCATGATTAATCAGGTGCCCGCCGAGGTGGTCCGTGAGCATCCGGTGTTTCAGATTTTTTATGCCTGGCAGTTGGCCTTTGAGCAAAAATTTGCCGAGGCCGAAGCGCTGATTGAAGAGGTCAGCACGCGCTTGATGCAAGGGCGTGGCAAGGCCATGCACTTCGGCTTGGCGGAGCTGCTGGTGGCCGCGCAACTGCTTAAAGCACTGGTGCTGCTGTACCAAGACAAACTGGAAAACTGCTTAAAAGTCTGTCGCCAATGGCTGAGCATGGTGCCGGCCGATCAGCCGATCTTTCGGGCCAGCATGAACTGCATTCAGGCGGCGGCTTATGCCTTGCTGAACAACTTTGCCGAAGCGCAAAAGTCGATCAGCGCGGCGCGGGAAAACTTGCTGCAGTCGGACAGCGAATACCTGCAGGTCATGATCAGCCTGCTGGAAGTGTTGATTTGCAAAGAGCGTGGCGATCTTGAGCGTGGCCGTGCCCAGGCTGAGGCCGCGCGTGGCCGGGTTGAGCGGGTATTTGGCCGGCGCAGCCGGGTCGGTGGCCCCTTGGTGTTGGCCTATGCCGATATCCTTTACGAGCAAGACCGCCACGCTGCCATTTTGGCCGAGCTGCCCCTGGCCACCACCTGGCGCGATGTCGCCACCCCGATTGAGTTAATCAGTCGGGGGCAGCTGGTGATGGTCAAAGCACAGTTTTATGCCGGTGAAGCGGAGCAGGCCTTGATCCAGCTCGACGAATGGCTGGCTGGTTTGCAGCGTCCGGGCTACGAGCGGGTGTTTGCCTTCGCCATGAGCTGCAAAGTGCAATTTTTACTCTGGTTGCGCCGGCCCAATGAGGCGGAGCGCATTTGCTTGCAGTTGCAGCGTCATCTGGAGGTTTTGCCCGTCGGGCGTCACCCGGATGCGCAGATTGCCTTGGCTTTGACGCAAGCGCGCCTGGCCTTGAGCGAGCGGCGCGCCGACAAAGCCCAGGCGGTTCTCGAAGCCTGCCTGCTGAAGCCTTTGGATGAGCATCAACGTGACCGGCGGCTGCGCGTGTCGTTGTTACTCTCGGTAGCGCATTGGCGCAAAGGTAACGGCGAAAAGGCCTTTGCCTTATTCCAAACTACCTTGGAAGAGGCTTGGGCGTGCGGTTACCGGCGCTTGTTTCAGGATGATGCCTTGTGGCTGTTACCGCTCTGGGACGCCTGGTCGGCAAACGATGCCAAGCGCGCTGGTGCTTGGCTGGGGGTGGCGGAAACCTTGCGTGAACAGTGTCGCAGGCTGGCCGTAAATCCAGATAATTTCGATGAAAATCATGATGTTAGCCATCGCGAGCAGGAAATTTTACGCTTCGTGGCGGCTGGTTTGTCGAATCGCGATATTGCCCAGGCCGTGCATCTGTCAGAGGCCACCATCAAGTGGCACCTGCATAACCTGTTCGCCAAGCTGGGCGTGCGCAGCCGCACCCAGGCGGTACTCAAAGGTAAAAGCATGGGCCTGCTCAATGAGGCCTGAGGCACGCAGGGTTTTGTTCGCAAGCTTTGCTCCATCCCTTGGATGGGCTGGCAGTCGGGGGCACTGCCAGTAACTTGAGGGCCAGGACAACAAGCTTGCGCTGTATACATCCAAACGGGTCGTGACTAGGAAGTAACGACTCACTGGGAGATTGGCGCAAGCGGTCCAGCTGTTTGCAGCAAGGAGTTGCTAACAGTGCCCGTGGGGGCAACCTACCTGTGACCATTGGAGAGAAAAATAATGAAAAGCTTCAAACAAATCGCTTTCGCTGCTGCCGTACTCGCCGCTCCGTTCATGGCTCAAGCCAGCATGACTTCGATGGATGACTCGGCTCTTTCCTCAGTAACCGGCCAAGACGGCATCAGCATTTCCGGTAACTTCGCGGGTTCCGTTGGTAACGTTAAATACACCGACGGTGATGTGGGTGGTGGTAGCTTGAACCTGACCAACATCGGCTTCACCGGTTTCACTATCTCCGATGCCGCACCGTTGAAAATTGACGTAGTGACCACTGATATCGGCGGCACTAGCACCCAGCAACTGGCCATCGCTCTGCCTGCGATGACCGGCACTGTTACTGTTGGTGGTATCTATGTTGGTGGTACTTATGCCAACGGCGCTACCACTGGCGCAGCCAGCATCGGCTCCCTGGCTATTTCTGATCTGAACATGTCTGGCACCACCATCAAAGTTTGGGGTCATTGATTCAACGCTGTTAGTTGAGTCTGCAAAAGCCTTATCGGCCTAGGTCGGTAAGGCTTTTTTTTGAGCATAAGTGGAGTCTGTTGAGTCAATGATTGAGATTCTTTTGGGTAGCCTGATTGCGCTGTTCGGTTTTACCGAAGCAGTGGATACCAAAACCCCTGCTGCCGGGACGGTCAATCTCACTCAATCATTGGTGCCCAATGGCCCATTACGCGAATCGGTGGTGTTGGAGCCGAAGAGCGTTTCGCAGTTTCGCAACGTTATTCACCAGGCGTACGACTACAGCTGTGGCTCGGGCGCCTTGACCACCTTGCTTGACTATTACCTTGGCCGCAACTTGCAAGAGCGTCAGGTGATGGAGGGCATGTTGCAGTATGGCGAGGCCGACAAGATTGCCGCCCGCCGCGGTTTTTCACTGCTCGATATGAAACGTTACGTCGGGCAGTTGGGCTACAAAAGTGGTGGTTTCAAAGCCAGCATGGCCGACCTGGATGAGCTTGAACACCCAGCGTTAGTGCCCATTGTGTACGCCGGGTTCAAGCACTTCGTGGTGGTGCGCGACGTCTACAACGATCACGTCTTCGTGGCCGATCCGGCGCTGGGCAATATCAGTTTTACCCGCACAAGGTTCGAGGCGATCTGGGATGGCAATGTGGTGTTTGTCATCTTCCCCAGCGGTCAGGAACCGAAGAATGCCTTGGCGTTGAGCGACCATGATTTGCGCATCATCGATGATCAAACCATCAGCCTGTTGGCGTTTCGCGAGTTTCCGCAGATCGGCAAGCTCACCTCCAATCATGTCGATGAACTCGGCTCTGAAGGTGATATTCGCTACCTGCGACGCAAGTAACGTGCGGCATAAAAAACTATAAAAACAAATAAGTGGGGATGTGGCATGAAAGTTTGGGGAGGAGCATGGCTTGGCCTGCTGGCGCTGTTATCTGCTGGGCTGGTATGGGCAGATGAGCCAGCGGTTGAACAAGCTCGCGATGCGCTGAGCAAAAAAGAAGACGACGCCGACAGTGCCAAAGCGCTTGAGCAAGTGTTTTCCGCCTCTGAACAGAGCTACACCTTGCTGAAAAAAGGTGAGCGCACGCTGACCTATGGTTTTGATTATTCGTTAATGCGTGATACGCAAATTCAGACCTTCCGCGCCAACAACAACATTGTCAGTGTGGCGGCGCAAAGCGAGGCGCAGCATACCTTTACCAACTCCTTTACCTTTGACTACGGCGTCTGGGACAACCTGACCTTCAGTATTCGGCTGCCCTTTGTGGCCGCCTACGACACCGAGCGCAGCATTGATACCTATAGCCTTGGCGATATTTCTACCAGCTTGCGCTGGCAGCCTTGGCCGTCGGTGCGTGGCCGTCCGGCCACCACCCTGTATGCCACCTTGGGCTTGCCAACCGGACAGAGTCCGTATGACATCAACCCCGATACGGCGCTGTCCACGGGCAGCGGTTATTACAGCCTGGGTGGCGGTGCCAACCTGTCTTACGTGATAGACCCGGTGGTGCTGTTTGGCTCGCTCGGTTACACCTACAACCTGCCGGTGGACGATGTAAATCAGGTGCGCGGTGGGCGCTTGCTGGAGAAAGTCGAGCCCGGTTCGACGGTCTCCTACAGCATGGGTTTTGCCTATGCACTGTCGTATGACGTGTCGCTGTCGACCTCCTATCAAATGGCCTACACCCTTAAACCCACCTACACCTTTGCCGGGGAAGAGGTCGACGGCACCGAGCAGACCAGCGCCATCATGAACTTCTCGCTGGGTTTGCGAACTTCGCCGGATTACATCGTCAACGTCAACGCCGGTTTCGGCATGACCGAAGACTCGCCGGATGTGCTCCTCGGGGTCTCGATGCCCTTGGATATCAAGGGCCTCAAGGCCCAATAACCTGCGAGCGAGTACCTCATGATGATGCGAATTTCGCCGCTCAAGCGCGCGATAGCGGGCGCCGCTTTGCTGGTGAGCGCCACTGCGCAGGCCCAATTGGCGCAAAACCTGACCATCGGCAACCCCAAAGCCATGGCGATGGGTAATGCCATTACCGCCGATTACAGCGGTATCGATGCCGTGCATTACAACCCGGCGGCGCTGACCAAGCTCAAAGGCCGGCAAACCACGCTCAAGTTCATCACCGGGGTGATGGATATTCGGGCGGATTTTGATGCGCCGGCCAACTACGGCAGCAAGTTTCTAGGTGCGGACAACGACCCGGTGGCCAACTCGTCCAGTCGAACCACCACGCCGGCGGTGTACCTGCCGGGCTTGGGCGGGGCCACGGAAGTACCGTTGCTGTTTATGCCGTTGGCGGGCCTGTCGATCAATCCGCCGGGCTCAAAGCTGACCTTCGCGACCGACGTTTATACCCCGCAAGCCTTGGGCTTTGTGCGCGACGACGATGACCCGGGGCGCTATCAAGGCAAAGAGGTGGTCATGCAGCGGCTGACCTACTTCTCGCCGGCGGTGGGTTATCAGTTGAATGACGAGCTGTCGTTGGGGCTGTCGATCAACTTCTCCGACCAGGCGCTGGCGCTTAATCAGGATTTTCGGGCGCCCAACTTGTTGACCGGGGCCATTGGTCAAACCCAGGAAGTACTCTGTGGTATCGAGGGCAATCCCTTCGATATTTTATTGAATGTCTGCGGCGGTGAGTTTGGGCCTTTTACCGATTTGGCCAATCTCGATATCGATATGCAGCAGACCCTATCGCCGACCTGGAACCTGGGCGTGTTGTGGGAACCGACCGACTGGTTCGCCTGGGGCGCGGTGTACCAGAGTGAGGCCAAGATGCATTTGCAGGGTCAGTACACCGTGGACTACTCGCAAAACTGGCAGGGTTTTTGGCGAGGTTTGGACAGCTCGTTAGTCGGGGCTATTTTCAATAGCATCACCCCGGATGGGGTGGATAAAGAAACCGGTAATGTGTCGATGGACCTGACCTACCCGCAGCATTTTTCCACCGGGATAAAACTAAAGCCGGCCACTAAATGGCAGTTCAATGTTGACGTTAAGTGGACCGATTATGCTGCTTGGGAAAAGTTTGAGCTGAATTTCGATCGGCAGTTGGACATGCTAAAGATTGCCAGTATCTTCTCGCCGGAAAATGCCACGGCCACCTCCATCACCCTGGATCGGGGCTATGAGTCGGTCTGGAGTTGGGCGCTTGGCGTGCAATATGATGTTAATGATCGCCTGAGCCTGCGCGCCGGTTACGAGCCGCGACCTTCGGCGGTTCCCGGTAATAAAGCCGATGCCTTGGTGCCCCTCGGTGATGCGCAGCTTTACGGGCTCGGCTTGGGTTATCGCTGGGATCAAGACACGGTGATAGATGTGGGCTTCAATTATTTAGTCAGCAAGCAGAACATCCCCGCCGGCTCCAGTTGCAATGCTAACTGTTCGGGTATCGACAGCATCGTCTACAACCCGTATTCCGACTTGGATATTGAAACCACGGTGAAGGCCTATATCTTGGCGCTCACCTACACCACGAGTTTTTAGCGTTTATGCAGCGGTTAATCATCAGTCTTGGCTTGCTTGTGGCCCTCGATGCACAGGCCAGTAATGGTCGATATTTGACCTGGGTTGATGATCTTGGCCGCGTGCACAACACCTTTGTCGACAGTGGTTACGGCTCGCAGCAGCGCTCCGCCGAGCGCCGTATCACGCAAAGCGATCAGTCCCGGCTGGCCGATCAGGCTCAGAACAACTGGCCAGGCAGTGCCGGCAGTAACGAAAGCAAGCGGCGCTATTTCACCTGGGTCGATGCCGGCGGCACTATGCAAAGCAGCTTTTATGCCGGCGCTCAGCAGCTGGATGGACAAAAGAATCTGACCCTGCCCAATGGCCAACATTCCAGTGATTACATCGATGCCGAAGCTTTTGAAGATAAGGGCTTTGTGCGCAGCGAAAACGGCAATCCGTATTACACCTGGACCGATGAGCAGGGACGCCTGCATAACTCGCTGATCTCCGCCGAGCAGCGCGCCGATGGTCTGCGCAGCGGCGCCCAGGCCAGCAACATCAAATACACCGAAGGTCGTCAGGTTGAGTTTAATAAGCCGGCGGCAGAGCTGCCGGGACTCGATGGCCAGATGACTCCAGCGATGCTGGCTTTGCTGGAGGGCAGCAAAGAGAAAAGCGCCGGGCTATATCAGAGTTTGCAAGACAGCTGCTGCGTGCAGTTGGCGGATGGTGCTTTCACTGAGCTGTCGGCGGATGAGCCGCGTTATCAGGAGCTCAACGGCCTGTCGCCGAGCTTTGATTTCCCGATGGGTCGCAGCTATTACGCCGCGCTGAAGTTGCCCAGCTCGCAGCGTGCCTATGGTTTGCGGGTGCGCAGCTTTGCCAACAAGCAGGTGGTGTACCCCTCGCTGCTGTTTCTGGATGAGCGTAAGCACCCAACCCGCTTGGTCAGCGATGCGGTCTATCAACTGCATGCCGAGACCTGGTATCGCTATGCCTTTATCGAGGGCACTGTCCCGGTCAATGCCATGCAGGGTGAGCGCTACGTGTTGCTGTTAACCACCAGCGAGGACCGTCAGCTACAAACCCTGGATAACAAACCCTTCAAGCGCCCGCTGCAGGATTTGGCCTTGGATGAGGCCGGCATGCAGATTCACCAGCATGCCGAGGTCGGCGGTTTTGAGCTGGCAGTGGTGCGCTGACAGCCCCCGCTCGATTACTCCCGCCAAGGCGCCGGTGCACCAATCAAGCGTCCCATCGCCGCATAGATGCCCAGCTCTTTGAGGGTTTTCAATTCACCTGCGGTTTCGACCATTTCCGCCATCAAGGGCAGGTCGATGCTGTTGGTGGCGCGGTAAATGGCCTCGATAAACAGGCGCTTGTCGCTCTCTTGGTCGATGGCGCGAATATAGCTGCCGTCGATTTTCAGGTAGGCCAGCCCCAAATGGGTCAGGTTGCCGATCAGGCTGAAACGTCCGCCAAAATGCTGCAGACCAAGCGGGTAGCCGGTGTCGCGTATGGCTTGGCTGATGCGCTCAAGTTCGGCGGCTGGCGGCAGATGTCGTTCATCCACTTCGAGGGTTAATAGCGGTGCCTGTTGTGGATGGGCTTTAAGCAGCGCGAGCATGCGCGCCAGGCTCAAAGGTTCGCGCAGGGTCGCCGCCGACAGGCTCAGCGCCAGTGGCCGGGGGTGCAGATTGAGGTGTGCCAGGCTGTGTTCGAGCATCGCCAGGTCAAACCGCGCAGTCCAGCCGAGGCGCTCGATCCAGGGCAGGAAGCGCCCGGCGGCAATGGCTTCGCCTTGTGGGTCGAGTAGGCGTGCCAAGACCTTGCTGTGCAGCACAATCGCGGTGTCGGCGCA
>MHZN01000221.1:7004-10326 GCA_001830395.1 Pseudomonadales bacterium RIFCSPLOWO2_12_59_9 | reverse complement strand
GCCTGCTTGAGCACCCAGCCATCCAGCTGCACCTGCTGCAACAGCTGCTCAAGGCCGGCGACGAACGCCATGCCCTGTATCCCTGGCGCAAACTGGCCAGCCGGCCCCAAGCGCCAGCGGCCATGCTCGGCCTCAGCTTGCAACTAGGCAAACTGCTCGGCCAACGCCAAGACCGTCACAGCCTGACGGAGGTTTCGGCCTGGATGCGCCAGCACTTCCCGGATGCCGAGCAGACCCAGCTGCTGGGGATTTATCAACAGCAGCGGGTCTGCTCGTAGGGTGGACTCAGGAGCGCAGCGAACAGTCCGCCGTTTACGCAGCCGAGATGCCGTACTGCCTGCGGCGAGTACAGCCTACGCCACGTCCGATGCGCATTCAGCGCAGGCCCTCAATCGAGTTATTCACAACAGACCGAGCTGCAGCTGGGCCGCCTCGGACATACGGCTCTGGTCCCAGGGCGGTTCCCAGACCAGCTCGATCTCGACCTCGCTAACGCCGGCAAGCGCCTGCACCTTGGCCCGCGCCTCCTCCTTCAGCAGGTCGCCCATCCCGCAGCCGGGCGCGGTCATCGACATCTTGATCTCGATCCGCTGGCCGCCGTCCTCCAGCGGTTGCACCTGACACTGATAAATCAAGCCAAGATCGACCACATTGATCGGGATTTCCGGGTCATAGACGCTGCGTAATTGCTCGAATACCCGGCCGAGCAGCGCGGCCGCGTCGACCGCCGCCGGCTCGTCCGCCTGGGCCGGTTCCGGCTCAGCGTCCAGCCCCAGGGCATCGGCATCGCGACCGGCGATCCGCGCCAACTGGCCGTTGGCGGTCCTGACCGTGAAGCTGCCGCCCAGGGCCTGGGTCACCACCACCGGCTCACCCTGCGCCAACAGCAGCCGCTCGCCACGTGGAATCAGGCTGGCCGCACAGTCCCGGCGCAGCTTGATGCGCGGCGCGCGCCCGGGCTGGTTGGGGTTGTCGAAGCTGAAGCCGGCGCCGCGCAGCCCCTGCACGAAGTCGATGGCCAGGCCATCGGCGCGCCCGGCGCTGGCGGGGTCAAGCAACAGGCTGATGCCGGCCGTCTCGACGAGCAGATCGTCCTCGGCGCCGGGCTCAAACAGCAGCTCGTGGGCGAAATGCGCATCGATCTTGAGCCGCAGCCAACCGCCGCCGCCCTGGGCCAGGGCATCGCGCAGGGCGTGCTGCGCCGCGTCGCTGAGGTGAATACTGGGTAATGGGACAATGCCTTGATCACTGGCCATGGCTTTACTCCGTCGAGACCTGTGGCTCACCCGCGAGGGCGCTGCGCAAGGTGTGCCAGGCCAGGGTGGCGCACTTGACCCGCACCGGAAACTCCCACACCCCGGCGAGCACTGCCAGTTTGCCCAGCTCCGGCGGGGTCTGCTGCGCGTTCGGCCCCTCGGTCAGCAAGGCATGCACGCGGTCAAACAGCGCCAGCGCCTGCTCAGGTTTTTGCCCCTTGACGGCCTGGGTCAGCAAGGACGCCGAGGCCTGGGAAATGACGCAACCGCTGCCCTGGAAGGCGATGTCGGAGATCAGCCCATCGGTGAGTTTCAGATAAATCCGCAGCTGATCGCCGCACAGCGGATTGAAGCCCTCCGCCGTATGGGTCGCGCCCTTGAGCGCGCGGAAATTTCGCGGGTGCCTGCCGTGGTCGATGATCACTTCCTGGTAGAGGTCGCGCAGATCAACGTTCATCGAAACAGCTCCTGTACCTTGGCCAGCCCCGCCACCAGCGCATCAATGTCCTGCTCGCGGCTGTAGCAACCGAGCGAGGCACGGGCCGTGGCGGCCAGGCCGAAACGCTGCAGCAGCGGCTGGGCGCAGTGATGGCCGGTGCGGATGGCGATGCCCTCGCGGTCGAGGATGGTGCCAATATCGTGGGGGTGAATCCCGTCGAGGACGAACGCCAGCACACCGACCTTGTCCGCCGCGGTGCCGATCAGCCGCAGCCCGGGCACCGCCGCCAGCGCCCGCTGCCCGTAGGCCAGCACACCTTGCTCATGGGCGGCGATGGCCTTTGGTCCCAGCGCGGCGAGAAAATCGATGGCCGCGCCCAGGCCGATCGCCCCGACCATGTTCGGCGTACCCGCTTCGAACCTATACGGCGGTTTGTTGTAGAGGGTCTTCTCGAAACTGACCGAGAGGATCATGTCGCCGCCGCCCTGGTAGGGCGGCATCGCCTCGAGCAGTTCACGGCGGCCGTAGAGCACGCCGATGCCGGTGGGACCGTACATCTTGTGCCCCGACAGGGCATAGAAGTCGCAGTCCAGCGCCTGCACGTCAACTTGCAGGTGCGGCGCCGCCTGGGCGCCATCCACCAGCACCCGGGCGCCCCAGGCGTGGGCGAGCTGAACGATGCGCTGGATAGGATTGACCGTGCCGAGCACATTGGATACATGGGCGACGGCCACCAACTTGGTCCTGGGCCCGATCAGCCGCTCCAGCTCGGCCAGCTGGAGCTCGCCGGCGTCATTGATCGGGGCGACTCGCAGTCGGGCGCCGGTCTGCTCGCAGAGCATCTGCCAGGGCACAATGTTGGAATGGTGCTCCATGGCGCTGATCAACACCTCATCGCCGGCCTGGACATGCACCTTGCCGTAGGTTTGCGCCACCAGATTGACCGCTTCGGTGGTGCCGCGCACGAAGACGATGTCCTCGACATGCTCGGCATTCAGAAAGCCCTGCACCTTGGCCCGCGCCTGATCGTAGGCCTCAGTGGCGCGCACCGAGAGGTAGTGCACGCCACGGTGCACGTTGGCATTCTCCTTGAGGAAGAAGCGCGACATGGCGTCGATGACCACCTGCGGCTTCTGGCTGGTCGCGGCGCTGTCGAGGTAGATCAGCGGCTTGCCGTAGATGCTTTCCGCCAGGATCGGAAAGGCCTGGCGCACCCGCTCGACATCGTAGTCGGCCCGGGCTTCGAGCCGTTTCGGCAGTACCTGAAAGCTGCTTTCGAGCTTGCTCATGCCGCCTCCCCCCGCAATTGCGCGGCGACCAGTTGTTCAACCTGGGCCCGCAGCGGCGCCAGGGGAATCAGTTCGAGCATCTCGCTGACGAAGGCGTAAGTCAGCAGAGCCCGCGCCTCTGCCTGGGGAATCCCCCGCGAGCGCAGGTAGAAAACCGCCTGTTCATCCAACTGGCCGACGGCGGCGCCGTGGGCGCATTTGACATCATCGGCGAAGATCTCCAACCGTGGCTGAGTGTTGGCCTGGGCCGACTCCGACAACAACAGGGTCTTGATGGTCTGGCTGGCATCGGTCTTGATCGCGCCCGGGCGCACTATGATGCGGCCGTCGAACACCCC
>MHZN01000221.1:3636-6967 GCA_001830395.1 Pseudomonadales bacterium RIFCSPLOWO2_12_59_9 | reverse complement strand
CGACTGGTGCAGCGCGGCGCCAGGTGCTCGATGCAGGTCTGGTTGTCCAGATGCTGCTCGCCCCGCGGCAGGTACAGGCCGTTCAGGTTAACTTGCGCGCCTGGGCCCGCGAGCAGCACCCGCACCTCCTGACGCGCCAACAAGCCACCAAGTGCCGAGCAGTGCGCGGCCAAGCGGCTGTCCTCGGCCTGCCGCACGCTGAGCAGCGCGACATGAAAGGCCGCGGTGCTCTGCTGTTGCAGCTGATAATGCTCAAGCTCGGCACCCGCCTCGAGCAGCACCTCGGTGACCGCATTGCTGAAATAACACTCGCCGGGATTGCCGACATGGCTTTCCACCAGAGTCGCGCGGCTGCCGGCCTCCATCAGCAGCAAGACGCGCGGCTGCACCAGCAAGGGAGTGGCCCCCGCCTCCGCGAGAAATACCAGATGGATAGGTGCTTCGACAGCTGTCTGGGCGGGAATCTGGATAAAGGCGCCGTCCTCGGCGAGGGCCGTGTTCAGCGCGCTGAAGGCCTGCGGCTGGGCGCGAAAACCGTGGGAGAACAGCGCCTCGAGCGCGCCACTGTCATCCTCGTCATCGACCCGCAGCAGCGCGGCCAGATTGCTCACCTGAATGCCGGGTGGTAAGCCGTCGAGCTTCGACAACTGGGCGGCGAAATAGCCATTAACGAAGACCAGCCGCGGGCCACCAAGGTCGCCGGCCAGCCGCTCAATGCCGGCCACCGACAGCCGGCTCATGCCCGGCTCGGCCGGCTGGAACGGGATCGCCAGGATCGGCGCCACGCGGGTGTACTTCCACGCCTCGTCCTTGACCATGGGGAAGCCCTGCTCACTCAGCCACTGCCAGGCGCCACGCCGCAACTCCTGCAACCAGGCGGGCTGGCTGGCCAGCTCCCGGGCGGCGGCCTTGGCCTCGAGGCGGGCGAGGAACGCACTGCTGGCTGCACTGTTCATGATCCGCCTCCGGCTGCTTGCGGCTCTTGCACGACGCCGGCATAGCCGTGCCGTTCGAGTTCAAGGGCCAGGCGCTTGTCGCCGGAGCGCACTATCCGGCCGTTGGCCATGACGTGCACCTGATCGGGGACCAGGTAGTCGAGCAGCCGCTGGTAGTGGGTGATGACCAGCAGCGCACTGTCCTCGCGGCGCAGCGCGTTGACGCCGGCGGCGACTGTGCGCAGCGCGTCGATGTCGAGGCCCGAGTCGGTCTCGTCCAGAATCGCCAGCTTGGGTTGCAGAATGGCCATCTGGAAGATCTCATTGCGCTTCTTCTCGCCGCCGGAGAAATCCACGTTGACCGAGCGATTCATGAAACTCTGGTCCATCTCCACCAGCGCCATGCGCTCCTTGGCCAGGGCGAGAAAATCCAGCGCGTCCAACTCTTCCAGCCCGCGCTGCTTGCGCACGGCATTGAGGGCCGTGCGCAAAAAGTACAGGTTACCGACGCCGGGAATTTCCACCGGGTACTGGAACGCCAGGAAGATGCCGGCGACCGCCCGCTCCTCCGCCGACATGGCCAGCAGGTCCTGGCCCTGATAGCGCACCTCGCCGCTGAGCTCATAGCCATCCATGCCCGCCAATACCTGGGCCAGGGTGCTCTTGCCCGAGCCGTTCGGGCCCATGATCGCGTGCACTTCACCGGCCTTTACCCGCAGCGTGATGCCCCGCAGGATTTCGCGGCCCTCGACGCTGGCGTGCAGATTGTTGATCTCGAGCATGCTTCACCTCAGGTTTCAGGCCTCAGCCCACGCAGCCCTCCAGGCTCACGCCCAGGAGTTTCTGGGCCTCCACCGCGAACTCCATCGGCAGCTCCTTGAGCACCTCACGGCAGAAGCCATTGACTATCATCGGCACCGCATCCTCCGCGCGGATGCCACGTTGGCGGCAGTAGAACAGCTGCTCTTCACTGATTTTCGCAGTGGACGCCTCGTGCTCGACCCGAGCGCTGGGGTTCTTCACCTCCACATAGGGAAAGGTGTGGGCGCCACACTGGCTGCCCAGCAGCAGGGAGTCGCACTGGCTATGGTTACGCGCGCCGGTCGCGCCTTTGAGGATCTTCACCAGACCGCGGTAGGTGTTCTGCCCATGGCCGGCGGAAATGCCCTTGGACAGAATGGTGCTGTGAGTGTGCTTGCCGATGTGGATCATCTTGGTGCCGGTGTCCGCCTGTTGGTAGTTGGCGGTCAGGGCCACTGAGTAGAACTCGCCGGTCGAGTAGTCACCCTGGAGAATCACCCCCGGGTACTTCCAGGTGATGGCCGAGCCGGTCTCGACCTGGGTCCAGGAAATCTTCGAATGATGGCCTGCGCACTTGCCGCGCTTGGTGACGAAGTTGAAGATGCCGCCGCGCCCCTCGGCGTCGCCCGGGTACCAGTTCTGCACTGTGGCGTACTTGATCTGGGCATTATCCAGCGCCACCAGTTCGACCACCGCCGCATGCAGCTGATGGTTGTCGCGCATCGGCGCGGTGCAGCCCTCCAGATAGCTGACGTAACTGCCCTCTTCGGCAACTATCAGGGTGCGCTCGAACTGGCCGGTATCGGCCGCGTTGATCCGAAAATAGGTCGACAGCTCCATGGGGCAGCGCACGCCCTTGGGCACATAGCAGAAGGAGCCGTCGGAAAACACCGCCGAGTTCAGGGTGGCGAAGAAGTTGTCGCTGTAAGGCACCACCGAACCCAGGTATTTGCGCACCAGTTCTGGATGGTTCTGCACCGCCTCGGAAAAGGAGCAGAAGATCACCCCGACTTCGGCCAGCTTGTGCTTGAAGGTGGTCGCCACCGACACCGAGTCGACCACCGCGTCCACCGCGACGCCAGTCAATCGCTCCTGCTCGGCCAGGGAGATGCCGAGCTTGGTGAACATCGCGCGGACCTCGGGGTCGACCTCATCGAGGCTGCCGGGCCCCGGAGCTTTCGGCTTGGGCGCCGAGTAATAGATGATGTCCTGGTAGTCGATGGGATCGTAGTGGACGTTTTGCCAGGTCGGCTCGCGCATCGTCAGCCAGTGACGGAAGGCCTTCAGGCGCCAGTCCAGCAGCCATTGCGGCTCGTTCTTCTTCGTCGAGATCAGGCGGATAAGGTCTTCGTTGAGCCCGCGCGGGGCGGCATCGCTGTCGATGTCGGAGACGAAACCGTACTTGTAGGCTCGGCTACTGAGTTCGCGGATCTTGGCATTGCTGGCGCTCATGGCCTCCTCCTAATCAGTCGTGGCCCCCCGCCGAAACCAGCCGCTCGCGCTTCACGCGCTAGAGGGTGGTCGCGTTAGGAGGAGGCCATGAGCGCCAGCAATGCCAAGATCCGCGAACTCAGTAGCCGAGCCTACAAGTACGG
>MHZN01000221.1:0-3627 GCA_001830395.1 Pseudomonadales bacterium RIFCSPLOWO2_12_59_9 | reverse complement strand
GCATTGGTCGGACTGCTAATACTTTTAACTATACCCACTAGAAAGATTTGGCAAGAGGTTTTTACCAAAGCTAAATAGCCTTTAGATTCAATAGGTTAGGCATACGACTCCGACACCCTGGGCGGGCTATTGGCCTAGGCCAGCATGAGTCGCCCTCCATAGCCAACAGCCCGGCAGCCAGCTGGCCGAGGCCGCGCAGTCAGGCCGGTTTGAGCTGCGCCAGCTTGGCGATGATGGCCTCCAGGTTGGCCACCTCAGCCAGCAAGGGTGAGGCCGGATAACGGGCGCGGATAAAGTCCAGCAGCTGTTGCGCCGGCTCCAACTGCCCCAAGCCTTCGGCAAAACCCCGCGCAGCTAGCAGATAGGCCCGCGGGATATGCGGGTAGTCTGGGAAGCGTCGATGCAGATTACGCAGCAGGCTCAAGCCCTCGCGGTGCTTGTGCCGGGTCAGCAAGGCGCCGGCCAGCTGCTCGCACAGCAGGGCATCGGCGGGCAGGAAATCCGCCTGCAGCTGCCGGGCATTCAGCAGCGCCGTGACCGCCAGCGCCGGATTGAGCCGAGCCACCAGCGGCAGGTAGTGGTCGAGATGGCGCAGGCAGCGCTCGCGATCATGCAAGCCGTAGAGCAGCTGATGAAAACGCTCATTGAGCTTGAGGTCGTCCGGGCTGCGTTCCAGGGCCTGGGTGAGAATTTCCAAGGCCTGAGCGCTCTGCCCCTCCTTAAGGCGAATCTCGGCCTCGGCCAGGGCTTTGCGCCGCTGGTACTCGGCCACCGGAAAGTGATTTTGCTGGGTTTCATCGGCAATCACGTAGCCCAGGGCGCCCTGATACTGGAACACCACGTAGCCCATCATGGCGCACATGACCACAGCAAAATAGGCGAACAACGCCGCCGCAATCGGCATCAGCACCACCCGCGGCAAACCGCTGGAGAGCATGTAAGTCACGTAGCTGGGCGATTGCCAGAGGATAAACAGAAAGGCCCAGAGGATCAGATAGCGCCAACCCATGGCCTTGATCACCTGACCGACCAGCTCCGGGCTGAGCGCCGCCGCCAGCTCTTTCTCCAGCGCCAGGCGAATGATGCTGGCCGGCAGCACCAGCATGATCAACAGGTTGACCGCCCAGTACAGCGCCTCGCTGTCAAAGTCGGCAGCCAACCACAGCACTGCGGCGGCGATGATAAATACCGCCAGCTGCCTGAAGAACAAGGCAAAACCCTCACCGACAAAGGCGCTCTGCAGACTCGGCGCCTCCTGCTGCGCCTGGCTGCTGGCTTCGATCACGCTGTGCAGGTACTTGGTGGCGACGCTGAGCAGTATCAGCCAGAGGATTTTCGAGCTGGGCATAAACAGACTGGCCAGCGCCAACAAGGCGGCGAACGCCAAAGGCCCAACCTGAAAGGCATACAGAAAGAATTTGGGAATCCGCAGCCAAAAAGGTTGCGCACTATTGGCCGCGCCGAGAAAGCTCAGCTTGCTGCGACATAAGGGGCAGACCGCGACTGCATCCTGGTCATCGGCATTCAGCGGCAGGCAACAGTCGCCATAATCGCGCGGGCAACTGGCGCAGTGCCAGGTCGCCGGCTGTGCGGGGTGGTAATGGCAGTGAGCCTTGTCCATCGTCTACTTCCTTGTTTACTGGGCAAATAGCGGCATTGTTCGGGCAAAAAAGGCCTCGCAAGGAACGGTGTCTCTTGTTGGTCCTTATCAGCTTTTTAGAGGTTACTGAATGCTTTGGATTTCTGCTTCGGTCAACCGACGATATTCACCCACCGCCAGTGAGTCATCCAAAACTATATCGCCGATGCGCTCGCGATGCAGTTCGACAACTCGATTGTCGAGTGCGGCAAACATTCTTTTTACTTGATGGTATTTGCCCTCACTAATCGTCAGCCGCACTTCGTTGCTGGATAGACGCTCCAGCGTGGCGGGTCTGGTCAGTTGTTTTTCACTGTTGAGCAATAGCCCTGCCAGTAACTTTTCTTCTGCATCGCTGATTAGAGCGTTGGCCAGGGTGGCGCGATAGGTTTTTTGACATTCATGGCGCGGCGAGGTTACGCGATGGTTCCACGGGCCATCATCGGTAATCAATACCAGTCCCGTAGTGTCGATATCGAGGCGCCCGGCAATGTGCAGTATTTTTTTGTTCGGCTCATCGAGTAGATCGAGCACCGTGGGGTGGTCGTTATCGATGGTAGCGCATATGTAGCCCAGGGGTTTGTGCAACATAAAATAGCGCGGGCCGACTGGGCTGAGTGCTTCACCGTCCAGCTGCACTGTGTCGGTCGGGCTTATATGTAGGCTGGCGTCTTTAATCTGTTCGCCATTGACCGTAACGCGCTTACTTCTTAGGGCTAGCTTCACCAAGGCGCGCGATAGGTCAGTCGTGTCGGCAATATATTTATCGAGGCGCATGGATTAACAATTCTCGGTTTTGTCTGGGTGCGCCAGGGCGTTAATCCAGCAGGGGTAAATAAGTGCTTGGGTAAGCGCTGCATGCAGCCATCTAGGGCCATTGCAGTTCGGTCGCATTGTACTAAATCGCAGATATGAAAAAGGGCCCCGCAGGGCCCTTTTTCAGTCGCTAGCGCTATTAGGCGCCGGCAGTTTCCGCCGCTTCTGCAGCAGCAACGTCTTTGATCGACAGCTTGATGCGGCCGCGGTTGTCGACGTCGAGTACCAGAACCTTAATTTCCTGGCCTTCTTTCAACACGTCGGTAACCTTCTCAATGCGCTGATCGCTGAGCATCGAGATGTGCACCAGGCCGTCTTTACCCGGCAGGATGTTGACGAAGGCGCCGAAGTCGACGATCCGCTCAACCTTACCGATGTAGATCTTGCCGATCTCGGCTTCCGCGGTGATGCCCAGTACGCGCTGACGCGCGGCCTCGGCAGCTTCCTTGGTTTCGCCGAAGATCTTGATGGTGCCGTCGTCTTCGATATCGATCGACGCTTTGGTCTCTTCACAAATGGCGCGAATGGTCGCACCGCCTTTACCGATCACATCGCGGATCTTGTCGGTGTCGATCTTCATCGCGATCATGGTTGGGGCGTTAGCCGACAACTCGGTGCGCGAAGTCGCCAGGATCTGGTTCATCTGACCGAGGATATTCAGGCGCGCTTCCAGGGCTTGGCCCAGAGCGATTTCCATGATTTCTTCGGTGATGCCGTTGATCTTGATGTCCATCTGCAGCGCGGTAACACCTTTGGCGGTACCGGCTACTTTGAAGTCCATGTCGCCGAGGTGATCTTCGTCGCCGAGGATGTCGGTGAGGATGGCGAACTTCTCGCCTTCTTTAACCAGACCCATGGCGATACCAGCCACCGGAGCCTTCAGCGGAACGCCAGCGTCCATCAGGGCCAGGGATGCACCGCACACCGAAGCCATGGAGCTGGAACCGTTGGATTCGGTAATTTCCGAGACCACGCGAATGGTATACGGGAACACGTCGGCAGCTGGCAGCATGGCCGCGATGCTACGACGAGCCAAGCGGCCGTGACCGATTTCGCGGCGACCAACACCACCCATACGGCCACACTCGCCTACCGAGTACGGCGGGAAGTTGTAGTGCAGCATGAACGGGTCTTTGCGCTCGCCTTCCAGGGTGTCGAGCAACTGTGCGTCA
>MHZN01000220.1:13528-13706 GCA_001830395.1 Pseudomonadales bacterium RIFCSPLOWO2_12_59_9 | reverse complement strand
CGAGGGGCTCCTGGGCATTCAGGGGACCTGGCTGGTCGACCCCCAGCTGGGCCAGACGTTTTACGCAGGCATCATGAGGAACTCCAAGGCGCAAAGGTCCCGGGGGTTCGAGGCGTCGGTGCGCAAGAACTTCAGCCACAACTTCTCCTTCCGCGTGGGCTACGAGATGCAGTGGGTG
>MHZN01000220.1:0-13454 GCA_001830395.1 Pseudomonadales bacterium RIFCSPLOWO2_12_59_9 | reverse complement strand
ATACGCCACTGATGGTAGTGGCGGTGGCATTGCCTTCGCTGCCGCCGCGCACTTTCAAGTAACCGTTGTGCATCTCCAGCTGGTCATTGAATAGCTCGGTGTTGGGCTTGTGGCCGATGGCGATAAATACGCCGGTCAAGGCCAGTTCTTTGCTCTCGCCGTTAAGGGTGTCTTTCAGGCGCACGCCGGTCACGCCGCTGTTATCGCCCAGGACTTCTTCAAGGCTGTGGTTCCAGTGCAGCTTTATGTTGCCGTTGGCGGCCTTGTCGAACAGTTTGTCTTGGAGGATTTTCTCCGAGCGCAACTTGTCGCGGCGGTGCACCAGGTGCACTTCCTTGGCAATGTTGGACAGGTACAGCGCTTCTTCAACAGCGGTATTGCCGCCGCCAATAACAGCAACCACCTGGTTGCGATAGAAGAAGCCGTCGCAGGTGGCGCAAGCCGATACGCCTTTACCGGAAAACGCCTCTTCAGACGGCAGGCCCAGGTACTGCGCCGAGGCGCCGGTGGCGATAATCAGCGCATCGCAGGTGTAGGTGGCGCTGTCACCTTTGAGTACAAAAGGTCGTTGCTGCAACTCTGCGGTGTGGATATGGTCAAAGACAATCTCGGTATCGAAGCGCTCTGCGTGCTTTTGCATGCGCTCCATCAGTGCCGGTCCGGTCAGGCCTTCAACATCACCCGGCCAGTTATCCACTTCGGTGGTGGTGGTGAGCTGGCCGCCGGCTTGCATGCCAGTAACTAGTAAGGGCTTCAGGTTGGCGCGCGCGGCATATACTGCAGCGCTATAACCGGCGGGGCCTGAACCCAGGATAAGCAGGCGCGAATGCTTGACTTCACTCATAAAAACTCCTCATAAGCCTTTGTCACGAAAGAGAATGCGTGCTCCAATTGAGCCGCTTACTAGGGTGGGTAGTGGTGCTGGCCGCTATGCTACACCCAAGCATGAGAGGCCGGCAAAATGCACTCTTATGCATATACGCTGGCATTCACCAGCCCGCCAAACCCGTACAATGACCACCTTTAGCCGCCAACCACTGGTTGCGGTCGCCTTAGGCGCAGGGAAATACGCGTTTTGAAGAACTCCACCTCGACCACCGCCCAAGCATCCGCTTGGCGTCAGCAGTTGCATTACCGACTCAAAGAGGGCGCCTTGCTGGCGCTTGGCGCGCTGTGCCTGATTTTGTGGCTGGCGCTGCTGACCTATGACAAGAGTGACCCCAGCTCGAGCAACAGCAATATGGCGCAAGTCCATAACGCTGCGGGCCTGGTGGGCGCCTGGTGCGCCGATTGGTTGTTTGTGGCGCTGGGTTATTTTGCTTACCTGTTCCCGTTATTGCTGGCCTCCAAGGCCTGGCAAGTGTTTCGCCAGCGCCATCAGCCCTTCGACTGGAGTGGCTGGTTGTTTTCTTGGCGGATGATTGGGCTGGTGTTTCTGGTGCTCTCGGGTTCGGCCTTGGCTGATATCCATTTTAATGCCGGTCACAGTCTGCCCGGCTCGGCGGGTGGCGCGCTGGGTGAAAGCCTCGGCCAGTTAGCTGAGCGAGCGCTGGGCGTGCAGGGCAGTACGCTGATGTTTTTGGCGTTGTTCCTTTTTGGCTTGACGGTGTTCAGTGACCTGTCTTGGTTCAAAGTGATGGATATCACCGGCAAGATCACTCTCGATCTATTTGAGCTTATTCAAAGCCTGCTCAACCGTTGGTGGAATGCCCGGGTGGAGCGCAAGCAATTGACGCAGCAGCTGCGCGATGTCGATGCGCAGGTTACTAATGTGACCGCGCCGATGCTGAAAAACCCCCGTGAACAAGCCAAGGTCAAGGCCTTGCTGCTGGAACGTGAAGAGGCCCTGACTCAGCATATGAGCGCCCGCGAGTCACGCTCGGCACCGGTAATTACGCCGCTGGCCGCGGCCAAGGCGCCGGAGCCAAGCAAGCGCGTGCTAAAGGAAAAACAGGCGTCGCTATTTACTGACACGGCCATCGAGGGCAGCTTGCCGCCGATTTCCATTCTTGATGTGGCCGAGAAAAAGCAGAAGAAATTCTCTCCTGAGTCGCTTGAAGCCATGTCGCGGCTGCTGGAAATCAAACTCAAGGAGTTTGGCGTCGAGGTGATTGTAGAATCGGTGCACCCGGGCCCGGTGATTACCCGCTTTGAAATTCAACCGGCCGCCGGGATTAAAGTCAGCCGCATTTCCGGTCTGGCCAAAGACTTGGCGCGCTCGCTGGCATTGATCAGCGTGCGGGTGGTTGAAGTGATTCCGGGTAAAACCACGGTCGGCATCGAAATCCCCAATGAAGACCGGCAGATAGTGCGCTTCTCTGAGGTGCTGTCGTCCACCGAATTTGACGAGGCCAAATCGCCGGTAACCCTGGCGCTGGGCCATGATATCGGCGGCCGGCCGGTGATTACCGACCTGGCCAAGATGCCGCACCTGCTGGTGGCGGGTACCACCGGTTCCGGTAAGTCGGTGGGCGTTAACGCGATGATTTTGTCGATTTTGTTCAAGTCGACGCCCGAACATGCGCGCCTGATCATGATTGACCCGAAGATGCTCGAACTGTCGATTTACGAAGGCATTCCGCACCTGTTGTGTCCGGTGGTGACCGACATGAAAGAGGCCGCCAACGCCCTGCGCTGGTGTGTGGCCGAGATGGAGCGGCGTTACAAGTTGATGGCCGCCATGGGCGTGCGTAACCTGGCCGGTTTCAACCGCAAGGTCAAAGACGCCGAAGAGGCCGGCACACCGCTGAGCGACCCGTTGTATCGCCGCGAGAACATGCAGGACGAAGCGCCGCTGCTGAAGACCTTGCCAACCATCGTGGTAATAGTCGACGAGTTCGCCGACATGATGATGGTGGTGGGTAAAAAGGTTGAAGAGCTGATCGCCCGTATCGCGCAAAAAGCCCGTGCCGCTGGCATTCACCTGATACTCGCCACTCAGCGGCCGTCGGTGGATGTGATCACCGGTCTGATCAAGGCCAACATTCCCACCCGTATGGCCTTTCAGGTATCGAGCAAGATCGACTCGCGGACCATCCTCGATCAGGGCGGCGCCGAGCAGTTACTCGGTCACGGCGACATGCTCTATTTGCCGCCGGGCACCGGTTTGCCGATTCGCGTGCATGGCGCCTTTGTCTCCGATGAAGAAGTGCATCGCGTGGTGGAAGCCTGGAAGTTACGCGGCGCCCCGGATTACATCGAAGAGATTCTGGCTGGCGTCGAAGAGCCCGGCAGCGGCTTTGACAGCGGCAGCGGTGAGGGCGGCGAGGGCAGTGAAGAAGATCCGCTGTACGACGAGGCCGTGCGCTTCGTCACCGAAAGCCGCCGGGCGTCCATTTCGGCCGTGCAGCGCAAGCTGAAAATCGGCTACAACCGCGCCGCACGCATGGTGGAAGCCATGGAAATGGCCGGGGTGGTAACGTCCATGAGCACAAATGGCTCCCGTGAGGTCATAGCTCCGAGTCCGATCCGCGACTGAATTCAGGCTAACTAACCCAAAGAGGATTTTCATGCGCGCTTTACGCATGCTGTTACTGGCCGTTATGGCTTTTGCCGTTGCCCCCGCCCAGGCCGATGATGCCGTCGCCGTGGCCCGCTTAACCGCCTTGCTGAGCCAGGCGCAGACGCTGACCGCACGGTTTTCCCAGCTAACCCTGGATGGCTCTGGCACCCAGCTGCAAGAAACCGCCGGTGAGTTGTCGCTCAAGCGGCCGGGCTTGTTTCGCTGGCACACCGATGCGCCTGCCGAGCAGATGCTGGTCTCCAACGGCCAGAAAGTCTGGCTGTATGACCCGGACCTGAACCAGGTGACCATTCAGGTGCTGGATCAGCGTCTGACCCACACTCCGGCGCTGCTGCTGTCGGGTGACGTGTCGAAGATCAGTGAAAACTTTACCGTGACCCACAAGGAAGGCGGCAGCGTGGTCGACTTCATCTTGAAGCCCAAGGCCAAAGACAGCCTGTTCGACAACCTGCGCCTGTCCTTTCGCAATGGCGTGATCAATGACATGCAGTTGATCGACAGCGTTGGCCAGCGCACCAATATTTTGTTTCTGGGGGTGAAGATGAACGAGCCCCTGGACGCCAGCCAGTTCAGCTTTCAAGTGCCGGCCGGCGCTGATGTGATCGAACAGTAAGCGCCCTGTTTTAAGAGGCTGTTTAAGAGGTCGTTGCTAAGCCCCATGGATCTATTTCGCACCGCCCCGATTGCTCAACCGCTGGCTGCCCGACTGCGCGCCACCAGCCTGGATGAGTATGTCGGCCAGCAGCATTTGCTGGCGCCGGGTAAGCCGCTGCGCGAGGCGCTGGAGCAGGGCGCGCTGCACTCGATGATTTTCTGGGGGCCGCCAGGGGTGGGCAAAACCACCCTGGCGCGTTTGCTGGCCCAGGTCTCTTCGGCGCATTTCGAGACATTGTCGGCGGTGCTGTCCGGGGTCAAGGAAATCCGCCTGGCGGTCGAGGTGGCCAAGCAGCAAGCGGCGCAATACGGTCGACGGACAATTTTGTTTGTCGATGAAGTGCACCGTTTCAACAAGTCGCAGCAAGATGCTTTTCTGCCCTATGTCGAAGATGGCACGCTGATTTTTATCGGTGCCACCACTGAAAACCCCTCCTTCGAATTAAACAACGCCTTGCTCTCGCGGGCCCGTGTCTATGTGCTGCAAAGCCTCGATGAGGCGGCCATGCGCAAGCTGGTCAGTCGCGCCCTGAACGAAGAAAAAGGCTTGGGCCAGCAGCAATTGAGCTTGCCCGAAGCCAGCTTCAAGATGCTGCTGGCCGCCGCCGATGGCGATGGCCGGCGCCTGCTTAACCTGCTGGAAAACGCCGCCGACCTGGCCGAAGACGGCGCCGCCATCAGCGAGGATTTGCTGCTCAATCTGCTCGGTGATGGCCGCCGGCGTTTCGATAAAGGCGGCGAGGCTTTTTATGACCAGATCTCAGCGCTGCACAAGTCGGTGCGTGGCTCCAATGCTGACGGAGCGCTCTATTGGTTTGCGCGCATGCTCGATGGTGGTTGCGACCCGTTGTATATCGCCCGCCGAGTGGTGCGCATGGCCAGCGAGGACATCGGTAACGCCGACCCGCGGGCCTTGAGCCTGTGCCTGGCGGCCTGGGAGGTGCAAGAGCGCCTCGGCAGCCCGGAGGGCGAATTAGCCGTGGCCCAGGCCATCACCTATTTAGCCTGCGCGCCGAAAAGTAATGCTGTGTACCTGGGTTTTAAAGCCGCCATGGGCGCCGCCGCGGCCCATGGCTCGCTGGAAGTGCCGCTGCACCTGCGCAATGCGCCGACCAAGCTGATGAAAGAGCTGGGCTATGGCGATGAGTATCGCTACGCCCATGATGAACCCGAGGCTTATGCGGCCGGCGAAACCTATTTGCCCGAGCAGTTGCCCAAGCAGATTTTTTATCAGCCGGTGCCCCGTGGGCTGGAGCTGAAAATCGGCGAGAAGCTCAAACACTTAGCGGCGCTGGATCGACTCAGCCCCAGACAGAGGAAAAAGCCATGATCAAGGTCGCCTTGGCGGTTGCCGCTGGCGGCGCCGTGGGTTCCGTCCTGCGCTTTTTAACCAGTGCAGTGGTGGTTGCCCATTGGCCGCGTTATTACTATTTCGCCACCTTGGCGGTGAATTTGGTCGGCTGTTTTTTGATTGGGTTCTTGTCCGCCTATTTCCTCTTGCGCAGCGATTTGCCGCTGGTTTTGCGCACTGGCTTGCTGGCTGGTGTGTTGGGCGGTTTGACCACTTTCTCCAGCTTCAGTCTTGAAGTGCTGCGTTTAGTTGAAGCCGGCCAGTTTGGTGTGGCGCTCAGTTACCTGCTCGGCAGCGTGCTCGGCGGCCTGTGTGCGGCCTGGCTGGGAATGTCGCTGGCGCGGCTGTAAACGATAAAACACTCGGATTGCCGGCACAGAATCCGTAAACTGCGCGGTATTGCGTCTTAACCGACGCTCCCTTTTTTTGCCTTGTTTGAGACCCACGCCATGCTCGACTCCAAACTCATTCGCACGCAACTCCACGAAACTGCTGAGCGCTTGGCTACCCGTGGCTTTGCCCTGGATGTGGTGCGCCTGGAAGCGCTTGAGGCGCAGCGCAAAAGCATTCAAACCCGCACTGAGCAGCTGCAGGCTGAGCGCAATGCCCGCTCCAAGGCCATCGGCCAGGCCAAGCAACGCGGTGAAGACATCGCGCCGCTGCTCGCCGAAGTCGACCGCATGGGCAGCAAACTGGAGCAGGGCAAGAGCGACCTGGATGTGATCCAGCTTGAACTGGACAACCTGTTGCTGAATATCCCCAACTTGCCCCATGAGTCGGTACCTCTGGGCGCCGATGAAGAGGCCAATGTTGAAGTGCGTCGCTGGGGCACGCCGCGCCAGTTTGATTTTCCCGTCCAGGATCACGTCGCCCTGGGTGAGCAGTACGGCTGGCTGGATTTTGAAACCGCCGCCAAGCTGTCCGGTGCGCGTTTCTCATTGATGCGTGGGCCGATCGCCCGCCTGCACCGGGCCTTGGCGCAGTTCATGCTCAACCTGCACACCAGCGAGCATGGCTACGAGGAGGTTTACACCCCTTATCTGGTACAGGCCGGCGCCTTGCAGGGCACCGGTCAGCTGCCAAAGTTTGAAGAAGACCTGTTCAAGATTGGCCGCGAAGATGAGGCCGATCTGTACCTGATCCCCACCGCCGAAGTGTCGCTGACCAATATGGTTGCCGGGGCGATTCTGGATGCCAAGCAACTGCCGCTCAAGTTTGTCGCCCATACCCCGTGCTTTCGCAGCGAAGCCGGTGCCTCCGGGCGCGACACTCGCGGCATGATCCGCCAGCATCAGTTCGACAAAGTCGAGATGGTCCAGATAGTTGCGCCGGAAACGTCCCATGCCGCGCTGCAAGGCCTGACCGCCAACGCCGAAAAAGTCCTGCAGCTGCTGGAGCTGCCGTACCGCCTGTTGGCACTGTGCACCGGCGACATGGGCTTTAGCGCCAACCAGACCTTCGATATTGAGGTCTGGGTGCCGAGCCAGGACAAATACCGGGAAATCTCCTCCTGCTCCAACTGTGGCGACTTCCAGGCCCGCCGTATGCAGGCCCGTTACCGCAACCCGGAAACCGGTAAGCCTGAACTGGTGCATACCCTCAACGGCTCGGGTTTGGCGGTCGGTCGCACCCTGGTGGCGGTGCTGGAAAACTACCAGCAAGCAGATGGCTCGATTCGCGTGCCTGAGGTGCTCAAGCCTTATATGGGCGGCCTGGAAGTCATAGGTTAAGTCCATGCGCTAGCAGCAAGTGACGGGGTGGCCAAGCTGCCCCGTTTTTGTTTTATCCGATTGAGAGTCTGCCCGATGGATTTCCTGCCGCTGTTTCATAACCTCAAGGGTCGTCCGGTGTTGCTGGTCGGCGGTGGCGAAGTGGCGCTGCGCAAAGGCCGCTTGTTGGCCGATGCCGGCGCTGTCTTGTGGGTGGTTGCCCCCCAGGTGGATGCGCAGTTGCTTGAGCTGGCCACGGCCAGTCAGGGGCGAGTGGAGCTGCGTGGCTATCAGGCGGCGGACCTCGATGGGGTGGGCTTGGTGATTGCCGCCACCGATGACGAGGCGCTGAATGCCCAGGTCTCGATACAGGCCCAGGCGCGCGGCATTCCGGTGAATGTGGTGGATGCGCCCAAGCTGTGCAGCGTGATTTTTCCGGCGATAGTCGATCGCTCACCGCTGATAGTCGCAGTCACCAGTGGCGGCGATGCGCCGGTGTTGGCGCGGCTGATTCGGGCCAAGATCGAGACCTTGATTCCGGCCACCTACGGGCAGCTAGCCGGTTTGTCGAAGCGTTTTCGCGCCCAGGTCAAAGCCCTGTTTCCAGATGTGCAGCAGCGCCGGGTATTTTGGGAGGAGGTCTTTCAGGGGCCGATCGCCGAAAGCGTGTTTGCCGGCAAACTCGGCGAAGGCGAGCGCTTGCTGGCGGAAAAAGTCGCCGGTGCCGCGCCAAAATCCTTGGGTGAGGTGTATTTGGTCGGAGCCGGTCCGGGTGATCCGGATTTGCTGACCTTTCGCGCGCTGCGTCTGATGCAGCAAGCCGACGTGGTGCTCTACGACCGCCTGGTGGCGCCGGAAATAGTCGAGCTGTGCCGTCGCGATGCCGAGCGGATTTACGTCGGCAAACGCCGCGCCGAGCATGCCTTGCCGCAAGAGCAGATCAATCAGCAGTTGGTGACCTTGGCCAAGCAAGGTAAGCGGGTGCTGCGCCTCAAGGGCGGCGATCCGTTTATTTTCGGCCGCGGCGGTGAAGAGATCGAAGAGCTGGCCGCCCACGGCATTCCCTTTCAGGTGGTGCCCGGCATTACTGCCGCCAGTGGTTGCGCCGCCTACGCCGGCATCCCGCTGACCCATCGTGATTACGCGCAGTCGGTGCGTTTTGTCACCGGCCACCTGCAAGATGGCAGCTGCAATTTGCCTTGGGCCGACTTGATCGCGCCGGGGCAGACCCTGGTGTTTTATATGGGCTTGACCGGCTTGCCGGTGATCTGTGAACAGCTGATCGCCCATGGTCGTGGCCCCGAGACGCCGGTGGCGCTGATCCAGCAGGGCACCACCCGCCATCAGCAGGTGTTTACCGGCACCCTGGGCAGTTTGCCGGGTTTATTGGCCACCCAAGCCGTGCAGGCGCCAACCTTGGTTATTGTCGGTGAGGTGGTGCAACTACGGGAAAAACTGGCCTGGTTTGAGGGCGCGCAACGCGCTGACTAAGACCCGCAACAGCTGGTTCGGCAGCCTTTATTGGGGCTGCTGAACCAGGCGCTGTTTAGCCCAGGCGTTGCGCCCAGATCTGTTCGGCGCGGGCAAACGCCGCTTCGCGAGGTTCACCCTGGCCGCGCAGGCCGAGGGCGATGGTGGCGATCACCGCCAGCCGACCGTAAGCGTCCTCTGCACGGCCCTGCCAGACGGCGAGCAAGTGCTGCGGCTCGAGCACCTCGGGTTTGACGTGCCGTTGTGGCGACAGCGGCGGCCATTGCTCATCCCAATCAACCCCGCCGGTGGTGCCATACAGATGGCTGGTGGCGTCGGGGTTCATTTCAATCTCACCGCCTTCGCCCTTGATCACTATCGAGGTGTCTGCCAGCAACTGGCTGGCCTCGCGATGGGTGACCTGATAGCCCGGGTGAAAAATACTCTGCAGTCCGCACTGGGCCTTGAGCGGGTTGATAATCCGAGTCAGTGAGTGGATCGGTGAGCGCAGGCCCAGAATATTGCGCAGGTCGATCATTCGCTGCAGCTGCGGCATCCAGCTCTCCAGCGAGATAAAGGCCAGCTGCTGCTCGTCCAGGGTCTGCGCCACGTCGGCCCAGTCGTGGCACAGGGGGATTTCCAGCAGCTTAATCAGCTGCTCGCTGTACATCCGCCCGGCCGTGTGAGCACCGCCGCCATGCAACAAGATGCGCACGCCACTGGCTGCCAAGGCTTTGACCGCCAGCAGATACCAGGGCAGATGACGTTTCTTGCCGGCATAGCTCGGCCAGTCGAGGTCGAGGCGGATTTGCGGGGCGTTTAACCGCGCGCGCACCGCTTCGGCAAAACCGGCCATTTCCTCGGCGCTTTCTTCCTTGTGCCGCAACAGCATCAAAAACGCACCGAGCTGGGTGTCTTCGACCTTGTCGTCGAGCAGCATGCCCATGGCTTCACGGGCTTCCTCGCGCGTCAGGTCGCGGGCGCCGCGCTTGCCTTTGCCGAGGATGCGCACGAAGTGGGCGAAGGGGTGTTCGGCCGGCGTTGTCAGGTTGTTAGGTTCAGTGTTCATGGGCGCTTACTACTCGAATGTTGCAGAAGGTTGATGCGCACTTAACTGTTTAGCGCGAATCAACCGGTTCATAAACAGTTAGTTGGTTTTGGCAGGCCGGCGAGTTTGGCGGCGAGTTTGGCTGGGGTGCCTTTGAACAGGCGATTCAGCTGCAGGCTGTTGCCTTTCTCGCTGCCCAGTTTAAGGGCTGCGTATTTGATGAGCGGCCGGGTGGCGGGGGACAGCTGAAACTCGCGGTAGAACTCGCGCAGCAGCTGCAGTATTTCCCAGTGCTCGGGGCTCAGGACGATGTCTTCACGGCGGGCGAGTTGTTCGGCAACCGCAGGCGACCAGTCTTCCAGGTGCAGCAGAAAGCCGTCCTTATCGAGCGCTAACTCAGTGCTCAAGCTGGGCGATTGCTTCATAGCCAGCTGTTGACCTTGGCGTAGCGCAGGGTCAGCTCGACAAAGGCTGGGTAATCCAGGCACCGCACCCGTGCGGGTACATCGCCGATGGCCCGTGCCAGCAGGTCTTCCTCAAGGGCAAACAAGGCGATGCCGTCGGGCATTAACTCCAGAGCTTGGCGCTGGGCTGTGCCGGCTTGCAAGGCATAGACAGCGTCGCCGCTGAGCAAAATGCCGTCATGGATGCTCAGCAAACGCAGGCAACTGCTCAGGCGGCTGTCGGTGAACGGCGAATGCGACAGTAAGTGCAACGTGTTCATAGGGTTATAACCAGGTCGTAACGCTGCAGCAGTGCCGACAGCCCGTGCTCATCGAGCAGTTCAACCGGCAAATTCAGTGCGCCGCTATCCACTCCGCGCTCAAACAGGCTGCGATTGCAGGCGTACAGCGCCTCGACGCCAAACATCGGCAAGGCTTGCAGGTTGGCGGTCAGGTCTTTTTGCTGCAATTGCGCGGGCTGCTGGGCTTGGGTCAGTTGCAACACGCCATCATCGAGAAACAGCATGGCCAAGGGCAAATCAAAAGCGCCGCCGGCCAAGGCGATATCCAGCGCTTCGCGCGCACCGGGGCCACTCCAGGGCGCTTGCCGGCTGATTAACAGCAGCGATTTAGCCATTTCAATGGCCTCCGAAGCAGATCGTGCGGTCGGCCAGTTGCATGGCCTCATGCAGTTGGCCAAGCCCGGACAGCTCCCAGTCGGGGGCCAGATTCGCCGCCGGGCGGCTGTGGCGCTCTGCCTCTTCGCTGCTTAGCACGCCACGGCGCAGGGCCGCGGCGATGCAAATCACGCCATCGAGTTGTTGCTCACGGACGAACTCGCGCCATTCAGCCGACAAGTCCAGCTCGTCTTGCGGTGTCACCACGTTGTGCGAGCCACTGTGCACGCCGTCCTGATAAAAAAACAGCCGGGTAATTTCATGCCCGCCGGCCAGCACGGCCTGGGCAAAACGCAGGGCGCGGCGTGCCGATGGGGCATGGGGCGGGGCGAACAAGGCAATGGCAAATTTCATGGCAGATCAACTAAACAGGCCGCGTGAAAGGCCAATGATAAAGCCTGTGTAGGTTTTTTGCGGCAACAAAAAGCCCGCCGAAGCGGGCTTAGCGTAAGCGGGGCGGGTTAATCGTTGCTGCTAACCACGCCGAGTAGCTGCAGCAGGCTAACAAACAGGTTGTAGATCGAAATGTACAGGCTGATGGTGGCCATGATGTAGTTGCGTTCGCCACCCTGAATAATGGCGCTGGTTTGAAACAGAATGCAGGCCGAGGAGAACAGTACAAAACCTGCGCTAATCGCCAGTTGCAAACCGCTAATCTCGAAGAAGAAGCTGGCCGCCACCGCGCCGAGGAGCACGAAGAAGCCGGCAGTGATAAAGCCTGACAGAAAGCTCATGTCTTTACGGGTGGTCAGCACGTAGGCCGACAGACCGCAGAACACCAGCGCAGTCATGGCAAATGCCGAGCTGACCACTTCGCTGCCGTTGGGCATGTCCAGGTAGCGATTCAGCATCGGACCGAGGCTGTAGCCCATAAAACCGGTCAGCGCGAACGCGACCAGCAGGCCCCACGGTGAGTGGCGCAGCTTAGCGGCAAGGAAGAACAGACCGTAGAAGCCAACCAGCATGACCACAAAACCCAGCGGTTTGGCATTCATCTGTTGGGCGAAATAGGCCACCAGGCCACTGAACGCCAGCGTCATGGCCAGCAGGCCATAGGTGTTGCGCAGTACGCGGCTTACTTCCTGTTGTTCAACCTGGGCATGGTTGAGTACGTAATCTTGCTCTTGCATGGCGTCACTCCTGGAAAGGTCAAAGGTTCCGTGACCGAGGTCAAGCTGGATCATAACAGACTGTTTGTCACTGCCAGCTCGGAGAGTTTGACACAGTGTTTCGTTCCGGTATTATGGCGGCCGCAACAAGTACGGAGGTGTGGCCGAGTGGTTTAAGGCAACAGTCTTGAAAACTGTCGACTGTAACAGGTCCATGAGTTCGAATCCCATCGCCTCCGCCATCTAGAAACACCTAAACCCCTGATTTTCCTAGAGAATTTCAGGGGTTTTTGCTTTCTAGGGTAGTAGGTGTCGAAGAAGTGTCGACAAGCGGATTAAAGCGCAAAGCATCCCGTAAATGGTCAGGTGCCAGATGCGCATAACGCATGGTCATAGCCAGTGACGTATGGCCTAGGATTTTCTGCAGCGTCAAAATATTCCCACCGTTGATAACAAAGTGACTGGCAAACGTGTGCCTGAGCACGTGGGTGGCTTGTCCCGCTGGAAGCTCAATCGAAGTTGAATCAATAACTCGACTGAAATGGCGCATGCAGTGGGTGAATGGCCCGTGCTGCTTAAAGTGGCGAATCAGACTTTGTTCAAACGCGGCATCTATCGGAATCGTTCGCGTCCGGCGTGATTTGGTATTGGCAAAGGTCACTGCGCCATTGCACACGCGATCAGGCGTCAGTGCTTGCGCCTCGCCCCATCGAGCACCCGTAACAAGGCAAATTCGCGCTATCAAGCCGATGTGGACACAGATCGGGCGTGAATCCAGAGCCGTAAGCAGTTCAGTAATCTGTTCGCTGGTCAGAAATGATAATGGTCGTTCTTGGAGGCGAAGAGGGCGCACCTTTATCAGCGGATTAGGGAAATGAATGTTGTCTAACCTGATCAGCTCATTAAAAACCGCTTTGATATAGCCGAGACGGTTATTCAGCGTTTTGCTATGCACGCCAGCTTCGAGCTGGATACGTCGCATATCGCAGTACTGGTCAGCCGTGAAATTGGCCCCAACAGGATTGCCCAAATCAGCAACAATTTTTGCCAACACCCGCTTGAGGCTGGCCGAATCAGCGAGTGTATGGCCGTGCAAATCGTAATAGCGGTCGCATAACTCGGAAAGCTTGCGGCGATCCTTAGGCTTGGGAGACCAATCAGGCGTTTCAATGCACTTGGTCCGACAAGTCGCCTCAAAGCGTAGGGCTTCACCCTTGGTTTTGAGCGTTTTGCGGTAGCGCTTACCCTTGATAGGTTCAATATCGACTTTCCAGCGGCCGTCCGGCAGTTGTTCGATGGCCATTAAATAGCGCGCCCCCACCTTATGGTGCGTTCCTGCAGCAGATCCTTAATGTGCTGATAAATGCCGTTTTCAGTCTTTCCCTTGGCCGCGTAGTGGTCGCGGATCACTGGCCAGCAATCCCATTCCTTGAGGCTGGCGAAGGCTTTTTTTGCGCCGACACGCTCCCG
>MHZN01000219.1 GCA_001830395.1 Pseudomonadales bacterium RIFCSPLOWO2_12_59_9 | reverse complement strand
CCACCTTGGGTGCTTCGCGGCACATGAACTCGATGGCGTCCTGGTCGCCCAGCCAGTCGGAGCCCTTGATGGTGTCGTAGAAGTGATAGTGCCAGTTGTCTTCGGACATGTTGCCCAGAGACGCACCGATACCGCCCTGAGCGGCCACCGTGTGCGAACGGGTGGGGAAGACCTTGGACAGCACGGCCACGTTCAGGCCAGCCAGGGACAGTTGCAGAGACGCGCGCATGCCGGAGCCGCCGGCTCCCACGATCACGACGTCAAACTTGCGGGTAGGAAGAGAAGAGGTAGCGCTCATTTTTTACAGTCTCCACAGCACTTGGATGGCCCAGCCGGCACAACCCACGAGCCAAACGATGGCAAACACATACAGGCTCAAGCGGATGCTGACCGGCTTGATGTAGTCCATGAAGATCTCGCGCACGCCCACCCACACGTGGTAGAGCATGGCCAGGATGACCACGAAGGTCAGCGTCTTCATCCACTGCGACGAGAAGATGCCCGCCCAGCTGTCGTAGCCCAGAGGGCCGCCAAAAATGACTTGGGCCAGCAGCACGATGGTGAACAGTGCCATCAGCACAGCCGTGACGCGCTGCGCCAGCCAGTCGCGCAGACCGTAATGCGCACCGGTCACGATGCGCTTGGTTCCGTAGTTTTGAGACATGGTTGTTGTTTCCTGCAGTCGGGACGTGGGGATCAGAACAGGCCGAAGAGCTTCGCGGCCAGCACCACAGTCAAGCCCGTGCTCAGCACCAGGGTGGTGACAGCGGTCGACTTGCCCGCTTGTTTGGAGTAGGAGTGCGTCACTTCCATCAGCAGGTGGCGCATGCCGGCGGTGAAGTGGGTCAGGTAAGCCCAGATCAGTGCCAGGGCGATGAGCTTGAAGAACCAGCCGGGGATCGCGCCGTCGGCACAACCGACGGTGAACACCGAGGTGAAGGACTCATACGAGATCTCAGACGTCACGGAGGCGTCGAACATCCAGATGATGAAGGGCATCAGCAGGAACATCAGTGCGCCGCTGATCCGGTGCAGGATCGAGACGATCCCTGCCAGAGGCAAACGGTAGGTGACGATGTCACTCACGTGGATGTTCCGGTAGACGGGGCGTGGGGTTTTCGCGTTGTCAGCCATGTTGTAAGGGCTCCTGCCGAGCGTCAAAAATCTGTCAAGGAAAGCGAGGATTTTAGGGCAATCCCCAGCCCGACGTTTTCACGTTGTTATCTGCCAGCCTGAGACAAGCACACAACAAGACGCAAAAGGGGTACACGATCTGCCTGTCAACTCAGCTCGTTTCGGTAGTAGTGACGGTCTGTGCGGTAGAGGCCGCGACGCAATTCGACGGGTTGGTCACCGTAGGTGAAGGACAGGCGCTCGACGCTCAACAGCGGACTGCCCACCTCGACCTGCAGCACACCAGCCACCGACGCATCGGCGTCCACCGCACGGATTTTCTCTTCGGCGCGGATCATGCGCACACCGAACTCGGACTCGAAAAGACCGTACATCGGCCCTTGGTATTGGCTCAGACGGTCTGCCGTCAGGCCCTTGAAAAGGTGGCCGGGCAGCCAGATGTCATCCAGCACGACGGGCTGGCCGGCAAAATGCAGCACCCGGCGAACCTCGACCACCATGTCGCCGGATTTGAGTTGCAGCGCGCGTGCCACATCGGCCGGCGCACGCAGGCGACGGCAGTCCAGGAATTCGCGACGCGAGGCGTCGGGGGACTGATCGGGGTGATCGGGCGCGAGGCGCAAAAAGCGGAACTGCACCTGCTCTTCGGCATGGGTGGCCACAAAGGTGCCCTTGCCCTGTCGACGCATGAGGAGGTTTTCAGCCGCGAGTTCGTCAACCGCCTTGCGCACCGTGCCCTGGCTGACCTTGAAGCGAGCTGCCAGCTCGAGCTCGCTCGGGATGGCCTCACCTGGACGCCATTCGCCGGCCTGCAGACTGCGCAGGATGAGGGCCTTGATTTGCTGGTACAGCGGGCTGAAGGACGGGCCGGCTGCACCTGTGCCCGCGCCGGTCGACGACAAGGCGTCGGGCGATGGAGCGGATGGCGGAGGGGTCACCACAGCGTCAAGGTCTCGGTTGTCGATCGGGGTATGATCGTTGGTTGGTGTCGGCCAGCATGGATGAACGCTGACCGCTCGCCATTGCACCACAACTGCCTGCCAAAGTCCACAAGTAGCTAAAAGATATCTTATATAAGACATCAGACCCTTGGCAAAGCGCGGTGATCTGTGCATACACGGCTGCGCGACGCTACACTTGTGGGTTTTCCATCAAACCGCCCTCACTCTTTCGGAGTTGCATATGAGCAAAGCACCCGTTCGCGTCGCCGTCACCGGCGCCGCTGGCCAAATTGGTTACGCCCTCCTGTTCCGCATCGCCTCTGGCGAAATGCTGGGCAAGGACCAGCCCGTGATCCTGCAACTGCTGGAAATCCCCGACGAGAAGGCCCAGAATGCGCTGAAGGGCGTGATCATGGAGCTGGAAGACTGCGCGTTCCCGCTGCTGGCCGGTATCGAAGCCCACTCCGATCCGATGACCGCCTTCAAGGACACCGACTACGCTTTGCTGGTTGGTGCACGTCCTCGCGGCCCAGGCATGGAGCGCGCTGACCTGCTGGCTGCCAACGCCCAGATCTTCACCGCTCAGGGCAAGGCTCTGAACGCTGTCGCTTCGCGCAATGTGAAGGTGCTGGTTGTCGGCAACCCCGCCAACACCAATGCCTACATCGCCATGAAGTCGGCTCCGGACCTGCCGGCCAAGAACTTCACCGCCATGCTGCGCCTGGACCACAACCGCGCTGCTTCGCAACTGGCTGCCAAGGCTGGTTTCAAGGTTGGCGACATCCGCAAGCTGACGGTTTGGGGCAACCACTCGCCCACCATGTACGCTGACTACCGTTTCGCCACGGTGAACGGCAAGTCCGTCAAGGAAACCATCAACGACCAGGACTGGAACGCCAACGTGTTCCTGCCGACCGTCGGCAAGCGTGGCGCCGCCATCATCGCCGCTCGCGGCCTGTCGTCGGCTGCTTCGGCTGCCAACGCCGCCATCGACCACATGCGCGACTGGGCCCTGGGCTCGAACGGCGAATGGGTCACCATGGGCGTGCCTTCGAACGGCGAGTACGGCATCCCTGCCGGCATCGTGTTCGGCTTCCCCGTCACGACCACGCCTGACTGCGAGTACAAGATCGTCGACGGCCTGGAAATCGATGCCTTCTCGCAAGAGTGCATCAACAAGACCCTGGCCGAACTGCAAGGCGAGCAAGACGGCGTCAAGCACCTGCTGTAATCACACTGCGTGAGACCTTTGCCATTCGGCGCGTGCCGGATAGGGCAAGGTAGATCACAATCAAAGCTGGCGGCCTTCGGGTCGGCCAGCTTTTTTTTCGTGATGCGCGCTCACACCCTGGGCGATGCGGCACGCGTAAGGAACACACCATGTCCACCCTGAGCACCATTCACCCTCGTCAGGCGCTGTTTGGCAGCGAGACCCTGCCTGCGACGCTCCCCGTTTGCGACCATTACTCCGGCGTGGAGGCGCGCATGCGCAAGAGCCTGATGCTGCAGGCCGAGATGGCCGAGGCCGGCCATGGCCGTGCCGTGTTCGATGTGACGCTGGATTTGGAAGATGGCGCCCCGGTGGGTGGAGAGCATGAACAAGCGCTGCTGGTGGCCGAGTTGATCGACAGCCCGCAGAACGTGTGCGACCGGGTGGGAGTACGTGTGCATGACCCGCGTCATCGCCGTTTTGAGGACGATGTGGACACCTTGATCCAGGCAGCAGGCCAGCGACTGGCCTACATCATGGTGCCCAAGCTGGCCGATGTGGCCGATGCGCAGCGCGCCATTGACACGATCAAAGCCGCCCGAGTGCGGCATGGCGTAGAGCGGATCGTGCCTGTGCACGGCCTGATCGAGACGCTGAAGGCGGTGCAGCAGGTGGACGAGATCGCCGCTCTGCCCGGCTTGGAGTCGCTGTCGTTCGGGCTGATGGATTTCGTGTCCGAGCACCGGGGGGCGATTCCGGCGTCGGGCATGAGCGTAACGGGGCAATTCAGTCACCCGCTGGTGATGCAGGCGAAGCTGAAGATTGCAGCGGCTTGCCACGCGGCGCGCCTCACACCCTCGCATTGCGTGGTGACGGAGTTCAAGGACAAGCGCGCGCTGGGCAAGGCGGCCGAGCGGGCCTGTCGGGAGCTGGGTTACACACGGATGTGGAGCATCCACCCCGACCAGATTCCGGTGATCATTGAGGCGTTTGCGCCGGTGTCGGCCGAGGTGGACGATGCGGTGGAGATCTTGATGGCCGCTCAGGCCGCACATTGGGCGCCGACCTCGTACCACGGGGTGTTGCATGACCGGGCCAGCTACCGTCATTACTGGCATGTGCTGGAGCGTGCCTGGTTGACCGGGCAGCCTCTGCCGGCCGACACGGAAGCAGCTTTTTTTGCCGCAGAGGCTTGAGGCCGGTGGACACTTTGCTGCTGGAGGGCTCGGAGGTGCGGGCGGTGCGCTGGGAGGCACGCGATGTCCCGGGAGGCAGCACGGTGTGCGTCGAGTTTGCGGCCGCTTGCGTGCGTCGTGATCCGGTGGATGCCCCTGGTGGAGCGAGCGTCCGTCGCGACAGCGTCTGGGGCAATGTGACCGCCCTGACGCTGCGTTTGAGCGGCGTGATGAGCGCGCCCGATGTGGGCGCTTCGGAGTTCAGTCTGGATGGCACTCTGGGTGAGGCGATAGGCACCCTGTCAGGCGGCGAGGTGCGGCAGGCCGCGCAGATGTGGCGCGCCCTGCCCTTGCCTTGCCATGTGAGCGGGCCGGTGACGCTGAGCCTGCGGTTTCGGGCTGGGCAGGAGTGGGTGTGGCAGGGCCACGAACTGACGGTGCAGGTTGAAGCAGGCAGCCGCTTTTTTGAGTCATACGCCTGCTGAGGTGAGGCTTCGGCGCGCCGGAGGACGTGGCGGCGCCGCAGCGTCAAGATTCGGCCAG
>MHZN01000218.1 GCA_001830395.1 Pseudomonadales bacterium RIFCSPLOWO2_12_59_9 | reverse complement strand
GCCCAGCGACCGACCGCTGCCGGCACTCGCAGACGCGTCAAGAGCCAGGGCAACGGGCCCCGCAACAACAGCAATAACAACAAGCTGCCCAACCCCAGCAGCAACGTCGGCCCGTGGCTGTAGGGCAACTGGCGATAGAGCGCCGGCAGCAGCTCCAGCAGATTCTGGCCGTCCGCTTTAACCCCGAGCAGATGGCGCAACTGACTGCAGGCAATCAGCAGGGCCGAACCGCTGACAAAGCCGGCAATCACCGGGTGGCTGAGAAAGTTGGCGAAGAACCCCAGACGCAAGACCGCCAGCAGCAACAAAATGCCGCCAACCAGCAAGGTTAAGGACAGCGCCGCCGTCATATAGGCCGCAGTGCCCGGCGCGGCCAAGGGCGCCAAGGCGGCCGCCGTCATCAACGCCAGAATCGCTACCGGGCCGATAGCCACCGCCACCCCCGGACTGCCGCCAAACAATGCATAGGCCAGCAGCGGCAGGATGCTCGCGTACAACCCCGCCTCCGGCGGCAAGCCGGCCAGCTGGGCATAGGCCAGCGCCTGGGGGGTCAGCAGTAGGCTGACCAGCAAGGCCGCGAGCAGGTCACGCCCGGCCTGCTCGCGGTTATAACTGCACAGGCTGGTCAGCAGTGGCAGCCAGTTGGCCAGCTTAGAGAACATTCAGCGGCACCTTCAAATAACACACACCATTGCTCTCGGCCGGCGGCAGTTCGCCGCCGCGCATGTTGACCTGCACCGCCGGAAGGATCAGCGCCGGCATAGTCAAACTGGCGTCCCGCGCGCGGCGCATGGCGACGAACGTATCCTCATCGATGCCTTGGTGCACATGCACGTTATGGGCGCGCTGCTCGGCCACGCTGCTCTGGTACAGGTGCTGCTCGCGGCCCGGCGCCTGGTAGTCGTGGCACATAAACAATCGGGTGCTGTCCGGCAGGGCGAACAGCTTCTGGATCGACTGGTACAGGGTGCGCGCATCGCCACCGGGAAAGTCGCAACGGGCCGTGCCGTAGTCCGGCATAAACAAGGTATCGCCGATAAAGGCCGCGTCGCCGATCACATAGGTCAGGCAGGCCGGCGTGTGCCCCGGCGTATGCAGCACCCGGGCCGCGATGCCGCCGACGCTGAAGCTGTCGCCATAGGCAAACAACCGATCAAACTGGCGGCCATCGGTGGCGAACTCGGGGCCTGCGTTAAACAACTCCCCGAAGGTGGTTTGGATCTGGGTGATCTGCGCGCCAATCGCCAAACGACCGCCGAGGGCCTGTTTGAGATAGGCGGCGGCGGACAGATGATCGGCGTGCACATGGGTTTCCAGCAGCCAGTCCAGCGTCAGGCCCTGCTCGCGCACATAGGCGATCAGTCGGTCGGCGCTGGCGTGGGAAGTGCGCCCAGCGGCCGGGTCGTAATCGAGCACCGGATCGACTATGGCGCAGCGCTTGCTCTGCGGATCACTGACCACATAGCTGTAGGTGAAGGTAGCCGGATCTAAAAAAGCCTCAACCTGCGCGTTCATGCCTGACGCCCCCGCCGCTCCAGCAGCTCAAAAAAACCCATGCCGGCGAGCATCGCCAGTACAAACAGCAGTGCCTGCCAGTGGCCGGTGAGCAGAATCGCCACGGCCGGCCCTGGGCAGATGCCGGCGATGCCCCAACCTATGCCAAACAGCAGACTGCCAATGAGCAAACGACGGTCCAGCTGGCGCTTGTTGGGCAATTGCATAGGTGCGCCCAACAGCGAGCAGCTCTGGCGCTTGGCCCAGGTAAAGGGCAATACGGCCACGGCGATGGCGCCGGCCATTACCAGCGCCAGCGATGGGTCCCAGGGGCCGGCCAAGTCGAGAAAGCCCAGCACCTTGGTTGGATTGGCCATGCCGGCCAGTAATAAACCCAGGCCGAAGATCAGCCCGGCCACTAACGCAAGCAGCTTGCCCATGCTCAGCCCCCCAACAGATGACGAAGGATAAATACCGTGGCAAACCCGGCGCCCATAAAGACCCCGGTGGCCACCAAGGAGCGCGGCGACAGCCGGGAGATACCGCAGACACCATGGCCGCTGGTGCAACCGGCGCCATAACGAGTGCCGACGCCCACCAGCAATCCAGCCAAGGTCAGACTCAGCCAGCCGCCCTGAAACTCAATCACCGGCAAGGCGGCGAACAGCTGCCAGAGCAACGGCGCCAGCAGCAGGCCGAGCAAAAACAGCGCCTTCTCGGCGCGGCCCTCACCACCGCGCGCCAGCAGGCTGCCGAGCAAGCCGCTGATGCCGGCCACCCGCCCGTTAAACACCACGAACAGCGCCGCCGCGAGGCCAATCAAGGCACCACCGGCCAAGGCCGACCAGGGAGTAAAGTTCAGCCAGTCGATGTTCATTGCCCACCCCCGGCGCAGAACAGTTGATAGAGGGTGTTGATCACCGCCAAGGCCTGCGGGCTGCTGATGCGGTAATACACCTGCTTGCCATCGCGGCGGGTGTCGACCAGGCCTTCGCGGCGCAGCACCGCCAATTGCTGCGAGAGGGTCGGCTGCACGATGCCGAGCAGCGCCTCCAGCTCACCGACATTGCGTTCGCCCTGGGACAGCTGGCAGAGCAACAACAGCCGGTCAGGGTTGGCCAGGGTCTTCAACAGCTGGCCTGCGGCCCCGGCATTGGCGCGCAGCTGCTCGATATTAAGCACTGGATCGGCGACGGTCATGGTTCACCTTAGACAAATACAATATGTAATTTAATATAATGTATTTATACAGAGTGTCCAGCCGAGCCGATCAACGGCCATGAAAAAGCTATATCCCAGTTATATGTTGCAGACCTTGTTTTGTAGGGTGGGCTTTAGCCCACCAGCGCTAGATAGGGATCTTGGTGGGCTAAAGCCCACCCTACGTTTTGCATTCAACGCCTAACGGATACAGCGCCATAAAAAAGCCCGCCGGTCTGCGGAGACGGGCGGGCTGTTTAGTCGCTAGGACGCAATTAGCCGTTAGCGGGGCGCAACGAGTAGGTCTTCAGCTGCGCGGCAAACTCGTGCAGCGACTGAATGCCGCTGGCTTCCGCTTCGCTGATCCACTGTTTGATCGCTTCGAGCATGTCGTGACCGTTGCTGCTGGTCTTGATCCAGATCTGCTGCAAGGCCAGGCGTTTTTCGTAAATCACCTTGAGCGCCTGGCTCTGCTCAAGCATCACCTGGATGCGCGCCTGGTGCTTTTCATCCAGCAGGCTGGTTTCCCGCGACAGCAGACGTTTGGCCCGGCGGAACTGGTAGCGCACCGACTCATCGGCCTTGGCCAACTCTTGCTTGACCAATGGCGCGATCACCAACTTGCGGTACTGCGCCATGATCTGGAAGCGGTTGTTGAGGATGGCCATGGCGGTGTCCATGTCCAGACTGCCCTTGCCGGGTACCCGGTGGGCAATCGGCGCCACGCGCTGGACCTTGGCCAGGCGCAGGAAGCTGAACAGCTGAATCCAGGCCCAGCCCATGTCGAACTCCCAAGGCTTAACCGACAACTTAGCCGAATTCGGGTAGGTGTGGTGGTTGTTATGCAGCTCTTCACCACCGATCAAAATGCCCCAAGGCGAGAGGTTTGTGGCCGCATCGCGGCACTCGAAGTTGCGATAACCCACCGCATGCCCCAGGCCATTGACCACGCCCGCTGCCCAGACCGGAATCCACATCATCTGCACAGCCCAGACGGTCATGCCGAGCACGCCGAACAGGGCCAGGTCGATGACAGCCATGATAGCGATGCCGCCGATGGGGAAGCGTGAATAGACATTGCGCTCGAGCCAGTCTTCCGGGCAATTCTTGCCGTAGATGCGCAGGGTTTCCGGGTTCTCGGCCTCGGCGCGATACAGCTCGGCGCCGGTCAGCAACACGGTACGCAGGCCCTTGATTACCGGGCTGTGTGGATCATCGACGGTTTCGCACTTGGCGTGGTGCTTGCGGTGGATGGCGGTCCACTCGCGGGTGTTCTGCGCGGTGGTCAGCCATAACCAGAAGCGGAAAAAATGCTTCAGCGCCGGGTGCAGCTCCAGCGCCCGGTGCGCCGAGTAACGGTGCAGATAAACCGTGACCGCGACAATGGTCACATGGGTGATCAGCAGGGTAACTGCCAACAACTGCCAGGCTGACAAGTCGAGTAAACCGTTGTACCACATGGGGAAATGGCCTCAATCAAAGAGAAAAGCGCTGGATGAACAAGCGTGCACTCATTATCGCCGCAATTGGGGCGAAAGTCCCAGTAGCTTGTCGCTATTAAGCGGCGAACAGCGCCCTTAAGGAGTAATTAGCCGCGTCGCTGCTTGGCGGGCGCGGCAGCCCTAGAGCTTACGGATACAGCTGGGGCCGGCACGCTTTTCGACTTCTTCGCGCACCTCATCACGGCAACCCAGCAAGAACGCCAACTCGGCCACCACAAACAGCGGCCCCACCGCCAAGCCCATGATGTCGTCGACAAAGGCCGGTTTGCGCCCCTCGTAGTAATGCCCGACGAACTGGATGATCCAGCCGAGCACGAACAAGCCAATCCCCCAGCCGAGCCAGACGCCGATACTCTGCTGCGCCAGACCAGCCCCGGCCCACAGACACAGGCCGAGCAGGCCGCTCATCATCAGGCCAAACCGCAGATCCAGGCGGCAGTAAAACAGCCCCGCCGCCAGCGCCGTTAAGGTTGCCGGTGACAGCCACAAGCCAACCAGCGCAACGCCTGGGCGCGACAGCAACACCGCCACCGCCAGCACTATCAGGGGGATACCGATAAAGTGCGTGGCGATATTGCGCCGGTCACGGTGATAGGCCGCGTATTGGGCCAGATGATCGATCAAGGTTTTCATAAGCGTCTCAATAAGTTGACTAGATGCACGGCAGAGCATGCCCACGGCAACACCGGCGACTCTGTCAGCTAGCCGACAAACTCCCGGAGCCAGCATGAGCATCCCTGCACACTACCGCACCCGCCTGCTCGGCGGCCGGTGGTTTCACGGCTTAGCCGCGGCCCTGCTACACGGTGCCCAACACTAACTCGGTTGCGCCTCGGGCCGATAGCCCAGGCGCAACCCACCCCAATGCCGGCCCTGCAGCATGATCGGCACCGACAAGTCGTGCATCAGCTCACCGGTATCGCGGCTATAGGTTTGCAGCAGCAAGGGTTGCTGATGACTGCCGCAGCGAATCCCGGTGGCATCGTTGAACACCCGCTTGCTGCGGCTGTTGAGCGCATCGACGGCGCGATCGCCGGTCTGCGCCTGACTGAAAGCGCGGTTATGGGTCGGCACGTAGCCTTGCGGGGTACTGGCGATGGCGAACACCAAGCCTTCATGGCGGGCCAACAAGGGCTCCTGCAGGGCCGGCAAGACCTGATCGGTGTAG
>MHZN01000217.1 GCA_001830395.1 Pseudomonadales bacterium RIFCSPLOWO2_12_59_9 | reverse complement strand
AACTGCAGGACAATATCGAAGCCAAGCGCAGCAGTGCGGTGCTTGCGCAACTGCATGCGCAGTTCAGCGCCGAGCAACAGTACGATCGCGAATGGGCCAAGCGCACCATGCTCGCGCTGTTTATGCGCCATCAGAACATCGCTGTGATCGCCTTCAGCAAGCGCAGCCAGATCGATCCCACCTATGCCGACAAAGGCCATACCGACGCCGAAATCGCCCTCACCGGCGCCGCCGGGTTAATCCCCGACAACGCCGCGCATTACCGGCTGAAACTGGAGTGGTGGTTGGAAGATGGCGAATGGCAACTGGCGCGACTGAACTGGGAGTAGCTCAGTTCAGGGCTGGGCGATTGATTGATCGGTGGCCCGCCAGATCAGCTCGTCGGCGGCATAACCACGCTGACGCGCAATATTAAGCAATTGCTCGCGCGTTTGCGCCGACACTTGCGGAGTGCGCGACAGCAGCCACAGGTACTCACGGCTCGGGTTGCCCACCACGGCGAGCTGGTACCCCTCATCTAGGTACAACACCCAGTAGTCGCCACGGGTGAGATTGGGAAATAACCGGCTAAACCAATTATCAAAGCGCACCCAGAGCTTGTCGGTTTTCCCGGCCTGTTGCGCAAAGGCCTGACCGTTGGCCTGCAACCACTCGCCCGTCAGCGTACGGCAGCTATTAACCACGCTCAGCGTGGCGTCTGCTTGCAACTGATAAGCCGCCTCAGACTGGGCGCAGTTGCGCTGGAAGAACATCGGCAGCCGTGCCAGTTCATACCAGGTGCCTTGATAGCGCTGCAAATCGACCCGGGCTACCGTTTGTGGCGCGGCCAACTGACCGCCTGAACTGCTGCAGCCCGCCAGCAGCAGTAAGACGCACAGGGCAATAAGCTGACGCACTGGACGTATTTACTTCAGGCCTTGGCCGGAGAACAACAGCACTTTGTCACCGGCAAATTGCACGCTAATGGAGGACTTTGCATCGCCCCAGGTGCAACTGCTCATCCCCAAGGCACCGGCGCATTCCGTCGGCGCACCGAGCAAGGCCTGAACCTCAGCCTTGTCCATGCCGGCATTCAGCTTGGCGTAGTTTTCTTCGTTGACCTTGCTGCAAGCAGCCAAGAGCAAGACAAAGGACAGCAGGGCGAATTGACGAGCAAACATGGCTTAACTCCTGATTCGATAATGACCCGCGGGCCCGCCATGCCGACGGGCACCTGACAGCCGTTTTACGCCTGGTGATAACCGGTAACGCGCTCGACTTCTTCCTTCGAACCGAGGAACACCGCCACCCGCTGATGCAACGAGGTCGGCTGAATATCGAGAATGCGCTGGTAACCATTGGTCGCGGCGCCGCCGGCCTGCTCGATGATAAAGGACATCGGATTGGCTTCGTACATCAGGCGCAACTTGCCTGGTTTCTCTGGCTCACGGGAGTCGCGCGGGTACATAAACATGCCGCCACGGGTCAGAATCCGGTGCACGTCAGCCACCATCGCCGCCACCCAACGCATGTTGTAATCCTTCTCCAGCGGGCCGCTTTTACCGGCCAGCAACTCGTCGACATAGCGGGTCACCGGCGCTTCCCAGTGGCGCTGGTTGGACATATTGATGGCGAATTCTTTAGTTTGCGCCGGCACCTGGATGTTGTCGTGGGTCATCACGAAACTGCCCAGCTCACGATCCAGGGTGAAGCCTTTAACGCCGTTGCCCAGGGTCAGCATCAGCATGGTTTGCGGGCCGTAAATCGCGTAACCGGCAGCCACTTGTTCGGTGCCTGGCTGCAGGAATGCTTCTTCGCCCAAGTCACCCTCTTCACCGTTGCGATCCGGGCAACGCAGCACCGAGAAGATGGTGCCGACCGAGACGTTTACATCGATATTGGAGGAGCCATCCAGCGGGTCAAACACCAGCAGATAGGCACCCTTGGGGTACTTGCCGGGGATCTGGTAAGCGTTGTCCATCTCCTCGGACGCCATGCCGGCCAGGTGACCGCCCCACTCGTTGGCTTCCAGCAGAATGTCGTTGGACAGTACATCGAGTTTCTTCTGCACTTCGCCCTGAATATTCTCGGTTTCCATGCTGCCCAGCACGCCGCCGAGCGCGCCCTTGGAAACCGCGTAACTGATTTCCTTACAGGCGCGTGCCACTACTTCGATAAGAAAACGCAAATCCGCCGGCGTGTTGTTGCTGCGGGTCTGTTCAATCAGATAGCGGCTCAGGGTAATGCGGGACATGGGAGGCACCGAGGTTGGATAAATTGCGCGCAGTTTACCCTTTAACGACCGGCAGTGCCTCCCAGTGCCGCTGATCGGCGTTACAGCTCCAATGACAAGGACAGCCCAACGCCCTGCTGATCAACACTGGAGGCATGGCCATAGCTGTAGGCCGCACGCAGCGAGAGATCGGTGGTCAATTTCTGGCTCACCCCCACGCTGGCCTGAACCAGACTGTCATCCGGCGTGTAGCCATCCAGCGTGAAGTCGATACCCGGCAAGCTGTTGAGTTCGATGCGCACATCACTGCTGTCATCGGCATACTCGCGATTGCGCACCACCTCGGCAAACAACAAAGTCTCTGGGCTTAGCTGAAAACGTCCCTGTACGCCGGCGCCCAACTGCCGAGACTTACGCACCTGATCGGCATAGTTGAGCGCAGTCGAGGTGCTGCCATTCTCGCTATAGCCATCGACTTCAACCCGGGCATATTCAGCACTGATAAAGGGGCTCAGATGCCACTGACTGCCAGGTTGCGCAATGTCATAGCCAAGGCGGCCACTCAGCGACCACAGCTCACCGGTGGTGTCGCCCTTCTCACCCCGAGTGGCTTGGCCAATATCGAACTTGCGCTTGAGGTCGTTGTAATCGAGGTAACCGCCGGTTAACGCCAGATCGGCCCACCAGCGATTTTCTTGGTATTGAGCAAAGGCCGTGGCCAAGGTGCTCTGCACTTGATAGTTGGAGTTTTCTTCACCGGCCTGCAGCTTTTGCTCATACAAGCCCAGCGCCACCCCCAGACGCCAGGCGGCGTCGAGCCGGTAACTGCCGCCCAGGCTCAGGCTGTAGCCGTTACCGTCGGCGCTGGCGCCAGCCTCTTGTTTATCGATATCCAGCTGTTGCCCGGCACCGGCCACAAAGCTGCGCCATTGCCCCTCGGACTGCCAAACATCAGCCTCCGCTTGCCATTGGTTACGCAATTGCCCCTCATGCGCACGCAGGGTGCCATAGGCCATTTCTGGCAGCAGGGTGATTTCCCAGGGCGCCGCCAGCAAGGATGCCGCGTAGTCTGCGAAGGCTTGTTGAGCGGCAATGGTCGGGTGCACCGAGTCGTTGAAGAGCAACTTGCTCGGGTCCGGCGTGGTGCCGCTAATGCCATACACCGGATTGACGTTGGCACAACCACTGAAGCAGGTGAGTGACAGATTCTGATCAGAAGCCAGGCCATAAGAAGCCGGACTGGCCAGCACTTCACGCACCAACAACGGCACGTTCAGCGGAATGATTTCAGCGTTGACGGTGGCCAGTTGGCGGACCAGTTCGGTGTTGAAGGCGCTCGCCAGTGGCGCGATAAAATTCGATAGGCCCGCCCCCAAGGCGAAGGGTGTCTGACTGAGATCGCCCAACAGTGGCGCCATGATGTAGCGTGCCCCCGCCTGCTGCAGCGCGTTAACGCTGTCCATCAGGCGCCCCGCCGAGGCGGTGGCGGCGGGAACATTCAGTACCAAAAAGTCGAGAAAATCGTTGCCGCCACCGTTGACGTAATACAGGGCATTTGAATCGAGCGACTGACCACGGTTGGCCAGATCCACCAGGAAGGCGTCCCGCTGGCGCAGATTGGTGCCATCGACCAGTTCGACCACCGAACCCTCGCCGCTACCGGTGATCGAGTCCAATACCTGCGAGGTGGTATTACCGCCCACCGCCCAGTTGTTGCCATCCGGCAGCCCGAGCGCCGCATTGACCGGCGAGGTCGAGCCCGTTAACGAACCGAGCCCAAGTTTGAGGCTGAGTATCTGCGTGGCATTGAGGGCAAAAACTTCGCCATTGCCGCTCAGATAGGTAGGACCCACTCTGTTGGTAAAACGTCGTGTGGCACCGTCTGGACCGCCTGGATCCGGGAACTGCCCGGCATCGCTGAGGCTATCGCCGAACACATAAAACCCAGTGTAAGGCGCGGCAGCCAAGGAGGGCGCTACAGCCGCCAACAGACAGGCGGCCGCCAACGGGGTGAGCAGACGTTTCATAAGCAGTCCTTATTATTGTGTTTGTGACTTACTGCCCGGACTGTAGCGCGCTTTTTTAATTTTGACTGCAAGCAAAAGCATTATTCACGGGGGTCGACAACACACATTCATGGCGCTGATTGGTCGACTGATGGGCTCAGCATTCAACCGATCAACATGCTCGGTTCAACCCTATTACGCCCGCCGCGCTTGGCTTGATAGAGCGCGGTATCGGCGACCTGCAAGAGCTCGTCGAGGCTCTGCCCCTGAGCCGGCCACAGGGCCAGGCCGATGGACACCGTGAGCAACTCTGGGCCGTTGCGGGTGGCCAGCGGGGTGCTGGCCAGTTCACGGCAAATCGACTGCAGGCGGCTGAGCGCCACGGCGCCATCCGCACCCGGCATGATCAACACAAACTCTTCGCCACCGATGCGAAACAGCGCATCGGAGCTGCGCAGATGACTCGACAACTGCGCAGCCAGCGCCTTGAGCACGTCATCACCGACCAAATGGCCGCACCTATCATTCAGCGCCTTGAAGTGATCCAGGTCGAGCATGGCCAAGGCCAAAGTCTGTTTATCCCGTTGCGCACGAGCCTGCTCATATTGAAAAAACTCGATCAGATAACGTCGGTTATACAGGCCGGTCAAGGGATCACGCAGCGCCTGCTCGCGCAATTGCTCATGCAGCAGCGAGATGGTCTGCAGCCGCTCCTCGCTCAAACTCAAGGCTTCGACCAACTTCAGCGCACCGAGGTGCGACTCGCTGACATCGCGCAAGTAGAGCATCTCACCAAGGCGCATATTGCCGCTGCGGCGCACCCGTTCAATGTTGCGCCGACGCACTTCGAGGTAACGCGGCGGGCTGCTCAACGTCAGCAACTGCGCCGCATCCAGACCACTGGGTAGCGACAACAAATCGCGCAGAGCGCCGCCGAACACCGGCCAGTCAGCCAATGCCCGCCCCTGCCAGTCGGCACTCAAACCGGCCAGTTGCAACGCCGCCGGATTGGCTTCGAGCACGCGCTGCTGCTGATCAATTACCAACACCGGATCAAGCAAGGCTTCGAGCAATAGATGCCGCGCCACCGGCAATAGATCAAACAGCCGCACACCCACAATCAGCCAGCCGAACGCCAGCAAGGTAAAGGCAAAACTAAAGGGCGTCGGATCAAAGCCAAACAGCATCCAGCCAAAGCCGACATAGCTTAAATTGGCCACCCAAGGCACCGCGGTCACCACCACAAAGGCCAGATAGTGGCGCCGATAAAGGCCCTGACTGTGCAGCGCCGCGCGCAACACCACCACCAGGCAAAACAACATAAACAGATAGACATAGGCGGCAGCGGCAAAAAACAACGGCCCGTGCACATAGCGTATCGGCGCGCCAAGCTCGGCGGAGATCGGCGCACTGGCGGCCGCGTAAAACAGCCCATGCCAAGGGTTGCTCAGCGCCAGCAACCAGGTCAGCAGCGGCATCACCGCCAGACTTAAGACATAACGCCGCGGCAAGGGCTGCCGTTCACTGTTGACGTACTGCCAAAGAAATATGGCCCAAAACGTCGGCACACCAATAATGCCCGGCCAGGCCATCCGGGCCCAAAACATCTTGCTACTGGCGTCCTGCGCCGCCAGCTCCAGCCCGGCCACTAACAGCCACCAGAGAATGCCCAGATGCATGACGAAAAAGCTGTTACGCCCGGGGAAATAGCGCTGGCGCAAAATCCAATGCGACAACCAGAGCACACCCAGCCACACCAGCAAGGTCAGCAACACCGGTGCCGACAGGCTCCAGCCTGCGCCAAGATTCGTCATCGACGGCACAGTTGCGCCGCCTTTGGCCGCCGTCCTGGCGCTACCGACTGATTACAGATTGATCTAGACACAGGCCATCCCGACCGAAAGCACTAAAAACTGAGCAGCGTGAACCGCTGCCGTTACCGTTTGACCATAGTTCAAGATTTGGCCGGGGCCGCCCGCAGCAGGCTCAGCGCCATCAATACCAAGAGGCCAACCCCCAGCAGCAGCACCGCCCACAGCCCCAGCCGTTTCCAGTCGGGGCCGCTGGCTGCGGCCGGGCCAGCCACTGCCTCTAGTGGCGTCGAGACAGCGGTGGCGACTGTCGCCACCCCCAGCGTACTCAGGCGCGCCGGCTCATAGCCTGGAATCAAGGTGCTCAGCGGCAGATTGACCGCCTTGGCCGCGGTATTGTTGAGTGCCAGGGTATAGGGCGGCGTACCGCGGGCGAGAAACACCAACTCGGTGGCGCGCAGGCCGACTTGCAATTGCGGCGCCTCAGTGCCCAAGCCACCGCCGCGCTGATCGACTAGCAACTTGAGTTGCTGCACCGGCGCGCCGTACAACTCGATCTGCTCCTGCAGCGACTCCTTGCCTCCCTGCGGCAGCCGATACAGCAGGCTGCGACT
>MHZN01000216.1:1135-6839 GCA_001830395.1 Pseudomonadales bacterium RIFCSPLOWO2_12_59_9 | reverse complement strand
TCAGCTCGCGCAGCAAACCGGCGCGTACGCCGTCCAGCCCCAGTTGGCTGCGCAAGTGATTACTGAACGATTTGCTGCCGCGTGGTTTGCGCAGCAAGGCTTCGATTTGCGCCGCGCTTTTGTGCGGCAGCAGGTCGAGATAAATAGTCGCCGAGCCGTGGCTGTTGATTTGCTCCCTGATCTGCGCCGACAGCGCATAGATCAAGCTGCCCTCGACTCCCGTGGCGGTGACCACAAATTCGCCGAGACGTGGCGCTTGCTGATCGATGCTGACTGCGGTGGATTTGACCGGCGCGCCGGCGAACTTATCGGCAAATAACCGGCTCCAGCCGGCCACCTCGAAGCCGCAATTGCTCGGCTGCAATGCCGCCAGCGGCACGCCACGCTCAGCCAGCAGCGGCATCCAGGCGCCGTCCGAACCCAGCCGCGCCCAGCTGCCGCCGCCAAGCGCCAGCAGCACGGCGTCGGCATGCACCGCGCGTTCGCCAGCGGCGCCGGCGATGCGCAGGCTGCCATCAGGGTTCCAGCCCAGCCAGCGACTGCGGGTGTGCAGGTTGACGCCGTGCTCGCGCAGGCGCTTGAGCCAGGCGCGCAGCAAGGGCGCGGCTTTCATGTCGGTGGGGAACACCCGCCCGGAGCTGCCGACAAAAGTGTCGATGCCCAGGCCGTGAATCCACTCGCGCAGCTGCGTGGCGCCGAAGTCCTGCAGCAGCTTTTCCAGCTCGGGCCGGCGCTGGCCATAACGGCCGAGAAAGGCTTCGCTCGGCTCGGCATGGGTGATATTCATCCCGCCGACCCCGGCCAGCAGAAACTTGCGCCCGACCGAGGGCATGGCATCAAACAACTCGACCTTGACCCCGGCCAGCGCCAATACCTCGGCCGCCATCAAACCGGCTGGGCCGCCGCCAATAATGGCGACGTGCGGAGTGGGGCGCTGGGCTGAATCGGTCATGGGCATCGGCTGTTGATCTCGGGGGGGCGGGCATTCTACCCGAGAGCCTGCGGCCTTGGCCGCTTCTACGAAACCAGCAGCGGGCGCTGCGGCTGGCTGTCGATAATGGCGCGGTTGCGGCCGGCATCTTTGGCTTGATAAAGGCACAGGTCGGCGCGTTGCAGCAGGGCTTCCCAGTGCTCGCCGCGTTGCAAGATGGCGCCGCCGCTGGACATGGTCACTGGCCCGGCGGGGCTTCTTAGCTGCTCGGCGACCTGGGCTTGCAGGTGCTCGGCGGCGCTGCGCAAACTGGCCAGGTCGGTGTTGGGCAGCAGCAATAAAAACTCTTCGCCGCCGAAACGAAACAGACGGTCCTCTTTGCGCGAGTGGCTTTTGACCAGCTCGACAAAGTCCATCAGCACCTGGTCGCCGGCCAAGTGGCCGTGCTGGTCGTTGATCTGTTTGAAGTGGTCGAGGTCCATCACCAGCACGGCATAGTTATCGCCGTGGCGGCGTTGCACTGAGGCGGCCGCTTTGAGTTCTTCATTCATTGCGCGGCGGTTGCGGGCGCCCGTCAACGGGTCGAGCACCGACAATAGTTGCAGCTGGTCGCGCTGGTTATGGGTGCGATAGGCGAAGACGAAGCTCATAAAACTGGCCATCAGGCAGGTGACCAGAAATGACACCATCTGATAGTGGCTCTCGAACACCGTGCCGGGCACGCTCAGGGCGTAGCCGACCAAAGTGCTTAGCACCAGCAGCATGGCCAGTAGCGCCTTGCCCGGCGAGACCATAAAGAAGTTGAACAGAATCAGCGGGTAGATCCAGAACAGTCCGTTGATCCCCAGCTTGATGGCGATCAGGGTCGAGGCCGCCGAGAAAATCACCGACACCGCGATACCAGGTTTGACCGTGTCGCCGCTGCGCCAGGCATAAAACACTGCGGCAATGGTCGAGCAGACGATGATGACATCGGCGGCCCCCACCACATAATTGCCTTCCAGGAGCCGGTAGACCGCATAGGGTGAAATGCCGAAGACGCCCAGCGCGCCCATCAGGGTCAGGATGGACAACTGGAAGTCGGTGCGCAGACGCCTAAGCAGACGCGAGTTTTGCATGGTGATTGGCGCTTCTTGTAATAGTTATGGGCTAAGCATGCAGAGCATGACCCCGCACTGGCAAGCATAAAGCTTGAGTAAGTTGTCAGCTAATCCGCCGGTGGCGTGGCGCAGTGAGACTTTGCCAATATTTTTGCCACAGTGGCTGCGTTTATAATGACCGGCTGGCACCCGTGGCGCGGGCTTAACAGGCTCTTCTGAGATGTTATTCTGCGGTGCGCGCGGGCTGCGCGGCCAAGTGCTGGTTCGTTGCCCGGCCATTTCCCCATCATTATTTGAGTTCGTTATGAAAAAATCAGTAAGGATTGCTGTTGGCTTAGCTGTGGTTGCCGGCGTGGCCAGTACCGCAGGCGCTTGGTACACCGGTCAGCAACTGGAGCCGGCCTTGGTCGGCTCTATTGCACAGGCCAACCAGGAACTGAAAACCCTGACCCCAGGCCTGGGGCTCGATGTCACGGTTGAGCTGGTATCGCTGGAGCGCGGCGTGCTCAGCAGTACCGCCCACTACCGGGTTAAAGCCAAGGGCGATCTGACCACCACGGGCGATGAAAGCACAGCCGTCGATGGCGAACTGTTGTTCGTTGACCGCATCGAACACGGGCCTTTCCCGCTGTCGCGGCTGATGCGTTTGAAGCTGATGCCGGTGATGAGCAAGAGCAACTTTGAGCTGGAAAACAGCCCGCTGGTGGCCAAGTGGTTCAGCGCCAGCCAAGGCGTCTCGCCGCTCAGTGGCCATGCCAGCATTGGTTATACCGGCAACGTCAACAGCAGCCTGAAGTTGCAGCCGCTGGAGTTCAGCGAAGAGGGCTCGAGCCTGAAGTTCTCCGGCCTGAACCTCAATGCGCAGGTCGCGCAGGGGCAAAAGAGCTTCAAGCTTGACGGCGACATGGACAGCCTGGCGCTGGTCGGCCCCGACCACACCCGCATCGAACTGCAAGGCTTGAGCCTGCGCAATGATTCAAACCTGGGTGAGTCCGGCCTGTACCTGGGCACCAGCGAAAGCAAGCTTAAACAGGTGCAAGTGCTGATCGCCGAGCAACCGCCACTGTTGATCAACGACATGTTGCAAACCGGCAAGCTTGATGAAGACAAGTCCGGCGTGTTTGGCAGCTTCACCTATGGCATCGGCATGCTGAATTTTGCCGGTAAGGACCTCGGCGCCCTGGACATGGCCGGCAGCGTGAAGAACCTCGACACTCTGGCGATCAAAGACCTGGCCGAGATGTACAAGCAACTCATCACTAATCTGGACGCCAGCCACTACGACGCGAGCAACCCGGATTTCAACCTGAATGCCGAGCAGCAAACCAAGCTGGAGACGGATATCGGCAACTTGCTGGCCGCCAAGCCGGTGCTGGCGCTGGACAAGTTCGCGTTCAAAACCGCCAATGGGCAAAGCAGCTTCAACCTGAGCCTGGGCCTGAACAAGCCAAGCTCCTTCGACCTGCCACCAGACGCCCTAGCGATGCAAAGCATTGCCAGTCTGGATGCGCGGTTGCAGGTGTCCAAGCCGATGATCAAGGACGTGGTCCTCAGCCAGGCGGCCCTCGATCCAAGCGCTGACCCAGAAGCCGCCAAGCAGCAAGCCGAGCAGATGTCGGAGATGGCCGGAATGATGGCGGTGGGCACGCAGATGGCGGTGGTGGACGGTGACAATATCGTCGCCAGCCTCAAATACGCCGACGGCCAAGTCGACCTCAACGGGCGCAAAATGCCGCTCGAAGAGTTTATGGCCATGAGCATGGGCATGGCCGGCGGTATGGGTGGCGGCATGCCGCAAGCCAGCCTCGACGAGGAAACTCCACCAAGCTACGCCGACGGCTCAGTCGACGAGAGCGAAGGTGACAGCGGCCTGCAGGCCGAATAACCCTCTGGCCTGACGGCCTGCCCGAACTAACTGCGGCCCAGCAAGGTAATGATACCGAGCTGGGCCGCAGTCGTTTACGCGGCGCTTAAATGCTTGCCGGCGCTGGCCCGGCAGCGCCGGCTTAAGGCTTGGCGACGGCGGTTTGTTACAGCCGCAGTACAGGCCGCCGTTCTTGTAAACCGCCTGTACTGGGCATTGTTAGGTCTCTTCAGGGTTAAGGCTGTTAAGCAGCCTTAACACACCCCGGTAATTACCGCGCTGCTGCTCGATGGCTGGGCTTATTGCGCTATCAGTGCTGATAAAACCCTTTGTAAAACAGATGGTTAGTATCTTGGCACGGGAGTTGATAGTTAAGCGGCGAGGAGGGCGAACTGTCCTCTGGATAGGGGTTTCGAGGGTGGCGCACTGCCGAGTTAAAACTGTCGAGATCCGCTAGCACCTTGCATCGATTCACAGCTGTCCAGTCGGCTTAGGGGTATGCCCGCTGCCGTCACTATTACGCTCACGCGGAGCGGATAGCTGAGCCCGCCACCCCCTGCAAACTAAGGGGTTTTGGTGAAGGAGCAGACACATGAACAGGCGAAACTTGTTGAAGAAGCTGCCGAGCTGTCTGCTCGGTGCGCTCTTTGCGGCTGGCGTGGCCAGCACCTCCCTGGTTTACGCGGTGGATGGCAACCCGACTCCCGGGTTGTTCGAGCTGGAGGGCAACACCACGGATGACGGCGCGGCCGGCACCGACTGGGATGCCCTGTACGGCGGCGCGACCCCGGGCAATCTGATCACTTTCACCGGGATCACCGAAGACCTCGCGCCGCAAACCATCTACTGGAAGGGCGGCTCCAAGGACATCAACGACGTGACCGACTGGTGGTACAAGGATGGCGCGGTGCCCGACAAGGACGACATCACCAACGCTTATGCGGCGGCCTATGCCAACCCGACCAGGATCTGCGTCGCCAGCCTGACTGACAACACAGTAGTGCCCTGCGCTACTGCTGGGGCGGTGACCAAACACGCCGTCGGCGATCTGATCGTCTACTTCGGCCTGGACCGTTACGCCAACAGCGGTGATGCCTTCGCCGGCTTCTGGTTTTTCCAGGACGCAGTCGGCCTCAATGGCTCCAGCCAATTCGACGGTCAGCATGTGGCGCGGCGAGCCAACCCGAATTTCCCCGCCACGGAAAGCAATCCGACCCTGCCGGGTGACATGCTGGTGCTGGTGGAATACCCACAAGCCTCCAATGCCCACCCGGAGATCAAGGTCTATGAATGGGACCCGGCCGACCTGGATCACGACAACGTGGCCAGCAACCTCGACCTGCTGATCACCCAATCGAATGCCGAGTGCAATAGCCTCGACGGCAAAGGCAAACTGGCCTGCGCCATCACCAACCTCGATGAGCTGCAGGCGGCGCCGGCCTGGCCCTACACGCCCAAGGCCGGCAACGTCGAGAACCTACCGTTCGAGAGCTTCTTCGAGGGCGGGGTCAACGTCACCCAACTGCTCGGCAGCACTCCTTGCTTCGCGGCCTTCCTGGCCGAGACCCGTGCTTCCCGTTCGGAAACCGCCACATTGAAGGACTTCGTCATCGATGAGTTCCCGGTCTGCGGCATTGATGTGAGCAAGACCTGCGATGCTCAGCTGAACACCAGCGGCACCGCCGTTGATGTGACCTTCAATGGCATCCTGGACAACACCGGCGGCTCGGCCTATATCGCCTACCTCAAGGATGACCAGAGCGGTTCGAGCATCGACGATGTCTGCGTCGACCTCGGCGCGCCAGGTTG
>MHZN01000216.1:0-1071 GCA_001830395.1 Pseudomonadales bacterium RIFCSPLOWO2_12_59_9 | reverse complement strand
ACCGGCGGGGCGATAGTGCGTTATGAGGGCAGTTACAGCACCAGTGGACTGCCTCTCCCTCCTCTGGAGGATATCGTCAGCGCCCTGGCCTTCGGCTCGATCGCCAACGTACCGGCGTCGGGAGCAGAGCCCAATCCGGACCTGGTCATAGTCTCGGATACGGCTAGCGCCAGCTGCAGTTTCGACGTCAATCTGGGCCTGACAGTGGTCAAAAACTGCTCGCTGGCCTTTATCAACGGCGACTCGGTAGAGCTGACCGTCTCTGGCACCGTGACCAATACCAGCGATGTTCCGCTGTCCAACGTGGCGCTTTCCGATGTTCCGTTCGGCAGCCTGACGCTGAGCACGGGCGACACCCTGGCCAAGGGTGAGACGGGCAGTTTCAGCCAGACCTTCTCACTCGCCTACGGCGCCGTGTTCGCCGGTGAAACCGATCTGGGCGGCGGCCTGACCCAGGTCAACCTGTCCCACAGCGACACAGTGACGGCTCAGGGCGAGGCGCTGGCCGGCGACGGTACGTCGCTGGGCGTAACCTCGGACTCTGATGACGCCAACTGCACGGACTTCTTCAGCCGTGGCATCGATGTGTCCAAGTCGTGCGATCAGGTCATCCTGGAACCCGATATCAACGGCAGGCTGGTGGTTAAGGTGAAAGTCACGGTTACCGTGAGCAACATCGGCGAGGAAGACCTGAGCGGCATAGTACTGAGCGACGATCCGGCGGTGGTGTTCGAACCCTATGCGACCAGCCTGGCCGCCGGAGCGAGCTCCTTCACGGTCGACGGCTACTACTATCCGACCTCGCAGGTTGACCTGACCAACCTCACCCCGCTGGAGTTCAGCGATACGGCGAGTGTGTCGGCCAATGGGGTCTTCAGTGGCGGCGAGGCGGCGGATTCGGCTGATGTCGATTGCCCGCTGTGCCCAACCCCATGAGTGGAGCGCCGATGAAAAAGATGCGCTAGTTGAGCGGTAAGGCAAAAGGCGATGGGGTTTCTCCATCGCCTTTTGTTTGTTGCAGCGAACGAAATGGTTATGTCCCGGTTATGCGTTGCGGCGGGTTGTTCGCTG
>MHZN01000215.1:3715-7509 GCA_001830395.1 Pseudomonadales bacterium RIFCSPLOWO2_12_59_9 | reverse complement strand
CGGCAACTCATGGGCCAGCTCTTGTGCCAGCTCTTTTGCCAATGTTGCTTCGACAACCGGCGCCGCTGGCGACTTGTCACCACCACCGCAACCACCGGAACCGCCGTTAGTACCACCACATCCACAAGCCATGACAACCTCCGACAAATCGATTCAGGCAATAACTGCACAAATTTATGCGTGGAACAGAACCCGTGGGAGGGGTTTTAACCGCGATTGAATCAACCGCATCGCGGCTAAAGCCCCTCCTACAAAAGCCCACCCTACGACCTACAAACCTTGAAGACGGATCGAGCGACGTAGGGTGGATAACGGCGAAGCCTTATCCACCGGCTGTTCATGGTGGGCAACGCTTCGCGGTTGCCCACCCTACGCATGGCCGACGCGCAGCCGATCCGAACGCCCTTAAGACTTTTGACGAACGATCTGGTAGCGCCGGCCCAGATACCAAACCGGGGCACTGACGATGTGCACCAAGCGGGTGAAGGGGAACAGCACGAACAGGGTCAGGCCGAGGAACACGTGCAGCTTGTACACCAAGCCCACCGAGGCGATCGCTTCGGCGGCTTGCACCGGCTGCAGGGTCACGGTGTATTGCGCCCAGTTGGCCAGCAGCACCATCACCGAACCGTCCATGTGTTTGGTCGAGGCGAAGATGGTCAGCAGACCCAGTACCAACTGCGCCAGCAGCACCAGCAGGATCATGATGTCCGAGGCGCTGGACGAAGCCCGCACCCGATCATCGGTCAGGCGGCGTTTAACCAGCATCAGCAAACCGATCAGGCACAGGAAGCCGAAGAAACCGCCGGAGACCATCGCCAACAATTGCTTGTTCTCGGTGCTGATCACATGGTGGTAGAGCGACTCAGGCGTCAGCAGGCCGACAAAGTGTCCGGCCAGCACGAACAACACGCCGACGTGGAACAGGTTGCTGGCGATACGCATATAGCGCTGCTCAGCCGCATTGCGGTTGAACACCTGGCTGGAACCGGCCTTCCAGGTGTATTGCGACAGATCGAAGCGCGCCCAGCTGCCGATCAGGCAGATGGCCAGCGCGATATAGGGGTAAACCCCAAACATCAACAAGTTCAACTTAGACATTACGTGCCTCCTGGGTCAGTTCAGTGGCCAACCCATCCTGTTTGAAATCGACCCAATGCAGTGGAATCGCCGACTCTTCACGGGCCTTGCCCGGCAGACTGGTCTGGCTCGGGCAGCGGTCTTGCTGCTCGGCCTGCATAAAGTCCACGGCCTCCTCTTCCCAGATTTTGTCCAGGGCTTCCAGCGAGTCGTCGCGCACCTCAGCGGCCACTTGCTCGCGCACCTCGGCCACCGCTACGTGCGGCTCGACGCCAGCAATTTGCAGCAGCGCCCGAAAGCAGCCGGCATAAGCGCTTTCGCGCTCATCCAGACGCGCGGCCAGAATCGCCAGCAAATGCGCCACATCGGCCAGGCCCTCGCGGGCCTCCAGGTCTTCGCAGGTGGAGAGGTACTCCAGGTACAGCGGGATGTAGTCCGGCAGCTCTTTGACACCTATGGCAAAACCGGCCTCTTCGTACTGCGCCATCATGTCGACCATGGCCTGACCCCGGTCACGGGACTCACCGTGCACGTGTTCAAACAACAGCAGCGACAGTGAGCGACCGCGGCCGAACAGGGCACCGTAGTGCTCCTGGCCGTCCATCAAGTCGTGGTCGCAAATCAGCGCCAGCAACTCATGCAGCGCCAAGCGCTGCTGCGGGCTGATATCCCGGCAGCTGGTGATGGCTTGAGTCAGCTCCTCGCGACCGGCCACCAATTGCTCGGTGGGGTAATCCAGCAGCAGGGAAATCACTTTGAGGATTTGCATGCTCAGTCCTCCCACAACTGTACGGTTTTCAGGATGTCGCGTTTGTTGGCTTTCTTGGCCCCAAACATGTTGGTGTCCGAGCTGCCGCTGCAACCGCTGCCAAAGGTGAAACCACAACCGGAACGCTCGGCAAAGGCATCGCTGGAGGCCGACTCACGGTGCGCACTGGGCACCACGAAACGGTCTTCATAGTTGGCAATCGCCAGGTAGCGGTACATGTCCTCGACCTGGGCCACGCTCAAACCAACGTCTTCCAAGACCTTAAGGTCCTGCACGCCATCCACTTGCTCGGAACGTTTGTAGGCACGCATCGCCAACAGACGTTTCAGGGCCCGCTTCACTGGCGCTACATCACCGGCGGTGAGCAGGTTGGCCAGGTAGCGCAGCGGAATGCGCAGGCTGTCGACATCCGGGATCACCCCGTTCATGCCGACTGTGCCAGCGGTGGCGGCGTTCTGGATCGGCGACAGTGGCGGCACGTACCAAACCATTGGCAAGGTGCGGTATTCCGGGTGCAACGGCAGCGCCAGCTTCCAGTCCACCGCCAGTTTGTAGACCGGGGATTTCTGCGCGGCATCCAGTACCGACTGTGGCACGCCATCGAGCAGGGCTTGCTTGATCACGGCTGGGTCGAACGGGTCGAGGAAGATATCCAGTTGCTTCTGATACAGGTCCTGCTCGTTCGGGGTGCTGGCCACTTCCAGAATCCGGTCGGCGTCATACAGCAGCACGCCCAAATAACGGATCCGGCCGACACAGGTTTCCGAACAGACAGTCGGCATACCGGCTTCGATCCGTGGGTAGCAGAAGATGCACTTCTCGGATTTGCCGCTCTTCCAGTTGAAGTAGATCTTCTTGTACGGGCAGCCGCTGATGCACATGCGCCAGCCGCGGCATTTCTCTTGGTCGATGAGGACGATGCCGTCTTCTTCGCGCTTGTAGATCGCCCCGCTCGGGCACGAGGCCGCGCAGGTGGGGTTCAGGCAGTGCTCGCACAGACGCGGCAGGTACATCATGAAAGTATTTTCATACTCGCCATAAATGTCGGCCTGGATCTTGTCGAAGTTCTTGTCCTTGCGACGCTTGGCGAACTCGGTGCCGAGAATTTCTTCCCAGTTTGGGCCCCACTCAATCTTCTCCATGCGCTTGCCGGTGATCACCGAGCGCGGCCGGGCGGTCGGCTGATGCTGGCCCAGCGGTGCGGTGTGCAGGTGCTGGTAGTCGAAGTCGAACGGCTCGTAGTAGTCGTCGATGGTCGGCAGATCCGGGTTGGCGAAGATGTTCGCCAGCACGCGGAACTTGCCGCCAATGCGCGGGTTGATCGAGCCATCTTTGTTACGCACCCAGCCGCCGCGCCATTTGTCCTGGTTTTCCCACTCTTTCGGGTAGCCAATGCCGGGCTTGGTTTCAACGTTGTTGAACCAGGCGTATTCCATGCCTTCACGGCTGGTCCAGACGTTTTTGCAGGTGATTGAGCAGGTGTGGCAGCCGATGCATTTGTCGAGGTTCAAGACCATGCCGACTTGTGAACGAATTTTCATAGTGTCGACTCCTCAACCTGTACCTGAATCTGAACTGAGTGAACTGGCATGGTGAAAGCACCATGCGCTATCGATCTTGGTGAACGAATTTTCATGTCAGCTCTCCTCAGAGGTCTTTTGGCAGAGGTTGTGGCAAAGCGTCGCCGCCCAGACCACCAACATCGGTGCCATCCAGCCAATCAACTTTGTCCATCTTGCGTACCACCACAAACTCATCGCGGTTGCAGCCCACGGTGCCGTAGTAGTTGAAGCCGTAAGACTGCTGTGCGTAGCCGCCGATCATATGGGTGGGCTTGAGCAGCACGTGGGTTACCGAGTTGTGGTGACCGCCACGGGTCTTGGTGGTTTCCGAGCCCGGCATGTTCACGATCCGTTCCTGGGCGTGATACATCATCACCATGCCG
>MHZN01000215.1:622-3707 GCA_001830395.1 Pseudomonadales bacterium RIFCSPLOWO2_12_59_9 | reverse complement strand
TGCCGTCTTTAACCCGCTGGCTAACTACGGCACGGGCCACTAGGGCGCCGTTGGCGTTGAAGCACTCGATCCAGTCGTTGTCCTCGATGCCGGCGCGTTTAGCGTCGGTTTCTGACAGCCAAACAATCGGCCCGCCACGACTCAGGGTGAGCATGATCAGGTTGTCGCTGTAGGTGCTGTGAATGCCCCACTTCTGGTGCGGGGTGATCCAGTTCAGCACTATCTCGGTGTTGCCGTTCGGCCGCTTGCCCTTCACGTTATCGATGGTGCGGGTGTTGACCGGCGGCCGGTAGTTCATCATTTCTTCGCCGAAAGCCTGCATCCACGGGTGATCCTGGAAGAACTGCTGACGGCCGGTGATGGTGCGCCACGGGATGTACTCGTGAACGTTGGTGTAGCCGGCGTTGTAGCTGACCTTGTCGTCTTCCAGGCCTGACCAGGTCGGGCTGGAGATGATTTTGCGCGGCTGTGCCTGGATGTCACGGAAACGAATCGCTTCGTGTTCTTTCGGCACGGCCAAGTGGCTGTGATCCAAGCCGGTAAACTCCGACAGTGCCGCCCAGGCTTTAACCGCCACATGGCCGTTGGTTTCTGGAGCCAGGGACAGGATCACTTCACAGGCGTCGATGGCGCTGTCGATCTTCGGCCGGCCAAGGCTGACGCCCTCCTCGCGCACCTTGTAGTTGAGCTCGCCGAGGAAGTCGACCTCATGCTGGGTGTTCCAGTTGATGCCCTTGCCGCCGTTGCCATTTTTATCCAGCAAGGGGCCGAGGGAGCTGAACTTCTTGTACACATTCGGATAGTCACGTTCGACCACGCGCATGTTCGGGCAATTTTTACCCGGCACCGGCGCCACGCCCTGGGTTTTCCAGTCGGTACCACCAAAGGGCTGGGCCAATTCGCCCGGAGTATCGTGTAGCAACGGGGTGGTGACCAGGTCTTGCTCGACACCCAGATGACCGACCGACATTTCCGAGAAGCGCTTGGCGATGCCTTTGTAGATCTCCCAGTCGGAACGCGATTCCCACGCAGGATCAATCGCCGCCGACAGTGGGTGAATGAACGGGTGCATGTCCGAGGTGTTCATGTCGTCTTTCTCGTACCAGGTCGCCGTTGGCAACACTATGTCCGAGTAAACGCAGGTGCTGGACATGCGGAAATCCAGGGTGGTGACCAGATCAAGCTTGCCGATCGCACCATCATCTACCCACTCGACATCACTCGGCTTAACGTCACCCGTTTTGCCGAGGTCTTCGTTCATCACGCCGTTCTTGGTGCCCAACAGGTACTTGAGCATGTACTCGTGGCCTTTGCCCGAGCTGCCCAACAAGTTGGAGCGCCAGATAAACATGTTGCGTGGGAAGTTGTTCGGGTGATCCGGCTGCTCACAGGAGAACCGCAGCGAGCCGTCTTGCAACGACTTGGTCACGTAATCCACTGGCGACATGCCCGCCGCTTGCGCGTCACGGGTGATCTGCAATGGGTTACGGTTCAGCTGCGGTGCACTTGGCAACCAGCCGCCACGTTCGGCGCGGATGTTGTAGTCCAGCGCGTGCTCGGGGAATTGCGACTTATCGGCCAGCGGTGAGAGCACTTCGTGCATGCTGACTTTCTCGTGACGCCATTGCGAGCTGTGGTTGTAAAAGAAGCTGGTGCCGTTCATCTGCCGTGGTGCCGGGCTCCAGTCCAGGCCGAAGGCCAGTGGCAACCAACCGCACTGCGGACGCAACTTTTCTTGACCCACATAGTGAGCCCAGCCGCCACCGGTCTGCCCCACGCAACCACACAACATCAGCATGTTGATCAGGCCACGGTAGTTCATGTCCATGTGGTACCAGTGGTTCATCGCCGCGCCGACGATGATCATCGAGCGACCCTTGGTTTTGTCGGCGTTGTCGGCAAACTCACGGGCGATCTGGATGGCTTTCTCACGGCTAACGCCGGTGATCTGCTCTTGCCAAGCCGGAGTGCCCGGTACGCTGGCATCGTTGTAGTCTTTGGCGACGTTGCTGCCACCCAAACCACGGTCGATGGCCAAGTTGGCGGCCGACAGGTCAAACACGGTGGCGACTTTAGCGGTGCTGCCATCGGCCAGAGTGATTGAGCGCACTGGCACGCGGCGCATTTGCACGGCGTCACCGGCCACGTGTTGGAAGTGCTCGTGGGTCTGGCCGCCGAAATACGGGAACGCCACTTCGGCCACGCCTTCACCGAGCAAGCTCAGTTGCAGGTCGATCTCGCGGCCTTCACCGCCCTCGAGGGCCTGAATGTTCCACTTGCCCTTCTGGCCCCAGCGATAACCGATCGAACCCAGCGGCGACACCAGCTGATTGCTGTTGGCATCCAGGGCGATGGTTTTCCATTCTGGGTTGTTTTCTTGGCCGAGGTTGTCGGTCAAGTCCGAGGCGCGCAGGAAGCGATCCGGCTGATAGCCGCTCAGCTCAGGCGTGGCGCCGGCGTGCTCTTTGAGCAACACCAGAATCGGCAAGTCGGTGTAGCGCTTGGCGTAATCCTTGAAATAAGCGCTCGGTTTGTCGAGGTGGAACTCTTTGAAAATCACATGGTTGAACGCCTGGGCCAGCGCCGCATCGGTGCCTTGCTTAGGGTTCAGCCACAGGTCAGTCAGCTTGGCCACTTCCGAGTAATCGGGAGTGATGGCCACGGTTTTGGTGCCCTTGTAGCGTACTTCGGTGAAGAAGTGCGCATCCGGGGTACGCGTCTGCGGCACGTTGGAGCCCCAGGCGATGATGTAGTTGGAGTTGTACCAGTCGGCCGATTCCGGCACGTCGGTTTGCTCGCCCCAGACCTGCGGCGAGGCCGGCGGCAAGTCGCAGTACCAGTCGTAGAAGGACAGGCAGACGCCACCGATCAACGACAGATAACGGCTACCTGCGGCGTAGCTGACCATCGACATGGCCGGGATCGGCGAGAAGCCCACCACCCGGTCCGGGCCGAATTCTTTAACGGTGTAGACGTTAGCGGCGGCGATGATTTCATTCGCCTCTTCCCAGCTGGAGCGGATAAAGCCGCCCATGCCGCGCTTGCTCTTGTACGACTCGGCCTTGACCGGGTCGGAAACGATGCT
>MHZN01000215.1:0-604 GCA_001830395.1 Pseudomonadales bacterium RIFCSPLOWO2_12_59_9 | reverse complement strand
TTTACGCACCTTGGGGTACTTGAGGCGGTTGGCGCTGTAGATGTACCAGCTGTAGCTGGCACCACGGGGACAGCCGCGCGGTTCGTGGTTAGGCAGGTCGTTACGGGTACGCGGGTAGTCGGTCTGCTGGGTTTCCCAGGTGATCAGGCCGTTCTTCACGTAAATCTTCCAAGAGCAAGACCCGGTGCAGTTCACCCCGTGGGTGGAACGCACGATCTTGTCGTACTGCCAGCGTGAGCGGTAAACGTTCTCCCAGTCGCGCGACTCGAGACGCGTCTAGCCGTGCCCTTCGGAGAACTCACCTTGCTTGCGGTTAAAAAAACGCAGTTGGTCGAGTAAATGGCTCATCTTCTTTCCTCTCAGGCCAGCTGCGGGTTAGTCGCAGCTGGCACAGTCAATAACGGTTTCAATCTGGGCGTAAAACCGACTCTAGAGCGCAGCAGCTCTTGAGTTGGTTTTTTAGCAAGGCATCTCTGCGCCTTTCCGTGCATAGCTCCACCAGGTCAGCAAGATGCAGCTGACGTAGAAGCCGATGAACACGTACAGGGCCATTTGCGGGCCGCCGGTCAGGGTCATCGAGGTGCCAAAAGATTTAGGGATAAAG
>MHZN01000214.1:4002-7784 GCA_001830395.1 Pseudomonadales bacterium RIFCSPLOWO2_12_59_9 | reverse complement strand
CAGTTGGCTGCGCAATAATTCCAGCGCGGCCAGGCCGATCTGCAGGTGTTGGCTGACTGCCCGCTCGTAGAAGGCGCCGGCCGCGCCGGGCAGTTTGATTTCACTGTGCAGCGGTTTGTCCGACACGCACAGCAGCGTGCCGTAGGGCACCCGCAGCCGATAGCCTTGGGCGGCGACTGTGCCGCTTTCCATGTCCACCGCCACCGCCCGGGCCAGGTTGATCAGCGGCCGTTCCTGGGCCCAGCGCAGCTCCCAGTTGCGGTCATCGTAGGTCAGCACGGTGCCGGTGCGCAGGCGTTTTTTCAGCGCCTCGCCCCGTTCGCCAGTGACGCTCGCCGCAGCTTCCTGCAAGGCCTGCTGCACCTCGGCCAGGGCCGGAATCGGGATATTGGTCGGCAGCACCCGGTCGAGAATGCCGTCGCGGCGCATATAAGCGTGGGCTAGCACGTAGTCGCCGATGGTCTGCGATTGGCGCAGACCGCCGCAGTGACCAATCATCAGCCAGCAATGGGGGCGCAACACCGCCAGATGGTCGGTGATGTTCTTCGCATTCGATGGACCGACGCCGATATTCACCAGGGTCACGCCGTGGCCGTCGGCGGCAATCAGGTGATAGGCCGGCATCTGGTAACGGTGCCAGACCACGCCCTCGATGATCGCCTGCATCTCGCCCTCATCCATGCCGCGCTCGACCAGCACATTACCGGGCAAGACCATGCGCAGATAACGCGGGTCGTCGCGAAGCTGGTTGAGGCCGTGGCGGATAAATTGATCGACATAGCGGTGGTAGTTGGTCAGCAGAATCCACGGCTGCACATGCCGCCAGTCGCTGCCGCTGTAGTGCTGCAGGCGCTTGAGGGAGAAGTCGACCCGCGCCGCATCAAACAACGCCAGCGGCATCGGGTCGGCGTCCTGCCAGTCATACAGGCCATCGGCCACGCCATCGGTGGCCGCCGACAGATCGGTGCTGGGGAATACCCGCGCCAGCTCGGCCGCCGTCACCCCGGAGCCAGCCAACTCATCGCCATGTTCGACCACATAGGGATAGGGAATGTTTTGCTCGCTTAGGCCCACCGCGACCGTCACGGTGAAGTCCGCCATCAGCGGCCCGAGTTGATCCATCAAGTAACCGCGAAACGCCTCCGGATGGGTCACGGTCACGCTGTAGGTGCCAGGATTCTGCACCTTGGCATAGGCGCGAGTGGTACTGGGCACCTCGCCCATGCACTGATAATCCAGGCGCAACAGCGGATAACGAAACGCGCGGTACTGCTCAGCGCTGGGCTGCTCGCGGGTTTTTAAATAGTGCTTGAGCGCCTGGCTCAGTGCCGTGCAGGCCTGGGTATGCAAGGCGGCCAGGCGGTCGACCGCCTCGCTGGCGCTGTGAACTTGAACAAAAGCAGGATCGAGAGCAGACATAGGGATAATTCCGGCAAACAGATGACTTATCTTGCCCCTCTGAGTGTGACAGCGATAGCGCCGTAGCGTCGCGCCAACCCGATGCTGCAGTGCGGGCCGTTAGTTGACGCAGTCCGGCCGGGCTAACTGCGCCTGATAATCGCCGGCCGAGCAGCCCTGGCCCTTGATTGCCTGGAAGCTGATGCCGCTGAGCGACCGCCGGCGCTGCGCCCCTCTCCGGCACCATCAGCAGCGCCAACCAGCTGCCAGTGGTCGGCGCGCTGGCGTAGCGGCCACGCGCGACTACTTTATTTAACTGAAAGATGCTTTGCCTGAACTTCGCCGCCCAAAAAGGAACCTTATGATGATGATTAAACCCAGCGCCTTAGTGGCCGCCCTGGCCCTCGGCCTGAGCGCCTGCAGCAGCCAGCCGCCGACCGAAACCAGCGCCACGAGCGCCGCCAGTCAGGCGCAAATCGATGAAGCCAAGCAAATTGCGACCGACGCCTACGTGTTCGGCTACTCGCTGCTCACCACCGAAGTTACCCGCGTGCAAATGAGTAACGTGCCCAAGGCCGAAGGCCTGCATGCGCCCATGGGGCAGTTCATCAATATCAAGCGTTACCCGCCGGCAGAGTTTCGCGCGGTTTCGGCACCGAATGCCGACACCCTTTACTCGCTGGCCTGGCTGGACCTCAGCGAACCACAGGTGTTCAGTCACCCGGACATGGGCAAGCGCTACTACCTGTTCCCCTTTACCGACCTGTGGATGACCGACTTCCACACTCCTGGCACCCGTACCACCGGTGAGAAAGCCGCCAATTACCTGGTCACCGGCCCAGGCTGGCAGGGCACAGTGCCGGCCGGCATGACCCAGATAAAGTCCGACAGCCGCTACACGGTGATTCTCGGTCGCACCTACGCCGATGGCAGCGATAAGGACTACCAGGCCGTCAACGCCCTGCAAGCCCAGTACAAGATCACCCCGCTCTCGGCCTGGGGCAAGCCGTACAGCTATCAGGCACCGGCGGTCGATCCGAACCCCGGTTTCAGCATGACCGACAAGCCGCAAACCGTGCTCCTCACGATGGATACCAACAGCTACTTCAATAAAATGGCGCAGCTGATGTGCAAAGACGCGCCACCGGCGGCGCAAGATGCGCCCATGCTGGCCCGGATGGCGAAAATCGGTCTGGAGCCGTGCAAGGCCTTCGACATCCGCAAGCTCGACCCGCAGGTGCAAACCGAACTGAACAAGTTGCCCCAGGAGGCCTTGCAGCTGTTTGCCATCAACAAAAAGAAAATGGGCACGCTGGCCAACGGCTGGATCATCTCCAAAGGCCTGGGCGTCTATGGCACCGACTACATGAAGCGCGCCGTGGTGGCGGCTTTCGGCTGGCCGGCCAACCTGCAGGACGATGCGGTGTACCCCTACACCGAAGTGGACAGCGACGGACAGAAACTCAACGGCGCCAACAACTACCGCCTGACCTTCGCCAAGGGCCAGACCCCGCCGGTAAAAGCCTTTTGGTCGATCACCATGTACCAGATAGATCAAGGCTGGTGGTTCGTGCCCAACGCGCTGAACAAGTTCACCGTCAGCCCGCGCGACAAGCTCAAATACAACGCCGATGGCTCGCTGACCCTGTATTTGCAACATGAGTCACCGGGCAAGGCCAAGCAAGCCAACTGGCTACCGGCGCCGACCGGCGACTTTATCCCGATGATGCGCATGTACTGGCCGAACACCAGCGCGCCCTCGGTGCTGAATGACACCTGGGCACCGCCGAAGATCGTCAAGGTCCAGTAAACCACTCCGGGTAGTCGCTTAACCCAAAAGCTGAAGTGGAGGGACGCTCGCCGGTGATGCGGCGGGCGTTAATCCACTCAAAATACCCCACCAAAACGAAAGCTTACTCCGACCCAAACCAGGGCCAGGGCCGTCAAGGTGATGGCGTAAATATGCACGGCCAAGCCGCCGAGGTTGGCGCCGGACAGGCGTGGAATCAAGCGCAGCCGTGCATGGGCGCCGAGCATCAGGGTCAGCGCCAGCAAGCCCAACTTAAGGCGAATCAGGCTGGCCAGCGGGTTGTCGCTCAGCCAAGCGCTGGCGGGCAGCCATAAAGTTGCCAGCCAGATGCCGGTGATCACCTGCAGCAACAGGGCCGGCAGGCCGAGGGCTTCGTAGCGTTTTTCGAAGGCGCGGATCGGCGCCGGGTCGCGGGCGCGCCAGGCCGGCGGCAGAATTTTCAGCGCCAGAATCAGGTGACCGCCCAGCCAGATGCTGGCGCCGATCAGGTGTAAGAACAGCAAGATACGCATGGGATCTCCTCAATTTGACCACAGCTTCAGGCCGAGTGAAAACGTAGCGAGCGAAGGTTAGG
>MHZN01000214.1:0-3993 GCA_001830395.1 Pseudomonadales bacterium RIFCSPLOWO2_12_59_9 | reverse complement strand
GAGCGAAGGTTAGGCAAGGCAAAAACAGGCGAGGACGCGGAGTTTACGAGTTGTAAATGAGCAGTCCGAGCCTGTTTTTAACGCGGCATAACCGAGTGCAGTAGTTTTCACCCGGCCTGAGCTTGGCGGGTTCGCGGGCTAAAAGAGCTGATCACGGTCAAGCCAGCGGCTATTATCGGCGCCTGTCTTTAGACCCGGAGTTTTCATGGCCAAGGCCAAGCGCATGTATGGCTGCACCGAGTGTGGCGCGACCTTCCCCAAGTGGGCCGGGCAGTGCGGCGAGTGCGGCACCTGGAACACCCTGACCGAAACCATGATCGAGGCCCACACGGCCGCGCCCAGCACTCGCGCCAGTTGGGCCGGCGAGCAGGCCAACATCAAAACCCTGGCCGAGGTGAGTATCTCCGAAGTACCGCGCTTTTCCACCGGTTCGGCCGAGTTGGATCGGGTGCTGGGTGGCGGCTTGGTCGACGACCCACAAGCTCAACACGCCGATGAAGCCGGTCTGCTCCGCGAACGGAATGAAGCCTTCGGGCTGAATGAGGCCTTTCTCCGGGTGTTGCCAGCGGATCAGGGCCTCCGCACCCAGGACGGCATTCGTGCTCAGGCAGATTTTGGGTTGCAAGTACAGCTTCAACTCGTGGCGGTTCACCGCCTGCTTGAGCTCGGTCAGCAGGCTCAAGGACGCGGCCTGATCCGGGTCCATGTCCGGGCTGTACACCATGACGCTGGTGATCTTCTGTCGGGCGACGTTCATCGCCATCTCGGCGTGGGACAGCACCTCATTGGCGTTGCGACCATCCTCCGGGAACAGGGCGACGCCCGCCTGGGCCATCAGATCGATGGCTTGTCCATCCAGCTCGAAAGGCGTGTCCATGCTATGGAGCAGGCGCTTGGCCAGTTGCATGGCACTCACCTTGTCGGCGCGGGGAATCAGGCAGGCGAACTGGTTGCCACCGACGCGGCCCAGCAGGTGGTGCGCATCGGGCAAGGTGGCCGACAAACGCAGCGCCACCTTGCGCAGCAGGGTGTCGCCTGAGGCCTGGCCCAGCACCGCATTGACGTGCTTGAAACGCTGGAGGTCCAGGGTGACCAAGGCGCCGCTGTGCTGGCCTTGCCGCGCTTCGCTGATCTGCTGATCCAGTCGCACCTGAAAGTAGGCGCGGTTGGGCAAATGGGTCAGCGTGTCGCGAAACGCCGTCTGACGAATGTCATCTTCCCGGTGGTGGCGATAGTGGGTGAGCTCGCGCATCCGCAAACCCAACTGATGCAACTCGGTCGGGCCAGCAGGCACGGGCACCTCCGGCCATTCCTCCTGGGTTGCCCGATGGGTCCAGCCGCTCAAATTGCGCAAGCCTTGGCGCACTCGCCAGCCTTGCCGCCACAGCAGGCTGCCGGCCAACAGGCAGCCGACCAGGGTTCCCAGCATCAACTGCCAGCGCGCCCGAGCCCACCCCGGGTCGGTGACATTCGGTTCGGCACGCAACCACACCACGGCCCGACCACCGGGCGCATCCGGGGTCGCCACAGACAGGGCCGCATGGACCTGCCCGTTGGCATCGAACTCCGTCGGGCTGCCATCGGGGGTGGGGGCCGTCAACGCCTTGCGCTCCAGCAGGCTCAGGGCCTCGTAGGCGTCCGTCCAGACCGGCGCCTCTCCGGTACTGGGTTGCCACGCGCCGTCCACACGCTCCTGGGTGAGGACCGCCACTTGCACATTGGGCATCCATTGCAAAGCCTGCCGCAGGCCCGCCTGCAGCGCGGTCGGGGGCACCCGCAAGGCGGGGGCTTGCCCCTGCGCCGGCTGCTGCCCGATGGGGTGCAGCATCACCCGCGCCACCTGCATGCCCTGACGCAATTCCTCGCGTGCATGGCGCTGATCCGCCCCGGCCTGCTGGTGACGCAGCACCGTCCATACCAGGCCAGACAAGGCCAAGGCGAGCGCAAGGATGGGTAAGATCAGCAGGCCTGGGAGGGGAAGGGCGAGGCGCTTGAGCAGCATGATGGGCGTCGGTGAGGGCGCAGCAGAGGGGTTCACTGACATTCTCGGACAGAAGGCCGCAAGGCTGGGCACATGGCCACGGGAATCAGGTTGAAAATCGCCTTTCCGTCACGCTCAGGCTGCACACCGCCCGTGCGCCCAGTGGCAGGCGGGATAATGCGTTCCCATGCAAATCTTTCGCGGTTTCCATCATGCTGCACTGGCGCCCGCCTGTGCCCTGACCATCGGCAATTTTGACGGGGTCCATCGCGGCCATCAGGCCATGCTTGCGCTGCTGCGCAATGAGGCGCAGCACCGCAGCCTCCCGGCCACCGTCCTCACCTTTGAGCCGCACCCGCGTGACTACTTTGCCGCGCTCGCAGGCAAGCCTGAGTTGGCACCCGCTCGCATCGCCACCTTGCGCGACAAGCTTTCCGAGCTCGAGCGCTGCGGGGTGGATCAGGTGGTGGTGGTGCCCTTTGACCAGCGCCTGGCCAGCCTCAGCCCCCAGGCCTTCATCGACCAGGTGCTGGTGCAGGGCTTGAAGGCCCGCTATGTGCTGGTGGGAGATGACTTCCGCTTTGGCGCCAAACGTGCAGGCGACTACGACCTGCTGGACACCGAAGGCAAGCGCCAGGGCTTCGACGTGGCCCGCATGATGAGCTACGAAGTTCACGGCCTGCGGGTGTCCTCGTCGGTCGTGCGCGAGGCCTTGGTTGAGGGCGACATGTCTCAGGTCGAGCGCCTGCTGGGCCGCCCCTACACCATCAGCGGCCACGTGATTCACGGTGCCAAGCTGGGTCGCAGCCTCGATTGCCGCACCCTCAACGTCCGTTTCGGCCACGAAAAACCCGCCACCTCCGGCATCTTTGCCGTGCGCACCCACGGCCTGTCCGACCAGCCCCTGGAAGGCGTGGCCAGCCTGGGCGTGCGCCCCACGGTGGAGGACGCCGGACGCGTGCTGCTGGAGGTCCATTGCTTTGAATGGCCCGCCGCCCTCGGCAAGGAAGGGGGCTACGGTAAAATCGTGCGCGTAGAGCTCTTGCACAAGTTGCGAGACGAGGCCCGTTACGACGGCCTGGAGGCCTTGCAGGCCGCCATTCACCAAGACATTGCCGACGCGCGCGGGTTCTTCGAGGCTCAGCAGCGCGGCACCTAAGCCGAACCCTGAGCCCCCATGAGCCAAGACCAGACCGCCAAGCCCGGCAAGAGCCAACAAGAAGCCAAAAAGGGCGGCGCCAAATCCGCCGATGCGGTGCCCGAGTCCAAGTACCGTGCGACGCTGAACATGCCCGACACTCCCTTCCCGATGCGGGGGGACTTGCCCAAGCGTGAGCCGGGCTGGGTGGCCGAGTGGGAGCAAAACGGCCTGTACGACACGCTGCGCGCGGCGCGCCAGGGGGCCCCGAAATTCGTGCTGCACGACGGCCCGCCGTATGCCAACGGCAACATCCACATCGGTCACGCCGTCAACAAGATTCTCAAGGACATGATCGTCAAGGCGCGCCAGCTCAAGGGCATGGACGCCATCTACGTGCCCGGCTGGGACTGCCACGGCCTGCCGATCGAGAACCAGATCGAGAAAACCTTCGGCCGCAACCTCTCGCGCGACGACGTGCAGGCCAAGGCACGCGTTTACGCCGCCGAACAGATCGACGGTCAACGTGCCGACTTCAAGCGCCTGGGCGTGCTGGCCGACTGGGCTCATCCCTACCGCACCATGGACTTCGGCAACGAAGCCAACGAAATCCGTGCGCTCAAGAAGATCATGGAGCGCGGCTACGTCTACCGCGGCCTCAAGCCCGTGTACTGGTGCTTTGACTGCGGCTCCTCGCTGGCCGAGTTCGAAATCGAATACGCCGACAAGAAGTCGCAGACGCTGGACGTCGCCTTCCCGAGTGCCGAGCCCGCCAAGCTGGCCGCCGCCTTTGGCCTCAGCGCCTTGAGCAAAGACGCCTTCACGGTGATCTGGACCACCACCGCCTGGACCATTCCCGCCAACCAGGCCCTGA
>MHZN01000213.1 GCA_001830395.1 Pseudomonadales bacterium RIFCSPLOWO2_12_59_9 | reverse complement strand
CGCGGGTAGCCGCACCTGTGCCGGCACCACCCGCAGCGCCTGCCGAGAAGCCCGCCTACTCGGTGGCCGAAGCGCAGATGCTGATGCAGGTGATGGCCGAGCAAGGCGATCCGCGCCAACCGCCCGCTGGCGGGCTGAAACCGCGCGAGTCGGCATCCCCGGCGCAGCTGGCCGACCCCGCGGCCTATGCCGCCTTCGAGGACCAGCACGCACGGGCGGAAATACAGGCCTGGGCCAGCGGTGTGCAGCAGATCCCGCAGATGCGTGAACAGATAGAGCAGGCCGGACAAAGCGGCGAGCGCAGCAGCGTCGAGATCGACGAGGCCCGTGCCGCCCTCGAGCAACTGGAGATGCTGCAGAGTCGCCTGCAACGCGAGGCGCCTGAATTGCTGCCCAGTGGCACGCCGGTCAGCGGTTCCGCAACAAAGCCCTGAGGCGAGTGGGTTGTGACTAACTTCACGCAATAGCTGTTTGCTGGGGAAGCATTTCGTATACTGCCGCGCAAATCAGGCCGTGTTAAAACGTAGCGAGCGAAGGTTAGGCAAGGCAAAAACAGGCGAAAAAGCGCAGTTTACGGGTTGTAAATGAGCATTTTGAGCCTGTTTTTAACGCGGCATAACCGAGCGCAGCAGTTTTAACATGGCCTGAAATCGTCCCCACTTGCCCGGTGCTTGCCCATGAACATTCGTTATCTGCTGGTTTGTCTGTTGTTGGCCTGCAATAGCCTGGTGGTTGCCGCGCCTTGCTGGTCGACCTGAAGACCAACGAGGTGCTGTATTCCAGCAACCCCGACTTGGTGGTGCCGATTGCCTCGGTGACCAAGCTGATGACCGCCATGGTCACCCTGGACGCCAAGCTGCCTTTGGATGAAGTGCTGGCGGTGCACATCAGCGATACCAAGGAAATGCGCGGGGTCTATTCGCGGGTGCGGGTCGGCAGCGAAATCAGCCGCCAGGAGTTGTTGCTGCTGACCCTGATGTCCTCCGAGAACCGTGCCGCCGCCAGCCTGGCGCACCACTATCCAGGCGGCTACGACGCCTTTATCGCCGCCATGAACGCCAAGGCCAAGGCCCTGGGCATGAGCCAGACGCGCTATGTCGAACCGACCGGGCTGTCGTTGCACAACGTCTCCAGCGCCACCGATTTGGTCCGTTTGCTCAAGGCCACCCAGCAATACCCGCTGATGGGCCAGCTGAGCAGTACCGCAGAGAAGACCGTGGCCTTTCGCAAGCCCAACTACACCCTGGGTTTTCGTAACACCAATCGTCTGGTGCACAAGGCCAACTGGAATATTCAGCTGACCAAAACCGGCTACACCGACGAAGCCGGCCACTGTCTGGTGATGCGCACCCAGATGGCCAATCGCCAAGTAGCCTTCGTGGTGCTCGACGCCTTTGGCAAATACACCCACATGGCCGACGCCAACCGCCTGCGCACCTGGCTGGAGACCGGCAAGATCACCCCCATCCCTGCCGCCGCCATCAGCTACAAACAGCAAAAGCACGCACAGCAGAGCCAGTCGCAGCTCAGCCAGCGCTAAGCCATCGCCCTGCCCTCAATGACCTTGAGCTCCGGGGCGGACGTAGGGTGGACTCAGGAGCGCAGCGAACAGTCCGCCACGGGCGCTCGCCTATTCGCCATTCTTCAGCTCCTTTGCCGCCTGCGCACTGCCGCCGGCAAATACGGCCCAGCACCTAAAAATAACGCGTCAGTACATCCCGTGGCGGCGCGCTGCTGCATTGGTGCAACAACTCACCCACCGCGCCGCGGTGGTAAGTGCCGTGGTTCACCACATGCAGCAGCATCTCGGCCCGTGACAGGTTGCCGGCAGTGCCGTCGACAAAGACAAAGTCCAGGCGTTGCTGCAGCTGTTCGTCGGTCAGCCCGCTGGTGTAGCCGAGATACCACTGATCCATTTCCTGCACCGCCGCCCACAGCTCGTTCAAGCTCGGAGTGGCAAGGGTGTTCAGCGCGCGATGGCCGTGCTGGGTCGCGCTCAGGTGGGCGCGAAAAATTTGATCCACCACATGCACATGGTTGAGCAGGCGAATTATCGTGTGCCGTGGCTCGCTGGCAATGTCGGTTGGCAGCGCCAGCAGGCAGTCAAATAACTCACGGTTGGCCCAGGCTTTGTAGCCGATCAACTGCTTGATCATCGCGTCATCCCTCTCGCCTATAAGCCCAATTCGCTCAAGCCCGGGTGCTCGTCCGGGCGGCGGCCTTGGGGCCAATGGAACTTGCGTTCGGTGGCGCTGATGGCCAGGTCGTTGATGCTGGCATAGCGCAGCTGCATCAGGCCCTGGGGGTCGAACTCCCAGTTCTCGTTACCGTAGGAGCGAAACCAGTTGCCGGCGGCGTCGTGCCATTCATAGGCAAAGCGCACGGCGATGCGGTTGTCGGCAAAGGCCCAGAGTTCCTTGATCAGCCGGTACTCGCCCTCGCCTTGCCATTTGCGTTGCAGAAAGGCCTGAATCTCAGCGCGGCCCTGGGGAAACTCCACCCTGTTGCGCCAGTGACTGTCGAGTGTGTAGGCCAGGGCCACCCGCTGCGGGTCGCGGCTGTTCCAGCCATCTTCGGCCAGCCGCACCTTCTGCAGGGCGGTCTCACGACTAAAGGGCGGCAAGGGTGGACGGGTTTCGGGATGGATCATGCAGTGCTCCTCATGGGTTTGGCTGTTGGGCGGACTCAAAGGCTGCCGGCGGACTCGATGACCAGCACGCGGGCCACCCCCAGCGGTTGGGCTACATGCTCGAGGCCGACGCTGGCGTGGAAAATATCTCCGACCTCCAGCACGCAGCTGCACTCCAGGCCATCTTCGCGGTAGTGCATTTCAACCCGGCCATCGAGCACCACAAACACCTCTTCGCCAGTGTTGATGTGCCATTGATAGGGTTGGTCGGTCCAGTGCAGGCGGGTGCTGATGCCATTCATGCTGGCGATGTCGAGGGCGCCCCAAGCCCGCTCGGCGGTAAAGTTTTTGCTGCGAATAATCTTCATCTGGGTGGCCTGTTCAGAGTTCGTCAGAGTTCCAATACTAGTGTGTTGCGGCCGTGGTTGCCGGCGGCCGCCGGCTAGCTGTGTGGCCAGCTGCCGGTTGTCAGGCTGTGGGGCGAGAACTGCTGAAAATCCCAGCGCAGCGCCAAGGCTGCCGGGCGGCGCACCAGCTGTTCAACCTGCACGCGCCAGACTCGCTCGGCGCCCTGAAAGGCCGCGACCTCTGGGCCCTCGAAGACAATCTCGGTACGTCCGCTGAGCTGCAGCAGATCGCCGCAATTAAAATCGATAAACAGCAAGCCCGCGCGCGGATTGAGCAGCAGATTGCCGAGGGTATTGAAGTGCTGATTGCCGGCAAAATCCGGGATGCTCAGGCAGTTGCCTTCGACCCGGACGAAGCCGGCCTGGCCGCCGCGATGGGAGATATCCACCGAACGTTGGCGGCTGTCGCCGGCAGGGTCGACATAGCTGGCGACGAAGCAGGTGTCGGCGCCGGCTATCAACGCTCGCGCCGCCGCGTCCAGGCCATTCAGGCGTTGCGTCGGTTGCGCGGCCGGCGCGCCTGGCTGGCGGACCAGGTGCGCGGTGCGCTGCTGGATATATTTTGGGCAATTGCCGAAGGCTTGCGCCACAGCCACCGAGAATCCACCGTCCGGGTTGAGCTGCACCTGGCCGTTGAGGCGGTTGCGCCGGCGGCTGTGCAGCTCGATACCGAGCAGGCCGACGGCGGCGCCTTCGGTCAGATTGGTGGCGGCCGGATCCCCCGCCAACGGGCGGCAATTGAACTGCAATAAGCGCGGCTCGGGCGACTGAACAAAGCCCGGCCGCCCTTCAAGAATACTGGCCCAGGGATTGCCCTGGGCATCCACCGAGCCCAGCAGCATAAAGGGCAACTGGCGGTAGAAGTCGCGGTGTTGCTCGGGCATAAAATCGCGAATCAGACGCCCGCCCAATGCCGCCATTCGCTCGGCCACGCCCATGCGCTGCTGCAAGGCCAGCTCGCCCGCATGCCAAGGTGAGGTTGCGGGAGTGGGCGCCGTCATCAGGGTTCTCCAGCGTGTAGGGTGGGCTTCAGCCCACCAAGGTGGCAGTGGGGAAAGAGGGTGGGCTAAAGCCCAGCCTACTACGCGCTTTGCAGGCCGACGGCCGTGCGCTGCATGGGCACGAAGCCAGGCAGGGCTTCAATCCGCGCCAGCCAGGCACGCACATTTGGATAATCGGCCAGCGACACGCCACCCTCCGGCGCGTGGGCGATATAGCTGTAGCAGGCGATGTCGGCAATGCTCGGTTGCTCGCCAACCAGGAACTGCCGACCGTTGAGCTCGGCGTCGATCACCTTGAGCAGGGCATGGGATTGGCCGATCACCTCGGCGGCGTCATAGGGCGCGCCGAACACATTAATCAGCCGGGCTCTGGCCGGGCCAGTGGCCAGCGGTCCGGCGGCGATCGACAACCAACGCTGCACCTGCGCGGCGCCGACGGCATCGGTGGGCAGCCAGCGACCTGCGCCGTATTTCTGCGCCAGATAGACCAGGATGGCGTTGGAGTCGGCCAGCACTGTGCCGTTGTCGTCGAGCACCGGCACCTGGCCCAGCGGGTTCATCGCGAGAAACTCCGCCTGTTTGTGGGCGCCGTTGGCCAGGTCAACAAACACCAGTGCAGTGGGCAACTTGAGTAGTGCCAGCAGCAGCTCGACACGGTGCGCATGGCCGGACAGAGGGTGACGAAACAACGAGATGGCATTAGGCATGTGCAACTCCGCAAGGCAGTTAAGAAGGCTCTACAGCGCGTTGCGCTGCTGGCCGCCATAGTCGGCTCCACGGCGAATCGACAGAATCACCAGAATCCGCAATCCATTGTTTCAGGCGCGGTAATAAAGCCGCTGGGCAGCCGGCCTTCCCCACGACGCCCCTCCGCCGGTCTGTCTCATGCAGTGCCGGCATTCTCGCTGCTTGCTAAAGCCGCAATAACTACAACACTGAGGTTGAACCAGTGGTTTTTTAGTTGCGCTGCCGGCGCGCTGGCCGAGATGAAACTGCTGAAAAAATAAGAAGTAAAACCAGGGGCGCCAAGCATGTGGTCATTCTTTACCCGCAGTATTGTTCGCGCGTTTAACGCCGTGGTGCTGCTTGGCATCGTCATAGGCCTGGGGATCTTTACCGTGGTCATCGGCATGTATAACTACGACCGCTCGATGACCGATCTGACCCGCAAGGCCGGCAACACGGCGGAGCTGGCCTCGATCAGCCTGACCGAGCCGATCTGGAACTACGATGCCGCCGCGATGGAGGGCATCTTGAGCGCGATTCTGCTGGATGCCGATGTGGTCGGCATTCGGGTGGTCAAAACCAACGGCGAAATGGCCGGGGAAAAAATCCGCGACGCCTTGGCCAAAACGGCCTTCGACGAGCTGCTGAAAAACCCGGACTACATTGAAACCGGCGCCAAGATCAATCGCGAGGGCGAGGCGATAGCCTCGGTGCAGATCCTCACCTCGACCGAAAAAGTCAAAGCGCTGATTCGCTACACCACCCTGCTGATTGGCTCGTTTTCCCTGATGTTCCTGCTGATCATCGCCAGCTTTATCTGGCTGCTCGGCAAGCGGATTATCCAGCGGCCCATCGATGCCTTGCGCAACAGCGCCGACCAGTTGGCCAGCGGCCACCTCGACTACGAGATCAACACCAAGCGCAACGATGAACTCGGCAGCCTGGCCGTCAGCTTCGATCAGATGCGCAACGCCATCCGTAAGAAACTTGCCGACCTGGCGATTCTCAACCACACCGGCGAAATCATGGCCGGCATCCACGACCAGACCGAAGCGCTGGAGACCGTGATCAAGGTGATGAGCGAGCAAAGCTGTGTGGAGCGCGGCTCGATCTACCTGTTGGACGCCGAGCAAAATCTAACCCTGCACGCCTATTATCCCGAGATGGGCGGCGGGGCCAGTTTTCCGAAGAGTTTCAAGTTGTCCGAAGGTGTGGCCGGGCATGTGGCCAGCACCGGCAAGACGCTGTTTCTACCGGATGTCAGCCAGGCACCGGACTATGTCGGCATGAGCGCCAACGAGCAGTCCAAGGCCCTGCTGTGCGTGCCGATGATGGACGACAAAACGGTCTTTGGGGTGATGAACTTTGTCGGCGAAGTCGGCAAAGTCAGTTTCGTCCCCGAGGATGAAGGCTTTGCCCTGACCATCGCGCGGATGGCGGTCATCACCACCAAGAACATCCAGATGCTCGAGGTGATAGCCGAGCAAAATCGCACCCTGGAAGAACGTATCCTGCTGCGCACCAGCGAGCTCAGACAAAAAACCAATGACGTCAGCAATATGCTGCAGAACATGCGTCAGGGGATTTTTACCATCGTCAACGGCTCGGTGATTCATGCCGAATATTCGGCCTTTCTGACGGAGATATTTGAAACCAGTGAGGTGGCTAACCAGCGGGTTTCGCCCTTCTTGTTTGACCGCAGCAGTGTCGCCGGCGATGTCCTCAATCAGGTTGAGGCCACCCTCGACGCGATGATTGGCGAAGACGCGATGAACTTTCAGTTCAACTCGCATTTGCTGGTGACCGAATACACCAAATTATTCGATGGCGGCCGCACCAAGATTCTCGAGCTGGACTGGAATCCGGTATTGGATAGCGATGAGCTGATCGACAAATTAATGGTCACGGTGCGCGATGTCACCGAACTGAAAGCCCTGCAACTTGAAACAGAAAAGCAAAAAGAACAGTTGGAAATTATTGGGCAAATTCTCTCGGTGTCGAAAGACAAGCTGCTCGAATTTATCAAAAGTTCCTACGAGTTTATGGATGAAAACCAGGCGCTGATTAGTAGCAACGAAGAGAAAGACCCGGAGGTGATTGCCAGCCTGTTTCGCAACATGCACACCATCAAAGGCAATGCCCGCACCTATGGGTTGAACTACATCACCGATAGCGTGCATGAGGCCGAAACAACCTACAGCCGGCTGCGCTCGGAAGAGGATTTTCCCTGGGATCAAACCGAGTTACTGGAGCAACTGCAAGCTGCGCGGCTCTGTGTGGCACGCTACGAAACCATCTTCAAAGAGAAGCTGGCCGGCTTCACCGATGAGGCGGGGATCGATCCGGCCGTGCTGGAGAGCATCAGCAATGCCATCGACGGCATCAATGAAATGTCCCAAGTTAATGAGCTCAAACACTCGATTCAATTGATTCGCAACTCGATCAATACCTTCCGCTATGAGTCGGTTGGCGAAACGCTCAAGGGCATCATTGCCGCCGTGCCCTCGATCGCCAAACAGCTGGATAAAGAGCTGCCGGAAATTTTAATTACCGACAATTTTGTGCGGTTATCCCGGGACATAGTGCCGATGCTGCGCAATGTCTTTATGCACGTGTTTCGCAATAGCCTCGACCATGGCCTGGAAAGCACCGCCCAGCGTCTCGCGCAGGGCAAGGCCGCCCATGGACAGATCAATTTGAGCGTCAGCCTAGATGCCGATCAGGTGTTGTTCACCTTCAGCGATGACGGCAAGGGTCTGGCCCTGGGCAACATTCAGCGCAAAGCCATTGCCAATGGCCAGTTGACGGCTGAGCAGAGCGTGAGCGATGAGCAGGTTGCCGAACTGATCTTTTTGTCCGGTCTCTCAACCGCCACCGAGGTGACCAATGTGTCTGGCCGTGGGGTGGGCATGGATGCGATCCGCAAGTTCCTGCAGAAATATCACGGCAATGTGCAAGTGGTGTTTCCGGGGGCGCCGGCCGCCAATGGCTTTCGCCCCTTTGCCCTGTTAATCACGCTGCCGGCCAAGTTTGCCCTGCATCAATCCTAAGCTTGTGCTCGGTGCTGGCCTGGCCATTTGCCGAGCGGCTTAACCATCTCTTGGTAAACAAAACAGGAATAAAACCATGCGCAAATTACTGACTGCTGGATTGCTGCTGATCTTGAGTTGCGGCCAGGCCGTGGCCGGCCCGACTTATGTGCTGGGCGTCGAGGCGCTGAATTATTACCCGCATTACAGCAACGAAGGCGGCCAATACAGCGGCTTTGCCCGCGAGCTGTTTGACAGCTTTGCCAAAGCCCAAGGCTATAGCTTCGAATACCGGGCGCTACCGGTGGCGCGCTTGTATGAATCATTTTTTGCCGGTGAGTTGGACTTTAAATACCCGGACAACCAGCAGTGGCAGGAAGGCAAACGCAAGGGGCTGAACATTAGTTATTCGGCACCTATCGTGAGTTATACCGATGGCGTCTTGGTCTTGCCGGCCAATAAAGGCAAGGGCGTTGAGCGATTAAAGCAGCTGGGCACGGTGCGCGGTTTCACCCCTTGGGATTACCTCGGTCTGGTGGAAAAAGGCCAAATCAAACTGCAAGAGGTCAATAGCTTTCAGCAGTCGTTGCTGCAGGGCATCAACAGCCGGGTGGATGGTGTTTATATGAATGCGGAAGTCGGCCGTTACCAACTTAATACTGTACTCAAGCAACCGGATGCCTTGCTGTTCGACGAGGCGCTGCCCAATTCAAAAGGCTTCTACAGCCTTTCCACCACCAAGCACGCCCAGGTGATTGATGAGTTCAATCAGTTTCTCAAGGAGCACAGCGCCGAAGTGGCGGCCTTGAAAACCAAGTACGGTCTGCAATAGTCGCCGGCCCCGGCTTGCCCCGGCGCGG
>MHZN01000212.1:4127-6744 GCA_001830395.1 Pseudomonadales bacterium RIFCSPLOWO2_12_59_9 | reverse complement strand
GTGATTCATCCCGTGGCGACTCGTCCCGTGGTGAGCCGCAACGCCAAGAGCCAGCCGTGAGAAGCAGCCGCGACAGCCAACCAGTGATTGTGCACAAAGAGTCCAAGCGCGATCGCTTGCCCACTCCCGAGCAGCTCGATCAACTGCCCAGCCGTCCACGCAGCGAACGCCCGGCCCTGCTGACGCGTAACCGCGACAGCCAGTAGTTTCGGCAATAAAAAACGCCGGGCCTATCACTTGATAGGCCCGGCGTTTTTGTTGGCGCCGCGTAAAGCTGTGGCTCTTACTGACGCACGCCTTCGACCGAAATAATCAGCTGCACGTCCTGGGACGCCGGGCCGAGATCCTTCTGAATATCGAAATCCTTCAGGTGCAAGCTGGTGCTGCCTTCAAAGCCGGCGCGGTAGCCACCCCAAGGGTCCTTGCCTTCACCGATGAACTTGGCGGCGATCACCACCGGCTTGGTCACCCCGTTCAGGGTCAGGTTGCCGGTGATATCGGCAGTGCCGGTGCCGGTGGATTTCACCGCCGTCGACTCAAAGCTCGCGGTCGGGTACTTGCTGACATTCAGGAAGTCAGCGCTGCGCAGGTGCTTGTCGCGCTCGGCGTGATTGCTGTCGAGGCTGGCCGTGTTCAGGCTGACCTTAACTTTGCTGGCTTCGGGCTGGCTGGCATCAAAGCTAAAGCTGCCGTCAAAATCCTTGAAGCTGCCGTACAGCCAGCTGTAACCCAGGTGACTGATCTTGAAATTGACGAAAGCGTGCTGGCCTTCTTTATCTATCACATAGTCCGCCGCCATGGCCTGAGTGGCACTGAACAAGGCCGAGCCAAGCGCCAGGGCAACGAGGGTTCGTTTCAACATAGTTATGCTTCCTTACTTATCGGGTTGAGAATTAGTCGCGCCGCGCCCAAACATGCGCAGCAGGGTCAGATCGCGGTCGAGATAGTGGTGTTTCAAGGCGGCCAGCCCATGCAAGAGCGCCAAAATTACCAGCGCCCAGGCCAGATACTCATGTACCAGCCCGGCCTGGTCTTCCTGATTCGGCAGACCGCTGAGCAGCGCCGGCACCTCGAACCAGCCAAACACGCTGATACCCTGACCATCGGCGGTGGAGATCAGGTAGCCGGCGATCATCAGCACAAGCAGGCCGAGCAGCAGCAGGCCATGGCCGAGCTTGGCGCCCAGCCGGATCAGCCGACTGTAGCTACTCAGCGGCACGGGCAGCGGGCTGAGAAAACGCCACAGCAGCCGCAGTAACATCAGCGCAAAAAGCAGCAGACCAATACTCTTGTGCAGCTCGGGGGCGGCTTTGCGCCAGGCGCTGTAGTAGTCCAGTTCGACCATCCACAGCCCCAGCCCAAACAAACCGAAGAACACCAGCGCCACCAGCCAATGCACCGAGATACTGACCAAACCATAGCTATTAGGAGAGTTACGCCACTGCATTGCCAAAACGTCCAGAAAACAGATTGTGTACAGATTAACGATAAATCTATCGATTAAAAGCCCAAATTATTGTTCAGAAACATCAAGAAAAACGATAGTTGACCCGCCGACTTTGGGCCGCCGCAGCCTAAACCCAGCAGGACGGCGCTAAACTGTGCGCGGCCCAGGCCTACCCGGCGCAGTAGCGCAGCCAACGATGACCCTATCCATAACAAAGACTCAGCAAGGACCCCGCAGATGCTGCTTTGGCTTAGAAATTACCGCGCGCAATGGCTGAGCGGCGACCTCAGCGCCGGCTTCATCGTGGTGCTGATGATGGTGCCCCAGGGCATGGCCTATGCCGTGGTGGCCGGTTTGCCGCCGATCATCGGCCTGTACGCCAGCATCTTACCGGCGCTGGCCTATGCGTTATTTGGCAGCAGCCGGGTGCAGTCGGTTGGCCCCATGGCGATCACCTCGCTGATGACCGCCACCTCCTTGGCCGCGCTGGCCCCCAGCGGCTCGGACCTGTATGTGGCGATGGCCGCGCAAATGGCGCTGATCTCCGGTCTAGTCTTGCTGCTCTGCGGGCTGTTGCGCCTGGGCTTTCTTGCGCACTTTTTGAGCCGCCCGGTGTTAAGCGGCTTTACCACGGGAGCGGCGCTGCTGATTGGCGCCAGCCAGTTCAAAGCGCTGATGGGCGACTCGCTGACCACCCTTAATCTGCCCGGTGCCAGCATCGGCCTGTTGTCCTTGCTGGCCCTGTGGCTGGCCAAGGAGCGGCTGGCGCCACTGCTCGGCAAACTCGGCTTAAGCCTCAAGCGCGCCGCCATGCTGAGCAAGTTGGCACCGGTGCTGGTGCTGGCGGTGGCGACCCTGAGCGTCTGGCAGCTGGACTTGCAGCATGCCGGTGTGGTGGTGCTTGGCCCGGTGGCCCAAGGACTGCCCAGCTTAGGCCTGCCGAGTCTGGACTTCGCGCAACTGCAAAGCTTGCTGAGCTCATCCTTGCTGATCGCTTTTATTGTGTTCCTGTCCAGCCAATCGGCGGCCGTCACCCTGGCGCAAAAACGCGGTGAGCGAATCAACAGCAACAGTGAACTGCTGGGCCTGGGCGCGGCCAACTTGGCCAGCGCGTTTTCCGGCAGCTTTGCGGTGACCGGCAGTATTTCCCGCTCGGCGGTCAACTACGCC
>MHZN01000212.1:0-4079 GCA_001830395.1 Pseudomonadales bacterium RIFCSPLOWO2_12_59_9 | reverse complement strand
GCGCTGCTGCTGTGCGTGCCGACCGGCTGGCTGGCCTTGCTGCCGCTGCCGGCGCTGGCCGCCAGCATCATCATTGCGGTACTCGGCATGCTCGACTTCGACACCCCACGGCAAGCCTGGCGCTTTGATCGCAGCGATGCCGTGGCCTGGCTGGCCACCCTGGCCGGGGTATTGCTGCTGGGGGTGGAAAGCGGGGTGATTATTGGCGTGATGCTGTCGCTGGGCAGCCTGATTTGGCGGGCCAGTCAGCCGCACATTGCGGTGCTCGGGCGGATTGCCGGCAGCGAACACTTTCGCAATATCAAACGCCACACGGCGCAAACCCATCCGCAGATTCTGCTGCTGCGGATCGATTCGGGGATGTTTTTTGGTAACGCCGAACTGATCAGCGACCGCGTGCTGGAGTCGCTGCAGGCCGAGACCCAACATGTGGTGCTGGTGCTGTCGGCGGTCAATCTGATTGACACCAGCGCGCTCTACAGCCTGGCCGAACTCAATCGTAACCTGCTCAACCGCTCGATTAAGTTGCACCTGGCCGAGGTGAAAGGGCCGCTGATGGACCGCCTGCTGCAGAGCGATTTATTGCTCAAACCGCTCAGCGGCCAGGTGTTCCTCAGCGCGGCCGTGGCCCTCGACAGCCTCAGCGCAGAGCTGCAAGACGGCAAAGTTCAAGGGCTGCATGGCGGCCAGTAGGGTGGGCTGAGGCCCACTACGAAATCGGTCTTCAACCTATAACGCACACAGCGCCTTTAAGTTGCCGCTTGTACCCCAAGCGCCCGGCGCTAGAGCGGCAGCCGTTAGTTAAACAGCTTGCTGAAAAAGCCCGGTTGCTCTGCCCCTGGCTTGCCCTTAGCGGCCACTGTTGGCGTGTTGGCCGGCTCGGCGGTTTTGCCGTCATTAAGCGCCTGCAGCTGCTCGGCGGCGCGCTTACCACTGCGCAAGGCGCCTTCCAGGGTGCCAGGATAGAGCGCATCGGTATGTTCACCGGCAAAGGCCAGGCGTTGCTGCGGTTGCGCCCAGAGTTGCCAGAAACGACTCATTTGCCCCGGACCAAAGGCCAGATAGGCGCCACCGATACCGGCATCGGCGCTGTAACGGCGCATCTCATAACCGCTGTAGGCACCGCGCGCCTTCGGATAAAAGGAGTGCAGACGGATCAATACCTGATCAGCCACTTGCCGGTCGCCAAAGCTCTTGAGCAAACGGGCGTTGTCGCCGGACAGGTTGATCAGCACATTGGCGCCACCTTTAATCGCCGGCTCGATCCAGAGCATGCCCAGGCCTTGGTCGCTGTAAATCTCGCCGGTCAGACGCGCCTTGCTGTCCCACACCGGGGTTTTGAACTTCAGCAAAATCTGGTCACGCCAGCCGTAGTTGGTGCCTTGCAGCGCGGCCTGCCGCGGCGCATCCAAGGCCGGCTGCAGCTGAATCTTCGCCAAGGCCCGCAGCGGCACGGCCATCACCACGTAGTCGGCATGGTAGCCAACGGCGCCGGCCTTAACGGTTACGCCGTCTTTATCCTGAATGATCGCCGACACCGCCGAGTTGGTCTTGGTTACCTTCAACTGCTTGAGGAACGCCTGGGCCAACACCTGGCTGCCACCGGGCAAACGGGCGGCGCGCTGGTCGCCCTCGGCAACCCCGCGATTAACCCGCGCCTGCTGCACCAGGTACAGCAAGGACAGCCGCGAAGGCTCGTCGTAGCGGGCGCGAATCCGCTGGTTAACCAACTGCCGCGCCGTGGGGTCGAGCTTCAGCTGGTCGAGCCAGCCGGCGACATTACGCTGATCGAGGGCAAACAGCGCGCTGTTGGCCGTAGGCTTGAGCGGGTCGTCCATGGACGCGGCCAGCTGATCCAAGGCTTTCTCATAGGCCTTGATGCCCGCGGCAGTGGCCGGCTTGGTTTTCTCCAGATCGGCAAAATTGAAATACTGACCATTGATCAGATAACCCGGCACGCGGACGAAATCCGGGGCGTCCTGGGTTTTTACCTTGAAGCGCTCCAGGTAGCCATTCAGCGTCGGCTGCGCCTTGGCGCTGCCAATCCACTCGCTGGCCGCCAGACCCGAGCGACCGCCGATGCTGGCTTTGGCTTCCAACAGAGTCACCTGCCAACCGGCCTGTTGCAGCTCATAGTTCGCCGACAGCCCAGACAAACCGCCACCCACCACAATCGCCACCGGCGGTTTTTCTTGGCCTTGCGCCTGGGCGCCGAACAAACCCACTACCACTAGCGCTGATGCGCGCAACCAACCGGCCATCATGTGCAAACCCCTGCAGAGCTAAGGCTCAATTAAAAAACCACGGCGCGCAGGATACGCCTGCACAGATACGCGGGCCAGACGTATCCGACGCGGTGGCGCGAACCCGCCCGCGCGCATCTGATAGGCTTGGCCGATTGCAAAAGGAGCACACGCCCATGAACCTCAATGATCAGTGGATGCAACGGGATTTGGCCGTGTTGTGGCATCCCTGCACCCAGATGAAAGACCACGAACGCCTGCCGGTGATTCCGATCAAGCGCGGCGACGGCGTGTGGCTGGAAGACTTCAACGGCAAGCGCTACCTGGACGCCGTCAGCTCCTGGTGGGTCAACGTGTTTGGCCACGGCAATCCACGGATCAATCAGCGCATCCGGGACCAGCTGGATAACCTTGAGCATGTGATGCTGGCCGGCTTTAGCCATCAACCGGTGATCGAGTTGTCGGAGCGTCTGGTGCAGATCACCCCCGTCGGGCTGAACCGGGTGTTCTATGCCGACAATGGCTCCTCCGGTATCGAAGTGGCGCTGAAGATGAGCTTTCACTATTGGCTCAACAGCGGTAAATCCGCCAAGCAACGCTTCGTCACCCTGACCAACAGTTACCACGGCGAAACCATCGCCGCCATGTCGGTGGGCGATGTGTCGCTGTTTACCGAAACCTACAAATCCTTGCTGCTCGACACCATCAAGGTGCCAAGCCCGGACTGCTACCTGCGCCCCGAGGGAGTCAGCTGGGAAGCACACTCACGGACCATGTTTGCCGCCATGGAGCAAACCCTGGCCGAGCATCACCATGAAGTGGCCGCGGTGATAGTCGAGCCGCTGATCCAGGGCGCCGGCGGCATGCGCATGTATCACCCGATCTATCTGACCTTGCTGCGCGAAGCCTGCGACCGCTACGGCGTGCACCTGATTCACGATGAAATTGCCGTCGGCTTCGGTCGCACCGGCAGCATGTTCGCCTGCGAGCAAGCCGGCATCACCCCAGACTTTTTAGTGCTGTCCAAGGCGCTCACCGGCGGCTACTTGCCGATGGCGGCGGTGCTGACCACCGACGATATCTACCAGGCTTTTTACGCCGACTACGCCACCCTACGCGCCTTCCTGCATTCGCACACCTACACCGGCAACCCGCTGGCCTGCGCGGCGGCGTTGGCGACCCTGGATATCTTCGAAAGCGACAACATCATCGAAGCCAACAAAGCCCTGGCCAGCCGCATGGCCAGCGCCACCGCGCACTTGGTCGACCATCCTCATGTGGCCGAAGTGCGCCAGACCGGCATGGCCCTGGCCATCGAGATGGTGCAAGACAAAGCCAGCAAGACCCCCTTCCCCTGGCAAGAGCGACGCGGCCTGAAGGTCTATCAACACGCCCTGGAACGCGGCGCGTTGCTGCGGCCACTGGGCAATGTGGTGTATTTTCTGCCGCCCTACGTGATTACGCCTGAGCAAATCGATTTTCTTGCCGAGGTGGCCAGCGAAGGCATCGACCTGGCTTGCCGCGACAGCATCAGCGTTGCGGTACTGTCTGACCTGCACCCCAACCACCGAGACCCGGGCTAACAGGCCGCTGAAAAACGACTGCGCTAGGCTATGCGGCGTTGAAACCGGCCTCAAAATGCTCATTTACAACACGTAAACTGCGCTTTTTCGGCCGATTTCGCCTTGCCTAACCGTCGCTCGCTACACTTTTCAACGGCCTGTTAAGCACAGCACCTAGCCCGCACACCGCCCCCTGACTACCGAGATCCGCGATGAGACTGTCACGCTTGTTTATCGACGCCCCCCTAAGCCTGGGCGAACACGCCCTACCGGA
>MHZN01000211.1 GCA_001830395.1 Pseudomonadales bacterium RIFCSPLOWO2_12_59_9 | reverse complement strand
TCCACGGTCGGACGGGTCCACAGCAGGGCGCCGTTTTTCGGGTCGTAGGCTTCGATCTTGCCGACCACGCCAAACTCGCCGCCGGACACGCCGGTAATCAGCTTGCCGTTGACCACCAGCGGCGCGGCGGTGATCGAGTAGCCGGCCTTGTGGTCAGCCACGCTCTTCTTCCACACCACCTTGCCGGTGTCCTTGTGCAGCGCCACCAACTTGGCGTCCAGGGTGCCGAAGATCACCAGATCGCCGTACAGGGCCACGCCCCGGTTGATCACGTCGCAGCACGGGCGAATGTCGTCCGGCAGGCGCGCGTCGTATTGCCAGAGTTCCTTGCCGGTGCGCGCATCCACGGCAAACACCCGCGAGTAGGAGGCGGTGACGTACATCACGCCGTCCTTGATCAGCGGCTGGGCCTGCTGACCGCGCTGCTTCTCGCCACCGAAAGACAGGGTCCAGACCGGACGCAGGTCCTTGATGTTGTCGGTATTCAGGGTCGTCAGCGGGCTGTAGCGCTGGCCCTGCAGGCCCATGCCGTTGGTAACGATCTGGTCGGTGGTTTTGGCGTCATCAAGAATCTCCTGGTCGGTAACGGCCCAGGCGGATACGGCAGGTAAAAGCATGGCAGCACAGAGTGCGGTGAGCACGAATGGCTGGCGAAGACCGGTAGATTTCATTGCGGCGACCTCTGCAGGGTAATTGTTGTTACCGGAAATTTTTTCCCGGCCTAGGACAGATTCTTGGCTGCCAGCCACTCGCCAACAATTGCCCGCAGGGTCGAGTTCCCTCATCCGTTGGTAGCAATACTCGCTTCGCTGCATGCCAATCCAGGGGTGACCCGTAGGATGGGTGGAGCGCAGCGATACCCATCAATCCCCACGAAAAAACCGCTGGCCACCGACTTAAGTGCCAGCCCAGCCACCTGAAAAGAGCATACCCGGCGCGCCGCCGGCGTTAGACAGTGACGCCCCCTGCTCCGTAGAAAGCCCCATGGCCCGCGTCATGCTGTTCTGCTGCCTGCTACTCAACTGCCTGGGCACCCGCCTGCTGGCCGAGCCGATCCGTATCGGCCTCAACTACCCGCACAGCGGCAATTACCAGGCCGAGGGGCTGGAGCTGCACCGTGGCGCCCTGCTGGCCGTGGCGCAGATCAACGCCGCCGGCGGATTACTTGGCCAGCCCGTGCAATTGCTGGCCCGCGACAGCGCCTCCAAGGCCGAGACCGCACGGGCCAACGTCGATGCCTTCGCTGCGCAACGGGTGCAGATGGTCTTCGGCGGCGCCACCAGCGAGGAGGCGATTGCCGCCGGCCAGCGCGCCCACGACCTCGGCCTGCTGTATTTCGCCACCTTAAGCTACGCCGACGAAGTCACCGGCAGCGCCGGCCACCGCTACCTGTTTCGCGAGTCCAGCAGCGCGCGCATGAGTGCCCGAGTGCTCGGCGAATACCTCGGCTGGAACATGCCGCGCCAGCGCTATCACTACATCCTGAGCGACGACACCTGGGGGCGCAGCATCGAAACCGAGTTGCGCGCCAGCACCGCCAGCCAGGACCGCGCCCGCCATGGCCGCAGCGCCCTGCCCGCCACTGCCGCGATGCGCCGCGATTACCTCGCCGCGCTTAACAAGGCCGCCGCCAGCGATGCCGACATCCTGATCCTGGCCCTGCTCGGCGACGACCTGCAGCGCAGCCTGCGCCTGGCCCACAACCTCAAGCTGGACAGGCGCATGCAGATCATCGTGCCGCACCTGAGCAAGAGCATCGTCCAGCAGCTCGGCCCCAAGCTGATGGCCGGGGTGATCGGCACCGAAGCCTGGACCTGGCGGGTACCCGAACAGGAGCACAGCGCCAGCGGCCAGGCCTTCGTGCAGGCCTATATCAGCCACTACCAGGAATACCCGGCCAGCTCTGCGGCCTCGGCCTACGGCATCGTCATGCAGTGGGCCGACGCGGTGCGGCGCTGTGGCAGCCTGGCCAGCGAGCCGTTGATCGCTGCCCTCGAAGACCACCGCTACAGTCTGCTCAAGGGCCCGCAGCAGTGGCGCGCCTTCGACCACCAGAATGTGCAGAACATCTACGCCGTGCGGGTGCGCTCGCGCGAGCAGGTCATGCAAGACCCGCTCAAGCAGGATTACTTCGAGATCATCCACCAGATGGCCGGCGACAGCGCCGCCCCCAGCCTCGACGACTGGCAACAGGAGCGCGGCGACCAGCTCAGCCTGCAATAACCGCGCCGCTCAATCCAGGCGCTTGAACCGCGCCTGTTCGTAACGCGGGTACAGGTGGCTGACGCTGCGGATCAGCTCATAGCGGCTGAGGTTCACCGCGGCAAAGCGTTCGGGGATAGGCGCACGGATCAGCGCGTTCATCTCCGCCCCTTCGGCCGCCCCCGTGCGCAGCAGGCCATCGAGCCAGCCGAGGTAATCGGTCATCTGCGCAAAGGGCGCGGCGCTGTTGGCCAGCGGGCCGTGGCCGGGCACGATCAGCTGCCAGGGCAGTGCCTGCAGGGTGGCGATATCCGCCAGCCAGACGTCCAGCCCCGGCGTGCCAGGGGTGGTCAGAGCACGCTGATAAAACACCAGATCGCCGGCAAACAGCACGACGCTGCGCTCATCGAAAATCGCCAGGTCGGCGCCGGTATGCCCGCGCAGGGCCAACAGGCGCAACGGATGATCGCCGATGGTCAGCAGCCCGGCCTGCAACTCCTCGGTCGGCAATAGCACTTCGGTGCCGCGCATCCAGTCGCCCACCAGGCGGTACATATTCTCGGCCATGGCCTCGCCCTGCTCACGGAGCAACTGGGTGGTGCCGGCCAGGGCGGCAATTGGCACGTCGGCGAAGGCCTGATTGCCCAGCGCATGGTCGGGGTGATGGTGGGTCAGCAGCAGCTTGATTACCGGTTTATCGGTGACCTTGGCGATGGCCTGGCGCAGGGCCTCGCCATAGCGTTTCGAGGGCCCGCTGTCGATCACCACCACCCCGGCGTTGGTGACGATAAACGCCGTGTTGACGATATTGCCGCCGTTGTCCTCGGCAAAATTGTCGGTACGCCCTTCCAGCAGCCAAGTGTCCGCCGCGATCTGCCGGGGTTGCAGGCCATAGTCCAGTTCGGCGTGGGCCAGTTGCACGCAACCCAGGGTGAGCAATAACAGCCAGCGCATAGGCACCTCTTGGTTCGTCTTGGTTCGTCTTGGGATCAGGCCATGTGCCCGTTCTGTTGCGGCGCAAACGCCTCGCGGTAGGAGCGACTTGAGCCGGAATGCCGCGGATAAATCCGCACCTACAGAAGCCAGCTCGCACCTGCAACGCACAGCGTGGGCAGACCTTGGATTAGGCTATGTACCCGTTAAGTGTTGACGGCAAAACGTAGGGTGGGCTTCAGCCCACCAAATCCCTTATCACGCGGCGGTGGGCTGAAGCCCACCCTACAAAATCGACCTGCAACAGCTAACGGTACATAGCCTTGGATTAAGGGCAGGGTCAGTCTTTCAGGCAGCAGCGGCCTAAAGCTCAGCCTTGAATTCATTGCCGTTGTTGTCGCGCAGCCACAGCTCGGTCGGCGCATGGCCGCGCACGTCGAAGCTCAAGGTGGGGTTCTCGCTGACCGCGGGAAACAATTCGAGGGTGGCCAGCACAGTGCCGTCGGCGCCGCGCAGTTCGGCCTGGTTAACAAAGAATTCCGGGATGCCGCCGACCAGGCCGTTGTCCATCGGGTGGGCAATCTGCAGGCGCAAGCGGCTGCCCTGAGCCTGGGCGAAACGCTGACCCTGCACCTGGCCCAGACGCTCCTCCCAACCGGCCTGGGTGCGCACCACGCTGGGCGCAGTGCAGCCACCGCCGGCGGCGTCGATCTGAGTCGAGCCGACATGCCAGAGGCCGTCGCGGGTCTGCACCGCCACGCGGATCGGCGTGGCCTGCTCGATGCGGATGCGGATCGCCAGTGTCGGCAACACCTCGGAACCTGGGCGAAAATCGAAGATCTGCGCGATCGGATTCAGCTCGGCCCAGGCCAGCATGCGCACCACTTGGCCTGCATAGGCGCTGGCATCCACCTGCAGCGGCACCTGGCGGGCGTCTTCGGCAAATGGCTGGACTTGCAGCTTGATCTGCGGGTCGAAGACAAACGCCTCGCCGTGCAGCAGGCGCGCGTGGTGGTAGTCCCACATCACCGAACTGACCGGATCAGCCGGCGCCGCCCAGCTGTCAAAGGGAAACGCCAATATGGCCAACAACAGGTAGCAACGCCAATCGAGCTGTTCCATCACCCACCCATCTCTGTGCGCTATTGGAAACTCAGTCCCAGCTATGTGTTGCAGGCCCTGTTTTGTAGGGTGGGCTAAAGCCCACCAGCGCGGGATAAGGGCCTCGGTGGGCTAAAGCCCACCCTAGGTTTTGCACTCGACACATAACTGGCCTAGAGCCTTATTGACCTTCCTGATACAGGCCCGGCAATTCGTACTGCAGGCCGTATTGCTCATACAGCTTGCGCACCTCGCCAGCGAGGATCAGCTCTTCGAGCTGCTCTTCCAGGGCATAGGCCAGTTGCCGGTTGCTTTCATGCACCGCCATGCCGATGTCCCAGAGCTGCTTGCCCATGTCCGGGTAGGCGTTTGCAGCCTTGGCGAACGCCGGATTGGCCGCCTGTTTGAGCTGCCAGTCGATCTCGCCGCGCAGGGCCATCACCGCGTCCACTTCGGCATTGTTCATCCCGGCAAAGGCCGCCTGGGTATTGGCGAAGTGATGCAGCTTGCCGCTGAGCATGCCGTCGAAGATCGACGACAGGTAAAACGACGGCACGCTGTCGACCTCGACGCCGATCGGCTGATGCTGGAACACCGCGACGCTGGGCACGCTGGCCAGCCGCCGCTGGTCGTAGGCCACCTGCCAGCGCTCACGCTGATAGGGACCGAACATCACCACATGCTCGTTGATCAGCTCGCCTAACTCGTTGCTCTTGTAGGAGAACTCGCGGTCATAGGGCACCCGCATCATCACGTCGGCCAGCTCATGGGGGCGCAGGTAATGACCGCGCCAGATGTAATCGCGCAGGTCATCGTCGAGCTTTTCTCCCGGCACCGCCCAGATCACTTCCAGCGTCAGCCCCAGGCCCTTGGCCAGGGCTTGAGCCAGCTCGTAATCGACGCCGCGCGGCTGGCCATCCGCAACAAAACTGTAGGGCGCAAAGTCCTGATAGAGCATGACCTTGAGCACGCCAGACTCGACAATCGAGTCATAGCTGCGCACCGGCGCCTGGGCCATAACCGGGCCGGCGCACAGCCCCAGCCAGCCGAGCCAAAGCCACAACAGCAGGCGGATCGAGCGCATTGCATCTACTCCTGAATGGCCACGCTTTCCAGGTAACTGCGCACGGCCCAGAGCGCTTCCTGGCTGAGGTAGTCGGCCATCTTCGGCATGTATACGCGACCATCGCGCACTGCACCGTTAATCACCCGCTCCTTGAACCACTCGTCACCGCTGCTGCCCTCTTCCAACAGGCGCAGGTCCGGGGCGATACCGCCAGACTTGGCTTCCAGGCCGTGACAGGCCGCGCAGTTCTGGTTGTAGGCCGAGGCACCGATTTCAATCGCCTTGGGGTTGCCGCGGTAGGGGTTCTCTTCCAGCCACTCTTTGCCCACCGGCTCCAGGCCGTCGGTCTTGACCGCCTGCGGCACCACATCGCCATGGGCCCAGAGGTTGGCCGAAAACGCTACCAGCAGCAGTGCCAAGCCATTCGTTTTAATTGTCATGTTCAAGCCCTCGTTCTTATCTGCACGCAGAGCAACGCTTAAAGGTGCCCAGTCATTTGCATCTTATGAAGGCCGCCACGCACAACGAATGCTGCTTTGGTGGCTCGCCTCTAGTCCCTTGGTAGTAGGGCTTATGGCAGGCCTTACTTGAGTCCCTTGGCAGCAGGGCTTGTGGCAGGTCTTACTTGAGTCACTTGGCAGCAGGGCTTGTGACTAGCCTTACTTGACCACGAAGTAGCCCAGCATGCCCTTGCCTTCCAGGCCCTTGGCGTAAAAGCGGAACTTGCCCGGTTTGATCGGCACGAAGAAGATTTCCGCTTCGCCGGCATCCTCGAACTCCAGTTCGGTGAGGGTCACGGCCTTGATCTCGACGCCGCCGGCCTCGACTTTACGCAGGAAGATCGAGGTGGCGAATTCCGGGGCCTGGAAGGCGTACTCCTTCTGCCCGCTGGCGATAATCTTGAGCTGGTAGGCCTTGCCGGTTTCCAGCGCATATTCGTGCTGCGACAGGCTGTAGTCGCTGTCCTCACTGCCCAGACGCAACTCCGGCAAGTGGATGGTCAGCCGCGTCAGATCGCCGGCGGCCTGCAGGTTGTCGAAACCGATCAGGCTGCCGATCAGCAACAAGGGCAGCAGCAGAGTCTTGAGCGTGTGCATGGGGATACCTTTTTATTCTTATGGGCTGAGGTCTGTTTCCGTTTCATTCGGCTGCGATGAGACGGAAACAGGCCCTGTGCTCATGCTAAAGACGCGAGCCGCGCGCGCACTTACGACCTTGGTACTGGCCGCTTGGTACTTTGTGCATATTTCCCGCAGCGGGCAGGCTTCCTATGCTGGCAACACCTACCCAGGAGTTGCCCATGCGCCCGTTTCGCCGCCATCTCTTGCTCTGCGTCCTGGCCCTTGCGGCCAGCCTGACCTATGCCGGCGAACCCCTGCAGGTGCGCATCGGCTACCTGGCCTATATCCCGGCGAGCGGCCCGCTGCTGTCCAACGTCATCCCGGAACCGGCGGACGCCGGCCTGCGCGGCGCCGAGCTGGCGATTGTCGACAGCAACAGCACCGGGCGTGTTCTCAAGCACAGCTACCAGCTCGAGGCCACCAGCGCGGACGACAGCACCAGCCTGCTGAGTGCCGCCAAGGCCCTGCATCAACAAGGCGTGCGCCTGTTCGTGCTGAATGCCCCGGCGGCCAGCGTGCGCCAGCTCAGCCAGGCGTTACCCGACAGCCTGCTGTTCAACGCCGGCAGTGCCGACGACGAGCTGCGCCACAGCGCCTGCCTGGCCAACGTGCTGCATAGCCTGCCGAGCCGGGCGATGCTGACCGACGCCCTGGCGCAGTTTCTGACCGTGCACCAGTGGCAGCGCTGGCTGCTGATCAGCGGCCCGACCGAGGACGACCAGGCCTATGCCGCCGCCCTCAAGCGCGCCGCCAAGCGCTTCGGCCACAAAATCGTTGCTGAAAAAGCCTGGAGCTTTGACAACGACCAGCGCCGCAGCGCCCAGGCCGAGATGCCGCTGTTCACCCAGACGGCGGAATACGACGTGGTGCTGGTGGCCGACTAGCGTGGCGACTTCGGCGAGTACCTGCCCTACCAGACCTGGTACCCACGGCCGGTGGCCGGCACCCAGGGCCTGACCCCCACCGGCTGGCACAAGACGGTGGAAACCTACGGCGCCGCCCAGCTGCAAAAACGCTTCGAAGCCCACGCCCAGCGCTGGATGAACGACCGCGACTTCGCCGCCTGGATCGCCGTGCGCAGCATCGCCAGCGCGGTAAGCAAACTGCGCCAGACCGATGCCAAGGCGATTCGCCAGCTGGCGCTTAGCGAGC
>MHZN01000210.1:1638-9996 GCA_001830395.1 Pseudomonadales bacterium RIFCSPLOWO2_12_59_9 | reverse complement strand
CCCCCGCCATACCCAGCCAGGTGCCGTCCGGTTTAACCCCCGGCGGGCGCCTGCCGGCGGCCCTGCAAAGCAGCACAGCAAAAGCCGACCCCACACCCGCACGTCTTGTGTCACAAGGAGAATAATAATGGGCAAGAAGATCATCAGTGCCGTCGTCGCCGTCGGCCTGCTCGCCGCCGGCGCCTACCTGGGCAGCCAGCTCGGCAGCGACAACAGCGCCACTCTAGTCGGCGGCGCCGACCGCTACGCCAAGCAAGCCGGCAATAACAGCGCCGCGGTCAGCAGCCTGGCCAAATCGGTCGGCGCCAGCGGCAAGGGTCAGGTGCATGCGGTGCGCGACGGCGAATTGATCCAGGCCGCAGTGCAGAAGGCCCAGCCGGGCGATGTGATCCAGGTATTCCCCGGCACCTACAAAGAAACCGTCTACATCGACAAGGACGACATCCTGCTCAGCGGCGTGATAGTCGACGGCCAGTGGCCGACCATGGAGGGCGAGCAAAAGCTCAACGATGCGGTGCTCTACTCGGGCAACAACATCACCGTCGAGAACCTGCACATCACCCACTACAAGGGCAATGCGATCATGGGTCAGGCCGGCAACAACTTCCTGATCCGCAACAACCGGGTGATCGACACCGGCGTCTACGGCATCTTCCCGCAACTGGGCAAGAATGGCCTGGTCAGCAACAACGTGCTCAGCGGCATCGAAGACGCGGCCATCTACATCGGCATGTGCGACAACGTGCACGTCAACAACAACGAGGTGTTCGACAGCGTCGCCGGCATCGAGATCGAAAACTCGCGGCACTCCATAGTCGAGAACAACAAGGTCTACAACAACACCGGCGGCATCCTGACCTTTATCACCCCAGGGCTGCCGATCAAGACCACCTTCGATGTGATCATTCGCAACAACTTCATCAACAACAACAACCACCCCAACTTCGGCGCGCCCGGCTCGATCGTCGCCGGCGTGCCGGCGGGCACCGGCATCATCGTCATGGCCGCCGATGAGGTGACCATCGAGAACAACATCATCAGCGGCAACAAGAACGTCGGCATCGTCATCACCGACCACGACAGTTTTGCCAACATCACCAAGGACCCGGACTCCGACCCGAACTCGGACAAAGTCTCGATCCTCAACAACCTGATGTTCGACAACGGCACCGAACCGATGGACGAAATCAAGGCGCTGAAAATCGCCAGCCTGACCAGCGGCAACGTCGACATCATCAATATCGGCACCAGCCGCGACAGCTGCCTGCTCAACCCGCCCCAGTACCCGACCCTGGGCACCAAGAGCTTCGGCACCTGCGGTTTCTCCACCACGGCCAACACCGTCACCTACCTGTTAGCAGAACCCGTGGCACCCCGTGAGTTCAAGCTCGAAGAGAAAGGCAAAATGGTCTACTACGGCGTCTGCGCCGGTTGCCACGCCTACAACATGCGCATGATCGGCCCACCGGTGGAAGTCATTCAGGCGCTGTACATGGACAACCCGCAAGGCATAGTCGACTACATCACCAATCCAACCAAGAAACGTGATGACTACCCGGCCATGCCCAAGCAGGACTACCTGAGCCCGGAGATCCGCCGCGCCGCCGCCGAGTTCATGCTTAACACCGACAGCAAGGGCATCTTCCACGACCCGGCCCTGAACCAGCAACAGTAAGTTTCAGGCACAAAAAAGGAGCACCGCGGTGCTCCTTTTTTATTGCCGGGAGTATTACCCCGGACGACCTCAGTGCTTGGTCAGCTTATCCAGATAGCCCATGGCGAAGGCCGAGATCACGAAGGTCATGTGAATGATCACGTACCACATCAGGTATTCGGTCGGAGTGTTCTTGGCATCCATAAACACCTTGAGCAGGTGGATCGACGAGATCGCCACGATCGACGCCGCCACTTTCATTTTCAGCGAGCCGGAGTCCATCTTGCCCAACCAGTCGAGCTTCTCCTTACCCTCCTCGATATCCAGGGCCGAGACGAAGTTTTCGTAGCCCGACAACATCACCATCACCAACAAGCCACCTACCAGCGCCATGTCGATCAACGACAACAGCACCAGAATCAGATCCGCCTCGGCCATGGCAAATACGCCCGGCAGAATGTGGTAAACCTCTTGGAAAAACTTTAAGCACAACGCCAGCAAACCCAGCGACAAACCAAAGTAGATCGGCGCCAACAACCAACGGGAGGCGTACATCGCGCTCTCGATAATGCGTTCCATACTGCCTCGCAGAAAGATAAAAACCGGCCGCGAGTATACCCACACTACGGTTACCGACAAGGCGCAACGCCGCCTGCGCAATGCGTAGTAATGCTGAGGTTCTGTTGACGTAAGCGAGCGCGCCGCGTTGCCGCGCCTATGCCAACAGAACCTATTTTCGGCGCAGACCAATTGTGGATAAGGTTTTTGCCGCCGACTCGCCCTGCGCCACTGATGAGCGGAGCAGCAGCGCCCAGGCAGCAGGCGCACAACCTGATTTCAGCGCTCGGGATGGGATTGGAAATCGACTGATGGGTGACCGTGCAGGCCGTTTAGCTGGCGCATTTTGGCCTGCATATGCAAGCACCAGATCGGCACATCACGCGTCAACCGATAACCTTGGGACTGCAGACTGGTGGTGATCCCAGCGAGTATCTCCTGGGCCGCGCAAGGCCCGCAGAATGGGCCCTGCGCATTAACCACCGAGGGTTGCTGGCCGTCCATGCCGGCCACACAGAGCACCACCCAGTGGCCTTGGTTGCCGGCCAACGGGCGCACCGCACACTCGATCCGAGTAACCACTCCAAGATACTGACGGATAAGACAGAGGCTAGGCGACATGGCCGTGACTCCGGACAGGGCTTAGCTTCAGCCTACACCCGCAATGCGGCCCAAGAAAGGCCAAAAGTTACCCCCAATAGCTGTGGATAACTCTGTGGATGAACATTGGAAAAGCGCCTTGCGCCCGGAGAATTCGCGGCCAGCGGCCAACGCTCAGTGACTGACCAGCCACCAAACGTCCGCCGGGCCTTTAAGCGACCTGGGGTTAAGCGGCCGGACTGGCCGCTGCCGGTTTTTTCACCGGTTTCTTGCGCACTGGTTTGACGGCCGGCTCGGTAGTTTTAGCCGCTGGCGCCTCATCCTCGTCATCACCCAGACCCAGTTCGGCAATCTCGCGCAGCCGCTCCACCACCCGCGCATTGACGCTGCCCTCGGCGAACGCGCCCTGAGCATCCACCGCCCCCGCCGGCGCACCGACCAACAGCCCCAAGGCCTCATCGACCTGGCGCACCGCATAGACGTGAAACTTGCCGGCGCGCACCGCCTGCAACACCCGCTCATCGAGCATCAGGGTGGAGACATTGGAGTACGGAATAATCGCCCCCTGCTCGCCCGTCAGGCCACGGGCCTCGCACAGCCGGAAGAAACCCTCGATCTTCTCGTTGACCCCGCCGACCGCCTGCACCTCACCAAACTGGTTGATTGAGCCGGTGATGGCAAAGCACTGCTTTAGCGGGGTGCGCGACAGGGCCGAGATCAGCGTGCAGACCTCGCCGAGGGAGGCGCTGTCACCATCCACATAGCCGTAGGATTGCTCCAGGGCGATGCTGGCGGAAATATCTAGCGGATACTCCTGGGCATAGCGGCTGCCCAGGTAGCCGGTAAGAATCATCACGCCCTTGGAGTGGATCGGCTGGCCGAGATTGACCTCGCGTTCGATATCGACAATCCCGGAACTGCCCGGATAGACGGTGGCGGAAATCCGCGCCGGCACGCCGAAAGCCGAGTCACCCACCTCCAGCACGGTCAAACCGTTGCACTTGCCCACCGCCGCGCCACTGGTGTCGATCAGGATGATGCCAGCCAGCATGTCCTCGAGAATCCGCGCCGAGACTCGGCCGGTGCGGTCGGCCTTGGCCTTCAGCGCCCGCTCGATATGGCCGACATCGGTGTGCTGCTCATGGGCCAGCTGGCGAATAAAGTCGGCCTCGCTGACCAGCTGGAAAATATCGCCAATCAGCGCCGACAAACGGCCCTGATGCTCGGCCAGCCGCGCACTGTAAGTGGCCAACCGGGCCACCGCCGCCGCGGTCAAAGGCGCCATGCCCTCTTCGCTGGTGCGGGTTTTCAGCAATTGGGCAAACTGCTCGAGGCTGTCTTCCAGCAGCGGAATGTCCTCGTCAAAGTCGACCAGCACCCGGAACATCTCCTGAAAGTCCGGGTCCAGGTCCTGCAAGGTGTAATACAGCTCGCGCGAGCCAATGATCACCACCTTGACCTGCAGCGGTATCACCTGCGGATTGAGGGTGACAGTGGCGATACGACCCAGTTCGCCCAGCGGCGATTCCATCTTCAACTGCCGCGAATGCAGGGAGCGCTTGAGCGCATCCCAGACAAAGGGCTCACTCAGCAGCTTTTCCGCCTCCAGCACCAAGAAACCGCCGTTGGCGCGGTGCAAGGCGCCCGGGCGCAGTTGTCGGTAGCTGGTGTAGAGCGCGCCCTGGTCGGTGTTGTACTCGATCCGGCCAAACAGGTTGTCGTAGGTCGGGTGCGACTCAAACACCACCGGTGCGCCGCCCTGGCGGTGATGGCCGACCACCAGGCTGGGGCTGTACTGCTCCTCCAGCAGCTTGCGGGTTTGCGCGGCGGCCCGGTCGACATCGACCAATTGCTCGACCACAGTTTTCAGCAAATTGACCTGCAGCGCTTGCAGGTAGGCGCAGACCCCAGCGTTCTCCGCATAACGCTCGGACAGCGGCGCCAGCAAGGGTTGCAGGGCCAGGCTGATGGTCTCCTCATCGAGCTGGCGCAGCTGATTGCTCGACTCACGCTTCCACTGTTGCAGGCTGGCCAGCTCCTCATTGAGGCGCTCCTCCAGGGCGGCAATATCGACATGAAAGCGCTCGCGCTCGGCCTCCGGTAGCTGAGCGAACTCGGCTTCATCCAGGGCTTTGCCGTCACTCATGGGAGTGAAGGCGATGTTGCTGTTGTCGCGGTACAGCGCCACGTCCTTCTCCAGCGCCAAACGCTCGACCACATCCAGAGCACGGTCGTAGCGCTGGTTAAAAGTGCGGTCGATAGCGCTTTTTTTCTGCTGATAAGACGGCAGCTCGAACACCGCCGGGAAGCTGGTCAACAGGTTGTCGATCAGCTGGCTGATGTCGGCGATAAAGGCACTGGCGCTGCCGGCCGGCAACTCCAGGGCGCGGGGTTCGCGGGGCTCATCGAAGTGATTGACATAGAGCCGATCCGCCGGAGTGGCCAGGCGCTTGGCATCGGCTTTGAGGTAACGCTGTACGAAGGAGAAACGCCCGGTGCCCGGCTCGCCCATCACATAGACGTTGTAACCGGGGCGCGGCATGGCCACGCCAAACTGCATGGCCTCCACCGCGCGCTCCTGGCCAAGCACGCCGCGAAACGACTCCAATTCATCGGTGGTGGTGAAATCGAACTGCGCAGGCGCAAAGGGTCGGGTCAAAGCATCGGGTGGTACACGCAGGGCAGCAGCAATCGAATCGGCCATGGGTAATCCTTACTACAGGCGGAAGATGTTGCCATTCTGGCGCTGCCCGCTAAGCACTGGCAAGGCGCCAACCCAAGCCCACAGCTGAATCTGCGCGCCAGGCTAGGCCGGCAGATCGGCGCAGCCCAAGCAAAACTCAGCCGCCGGCATGGCCTGCAAACGCGCCGGCGCAATCGGCTGACCACAGCGCAGGCATTGGCCGTAGCTGCCTTCGGCCAGGCGCATTTTGGCGAGAGCAACTTGGCGCTGAGCCGCAGTGGCCTCGGCCAGCAGCGCTTCAAGTACTTCATCGTTCTGTCGTTGCTGCGCCTGCTCAGCAAAATCGGCCGAATGCGCGCGCGCCAAGTCGCGCCGAATCGCCTCGGCACGAGCGGCATACTCAGCGGCCAAAATAGCCAAACGGCTATGGGGATCAAAGCTGGTCATGCGGCACACTCCATAGATGGGTCTATGGTTAGTGTGGCTGCTGATCGGCAATTTGCACTGATCTAAATCATGCGCCGCTGCCGACTCGACCACAGCGACAACAGCCTGGCCTTGACAGGCTGTTAACAAGTCGAAAAGCTGCAACCCGGCGTTGCACTTTTTTGACGCCAATTACCAAGGACTGCATTGAGAGTAAAACTATGAAAAAACTCCTGCTAGGTACGCTACTCACCGCTCTTTCCGTTAACGCCTTCGCCGAAGCACCCGGCGGCCCAAGCTGTGGCTGGGGCAACATGTTGTTCAAAGGCGATAAAGGCATGGGCGCACACTTCCTCGCCTCGACCACCAACGGCACCTCAGGCAACGCCACCTTTGGCATGACCTCCGGCACCAACGGTTGCTCGACCAAAGGCATGCTGACTTACGGCGGCAAGTCGATGCTGGCGCTGAACGGCATGATGGACGAACTGTCCGAAGACATGGCCAAAGGCGATGGCGAAGCCCTGACCACCTACGCCGTGGTATTGGGTGTACAGCCACAAGATCGCGCGCACTTCGCCGCGGTAACCCACGCGCACTTCAGTGAAATCTTCAGCAGCGCCAGCGTTACTGCTGAGCAAGTGCAAGCGGCCACCTTGGCCGTGATGCAAAACGATGCACGTCTGGCCCAGTACAGCCACGAAGCATAAGGCTACGGCGCTAGCCACTTAGCGCCGCTAACCTTGCCTCAACCCGCTCCCCAGGGAGCGGGTTTATTCACCTCAGTAGTTGCCCCCGCATGTTCAAACGCCTGATTCCTCTGTTGGCGCTGTGCGTCTGCGCGTCTGCGCTGGCCCAACCACAGCTAAGCGATGCCCGCCTGCAGCAGCTCGCCACCGATTCTTACTGGTTATCCCTGGGTCACTATGAAACCGGCAAACTCAGCGGTTGGCGCAGCCATGTGGACGACCCCAAATTCTTTCTGGCCGCCACTGGCCCGAGCCAGCCGGCAGCCGAACTGAGCGCCACCCTGGCCGCGCTATACGCCCCGGCCAACCTTGGTGACCGGCACGCCCAATGCGTGTTCCCTGCCCGCACCCGCTGGCTGCGCGCCCAGCTGCAACTGCAAGACTTGCCGCAGCCGGCCTGCGCCGAATTCAACACCTGGTACCAGGACATCGCCCCGCACAGCGCGGTGCTGATTTACCCGGCCGCCTACCTCAACAGCCCGTCCTCGATGTTTGGCCACACCTTGCTGCGCATCGATCAGGCCGACAGCGACAGCAACAACACCGCCTTGCTGAGTTATGCGCTGAACTTTGGCGCCTTTATCGAGGGCTCCGACAACAGCATGCTGTATGCCTGGAAAGGCCTGATGGGCGGCTACCCCGGTCTGTTCGCGCTGGTGCCCTACCGGGAGAAACTGGCCGAATACACCCGCTTGGAAAACCGTGATTTGTGGGAATACCGGTTGAATCTGACCCCGGAAGAAACCGGGCGGATGATCGAGCATGTCTGGGAACTCAAGCAGATCCGTTTCGACTATTTTTTCTTCGACGAAAACTGCTCCTACCGCCTGTTGGAACTGTTGCAAATGGCGCGCCCCGGCCTGCAACTGACCGCAGACTTCCAGCTGACCGCAATCCCCACCGACACCGTCAAAGCCGTCAACGACGCCGGCCTGGTCAAGCAAATCGACTACCGCCCCTCCCGTGAACGGGAATTACAGAGCCGCGCCGCGCCCTTGAGCGCCGCCGAGCAAGAGCAACTGTTGCAGCTGGCCGCCGGGAGCGAGCAACTCGAGCAAGCGGCCTTTAAAGCCCTGCCCCGCGAACGCCAAGCCCTGGTGCAGGACGGCGCCTTCCGCCTGCTGCGCTATCAGGCCAACGGCCAAGAACGCGACAGCGCTACCGCCCAGCGCAGCTTTGAATTACTGCAAGCCATCAGCCGCAACCCGCCACCGCCGCTGCAAATCGAGCGGCCCGGCCGCCCGGAAGACGGCCACGATTCGCGCACCTGGCAACTGGGCGCCGGCAGCCTGGGCGATCGAGCCTTTGCCGAGTACGGCCTGCGCATGGCTTATCACGACCTGGAGGACAACCTGTATGGCTTCCCGCTCGGTGCGCAGATCGAAATCCTTAACCTTAAGGTGCGCCAATACCAGGGCAACGACTGGCAACTGCAGCAACTGGACCTGGCCAGCATCCGCTCGCTGACCCCGCGCAACCAGTTGCTGCAACCGCTGTCGTGGCAAGTGCGCGGCGGCCTCGAACGAGTGCCTGGCACAAGCGACCAAGATGGCGAGGAAGCTCTGGTCAGCCATATCAGTGGCGGCGCCGGCGGCACTTGGCAACTGAGCGATGAGCTGCTGGCCTTCAGCCTGGGCACTGGCCGGCTTGAGCACAACCATGACTTCGCCCCGTTCGTGGCCCCGGGG
>MHZN01000210.1:0-1630 GCA_001830395.1 Pseudomonadales bacterium RIFCSPLOWO2_12_59_9 | reverse complement strand
GGCAACCTGCGCCTGGAGGCCGCCGGCGACTACTTCGCCAACGGCGAAATCCGCCGGCGCCTGAGCCTTAACCAGCAATGGGAAGTCAGCCAAAACCTCGGTCTACGGCTAAGCGCCGAGCGCCAGTTCAGCCAACTGACCGCGCCGACCAACGAGCTGATGCTGGAGCTCAAGTGGTATCAGTACTGAGTCGCTGACGGCGCAAGCAGGGGGATTGCCGACGTCAGTGCACGGCATACGGCTACTCTGACTCAAGGATCAATGCGTGGGACGATAAAGCGCTATTCATACATACACTTACCCAGCCAGGGCAGATAAGCTGACTGCGTGAGACAGATTATCTGTAACCAACACAAACCATCCAAATTAGGGACTATTTGATGATGCAGCCATGTTTGGCCCTTATTGTGGCCTGTCTGTTGGCAACCAGTGCTGCAAATGCCGCCGAGGACATCCTTGCCGAAACGGGCGTCAAACGCGCTCAAGAGCACACTGAGCGAGCAGCCCGCGGCGTACTGCGCGCACGCGACCAGGCCATGCTCTCCAGCGAACTGGCCGGGCGCATCGTCGACATGCCCTATGCCGACGGCCAAAACTTCAATAAGGGCGATGTACTGGTGCGCTTCGACTGCAGCGCCTACCAAGCCCAATTCAATGCCGCCCAAGCCGCCGTGCGCGCCACCCGCGAGGAGCTGAACCATAACAAGCAGCTGGCCGCGCTCAACTCGGTCGGCCGCTTCGAGGTCGCCCTGGCCGAGGCCAAGCAGGCCCAGGCGCAGGCCGAAGCCCAGGTCTATCAGGTGCAGGTCAAGCGTTGCAGCATCAGCGCGCCCTTCAACGGCCGGGTGGTGCAGCGCAAGGCGCAGCCCCATGAAAGCGTGGCCAGCGGCGCAGCGCTGCTGGAAATCGTCGACAACCGGACCCTCGAAGTCCATCTGCTGGTGCCGTCCAGCTGGCTGGGCCGGTTGCAGCCGGGCGAACACTTCGAGTTCGTCCCCGATGAAACCGGCCAGCCGCTGCAGGTCGAAATCAAACGCCTCGGCGCGCGCATCGACGAAGGCAGCCAGACCCTGCAGCTAATCGCCACCCTGCCCGCCGACGCCAGCGGCCTGCTGGCCGGCATGAGTGGCAGCGCGCGTTTCGCGGCGGCGCCATGACCGCCCAAGTGCCCGGCCCCGGCCTGGCCGAACGGGTGTTCGCCCAGTTCCTCGCCCTGGAGCGCCAGGCCCGCGCCGCCCAGGACCTCGACAGCCTGGCCTATGCCCTGGCCAACGATGCCCAGGGCCTGTTCGGCTTTCGCCACGCCGCCCTACTGATCGCCGGCAAGGTGCGGGCGCTGACCGGTATCAGCCTGATCGAAGCCAACGCCCCCTTCGTCGCCTTCGTCGAAAGCGCGGCCGAGCAGTTGCTGGCCCAGGGACGCTCAGCCAAGGCCCAGGTGATCCACGCCGAATCCCTGAACGCGCAGACCCGCGCCGACTGGCAGAGCCTGTCGGCCGCAGCGGTGTACTGGCTGCCGCTGCGCGACGCGCAGCAGCAACCCTTCGGTGGCCTGTGGCTGGCCCGGGAGCAGCCCTGGAACGATGCCGAACAGGCGCTATTGCAACCGCTTGGCGACTGCTACAGCCAT
>MHZN01000209.1 GCA_001830395.1 Pseudomonadales bacterium RIFCSPLOWO2_12_59_9 | reverse complement strand
CAGTGTTGGCGCCTGCCCACCCGTGCTGTCGATGCGCCGCACTCTGCGTGGCTCCAGCTCGCTCGGCTGCGGCCCTGGCGCACGGGCCTGCCAGGGCGAGTCGGCGGGCAGCAAGAAGTTTTGCCAGCAGCCGCAGGGATGGATGCTGTCGTACAGCAGCGCGTGACCCTGCTCATCGAGGGTCACCCGCCAGAGCAAACCATCCAGTTCACCGCCATACAGATCCCAGGGCTGCGGCTTGGGTCTGTGGCTGAACCAGAACTGATAGATCAGCTGCAAATGCCAGCGCCCGTTGAGCCTGCTCCAGCCGATCTGTTCAAACAGCTGTGGTGCTTGCCGGTCGAAATCCCGTTGCCCTGCGGCCGTAAATACTGGGCTACCGAGGCCGTCGGCGCGGCTGGCTTGCTCGACTTTCAGCCAGGGCGCATGGCGGGCAAACAGCGCCGCCAGTTGCTGCGGATCGGCCTGCGGCAGGCCCAAGGCATCGATGCTCTGCACTTGCATCGATTCAGCTGTAGGGTTGCCCGGCAGCGGCTGATAGCCAAGCCAGCGGGCGCTGTCCTGCGGTGCCGGGGCCTGCTCAATGGCCAGTTGCGCGCGGACAATCAGTTGCCGATAGAGCGGTTTGAGCAATGGATAAAGCCCCAGCGCGCGGGCCCAATCGCGGTAAGAGTCGGGCAGCTGCGCGGCGGCGACGGCGTTGTTGAACTCCTCTGCATTGCCGAGCAAGTGCTCTTGCTGCGTCGTGCGACAGTTTTGCAGTTGCGCCTGGCGCGCGGCGCTGCGCCACTCCCGCGCTATTGGTTGGGCTAGATTGCCCAGTTCAATATTGCTGGCCTCGATATCGCGCTCGGCTAAACGCTGCAGCCACAGGCTGCGCTGTTCACGGCTGCGGGCCGTGGGGCCAAGGGCGGCCAGCACGCGGTCGCTGCGCAGGCCGTAAAAGCCGCTTAGGGGTTGATATTGCGCGTCGTGGCTGGCGGCGCTAGCAACCTCGCGCGCGGCAAACAGCGCGGCGCAGTCAGTGCCCGCGCTGGGTAGTTGCTGAACGCAGCCGCTCAGCAACAAGCAGGCGGCGAGGCTAGCGGTCGTGCGCGTCTTTGGCGTCCGCTTCGGCGTTGCGTGCATGGATACGGCGCAGTTGTTCATCGGTTAAAGGTAGGGGCTGGGCGCTATCACGCAGCAATAGCAGACCGCCGACGATAGAGCCTATGGCCAGTAGCAGTATCAGCCAGGCATACCAAGGCATTGTCGTTCTCCTGAGGGTTGTATGTAACTCCACCATACGCCGGCTTGAGCCTGCGGCCCAGCCTCAAGTGTTGCGCTGCGGCAATGCGCTGCAGGGCTAGCAGACCGTTGAAAAACGACCTGCTAGAGGTAGTTGATCAGGATGTCGTCATAGCGCGTCTTGCCGGAGATTCCCGGCGTCTGGCGGAGTTGATCTATGGCTTTTTGCAGCTGCTGGACTTTCTTATCGCTGACCTGTGGATTGAAGGCATACCACAGCTCGCCTTCTTGCAGCACGTAGACGCTTTCGAAGTCTTCGGGATCGAAGCCGGCGTTGCGCAGGAACCAGTGCGCTACGTTCTCTTCGTAGGCCCAGAGGTCGATGCGCCCGGCTTGTAACTGGCGTGCCGAGGCGTCGGCATTGCTGGAGTGGTGCAACTGCGTCTCCTGAACGCCCAAGGCCAGCACGGCTTGCTCGCCAATGTCATCGTTGATGCTGCCGATGCGGTAGTGCTGCAGATCACTGGCAAAGTCGATATGAATGGCGCGGTCTTTGCGCGCCAGCAGCACCACGCGGGTGGCGATAATCGGCCCGGCCCACTTGAACAGCTTCTCCCGTGCGGCCGTGCGGGTGGTGGAGAACAGCACGTGGTTGGGTTTTTTCAGCACGGTGCGGTAACTGCGCGCCCAAGGCATCAGGCGGATTTGACTGCGTTGCACCGGCTGCTCGGTCTGCTGACTGGCGAGCACTAAAAGGTCCACGGCAATGCCGCGCAAAATATTGTTGTCGCTGAAATTGTAGGGCGGATAAGCCTCGGTGAGGTAGGTCAGCGGCTCGTCTGCCCTGACCTGAACGCTGCCACTGAGCAGCAGCAGGGTCCAACAAAAACGAATGAAAGTGCCCATGGCCAGAGTCTCCGTGTGCGGCGCATTGGCGAATACGCTGAAAGCAATATAGCTGAGGCTTTTAGCACTCGTGGATTCAGCGTGGCTGAGCATACCGGCTGCTGGGTTAGGCTCCGTAGGGCCGCGCCTGGGACAAATCGCCAATGTCATCTGACCGAAACTTGGCGCTGGTTCAATGCGGTTCCAGTCTTAGTCGCCCGGATTGTCTATGAACACCGCTCCTGCGCTCGCCCAGCTGCTTCGCGCTGTGCAACCTTTGCCCGTCAACACCAGCATCAGTGAGGTGGCCGAGTGCTTTCTGCAGGCGGTGCACAGCAGCTTTTTGTCGTTACCGTTGGTTGATGAGGACGGCCGGCCGGCGGGCTTGGTCAGCCGTTATGCACTGCAAAATATTTTCATGCAGCGTTTTGGCCGTGACCTCTGGGGCAATAAGCCGGTTAGCGAGGTAATGAACCCGCAGCCTTTGCTGGTGTGCCTGGACACCAGTCTGGAAGAGGCGGCCCGGCAAATTACCGCGCAGCTGCAATCACCGATTCGTGACGATTTTATGCTGATCGATGCACAGGGCCGGTATTGCGGCCTGGGCACTGTGCTGGATGTGCTCAAGGCCATGGAGAGCCGCGTCGGCCAACGCAATCGCGTGCTGCGCCAAGCCTTGGTTGACCTTAAAGAGTCGCAAGTGCAGCTGGTGCAGTCGGAGAAAATGGCCTCCCTCGGGCAGATGGTCGCCGGCGTCGCCCATGAGCTGAACACCCCATTGGGTTATGTCACCAACAACGTGCAGTTGCTGCGTGAACTGAGCCTGCCGCTGTTGCAGTTGGCCACGGCGCAGGCCGAGTTAGCTGATTGTTTGGCCGACCCCAGCTGCGACGAACCACGCTTGGCCGCAGCGCTGGATTCGGCTGCCACTAGCCGCGCGCAAGCCGCCCCGGAGCTGCTGGCCGAAGACCTGCAGCAGTTGTTTGCCGACACCGGTTATGGCCTCGGGCAGATCGCAGAATTAGTGGTTGGTTTGAAGGATTTTGCCCGGCTGGACCGTGCCATGAGCGAGCAGGTTGACCTTAACGACTGCATCCGCAGCGCCTTGCTGATTGCCCGCAACAACCTCAAGGATAAGGCCGAGGTGTTGCAGCAGCTCGGCGAGTTACCCGCCATCGCCTGCGCGCCGTCGCAGATCAATCAGGTGTTGCTCAATCTGTTGAATAACGCCGCGCAAGCCATCGACGGTTTCGGCCGCATTCAGGTGAAAACCTGGGCCGAAGCCGATTACGTGCTGATCTCGATTGAGGACAGCGGGCGCGGCATGTCGGCGGAGGTGCAGAAGCGGATTTTTGATCCGTTCTTCACCACCAAGCCGGTGGGCGAGGGCACCGGCTTGGGCTTGTCGATCAGTTTTAAAATCATTCAGGACCACGGCGGCACTATTCGCGTGGCCTCGGTATTGGGGCGCGGCACGCGCTTCGTGCTGCGCTTGCCGCGCCGTCAAGCTGACCAGCTGAAAAGGAGCGCTTGAACATGAGTGAGCGAATTCGCATCCTCTTTGTCGATGACGAAGAGCGCATTTTGCGCAGCCTCGCCCTGCAGTTTCGCCGTGAATACGAGGTGCTGACCGAAAGCGATCCGCGCCGCGCTCTCGAGCGGCTGAAGAGCGAGACCGTGCATGTACTGGTCAGCGATCAGCGGATGCCCGGCATGACTGGCGCCGAGTTGTTGGCGGCGGCGCAGCAAATCGCCCCGCAAACCCTGCGAATTTTACTGACCGGCTATTCGGACTTGGATGCGGCGGTGGCGGCGCTCAACAATGGCGGCATCTTTCGCTACCTGACCAAACCCTGGGATGCCCAGGAGATGGCCTTTACCTTGCGCCAGGCCGGCGAGTTGGCGTTGCGCCAAGTCCCGGCGACTGCCGCAATGCTTGAGTCGCCGGTGCCGGCCGAGACGGCGTTGAAGCTGTTATTGCTCGATGACGATCCGCAAACCCTGGCGGTGGTAGCCGAGTTTTGCGTGACCGGTGGGCATCGCCTGCTGCGTGCAGCCAATCTGACGGAGGCGTTGCAGTTTCTTAATCACGAGTCGATCGATCTGCTGGTCAGCGACCTGAATTTGGCCGGCGAGAACACTGTCCCCTTGCTCAAAACCCTGGCGCGGCTGCACCCACGTTTGCTCAGTTTGGTGGTCACGCCGTTTCAAGACACCCAGGCGTTGCTCAAGCTGATCAATGAGGCGCAGATCTTTCGCTACTTACCCAAACCGATCCGCAAAGGTCTGTTCGATAAAGGCCTGCAGGCGGCGGCAGCGCAAGCCGTGCTGTTGCGCAGCCAGTCGGCTGCGCAAGTACAGCGCTTGCCGGTGGCGCCACGCGATGAGCCCGAGCGGGAACGAGTCGGCAGCCTGCTGGGCATGCTCGGGCGCTTGCGCGAGCGCTTAAGCGCCTGATCTCAGGCTTATTCCGGCGTACTGAAGAAGGCCGCCAGGCGGGCGCGCATGGCCACATTCAAACGGCAGCGGATAAATTTGCCGTCGCGCTGCACCTCGATCAGGCCGGCATTGACCAGCTCTTTGAGGTGATGGGACACCGTCGGCGCGCCAATCTCCAGGCGATCAATCAGATCGCCCAGGCGGCAATGGGCGACGCTGGTTTCTTCTTGTGCCAACAGATCGAGGTACATCGCCAAACGGTTGGGCGCGGACAAGGCTTTAAAGGCCTTGGCCAGTTGCTCGCGTTCGATTGCGCTTAGGTTGCTCATGGGGCTATCCACAGATTGATCGGGGTGATTGTGACATATTTCGACAATTCTATAGTTTGACAACTATCGAATCGTTTTTTATGGTGAGCCCACGTATAAACCCTGTGCCGCCCGCTTAACCGCGCGCAATCGTTAGCACAGGCTCTGCCTGGCCCACCCTGGAGACATTCAATGAATAGCCCGCAAGCCCTGCTGCAGCAGCCCTTGAGCCTGCCCAATGGCAGCCAGTTGAAGAACCGTTTGGCCAAGTCCGCCATGAGTGAGGCGCTGGGCAGCATCGACAATCACCCCACCGAGGCGTTGGTGCGCTTGTACGGGCGTTGGGCGGCGGGTGGCAGTGGTTTGCTGATTACCGGTAACGCCATGATCGACCGCCGCGCCCTCGGCGAGCCGAACAACGTGGTGATCGAAGATGAGACTGACTTGCCCGTGCTGCGCCGTTGGGCCGAGGCCGGGCAGGCCACGGGTGCGCAGATCTGGGTGCAGCTGAATCACCCTGGCCGGCAGTCGCCCAAGGGCTTGAACGTGGAGAACGTCGCCCCTTCGGCGGTGCCTTTTAATCAGGCGCTGCAGCCGTTTTTTGCCGCTCCACGGGCATTGACCGAGGCCGAAATAGTCGAGCTGATTCAGCGCTTCGCCCGCTCTGCCGGTGTGGTTAAAAGTGCCGGTTTTAGCGGCGTGCAGATTCATGGCGCGCATGGCTATCTGGTCAGCCAGTTTCTTTCACCCTTGACCAACCAGCGCGACGATCAGTGGGGCGGCAGCGCCGAGAACCGCCGGCGTTTTGTGCTGGAGGTGTTCAAGGCGATTCGTGCCGAGGTGGGCGCCGATTTCCCGATTGGGATCAAACTCAACTCGGCGGATTTCCAGCGCGGCGGCTTTACCGAAGAGGAATCCCTGGCGGTGATAGTGGCGCTGCAAGCCGCCGGCATCGACCTGGTCGAGCTGTCCGGCGGCACCTACGAGGCGCCGGCCATGAGCGACAGCGGCAAGCACAAAGCCAGCAGCTTGGAGCGTGAGGCGTACTTCTTGGAGTTTGCCGAAAAAATCCGCGCCACGGTCAAGGTGCCTCTGATGGTCACCGGTGGTTTTCGCAGTGTCGGCGGCATGGCGGCAGCCGTTGCCAGCGGCGCGCTGGACCTGGTCGGCATCGCCCGTGGCATGGCCATAGAGCCGGACTTGCCGCTGCGCCTGTTGGCCGGCCAGGAACCCGAGCATGCGGTGCGACCGATTCGCACCGGCATCAAAGCCATCGACCGCATGGCCCTGATGGAAGTGGTGTGGTACTCGCGCCAGCTACGTCGGCTAGCCAAGGGGCAGGCAACCAAGCCCAATGAATCTGGGCTCTGGTCGTTCTGTGCCAACCTCGTGCACAACGGCCTGGGCACTTGGAAAACCCGTCGTTTGCGTGCTTAAAAGCTGCGTCGAGCGCCGCCAAGACTACGGCCGCTGGTCAGTCTCGGTGCTAACGACTTCTGGGGGTCCTAATATTTAGCCATTGGCTTCTATTACTCGAGGAGATTGCCATGACGTTCAACAAGGCTTTATTGGCGCTGGCCATAGCGACAACACTGAGCGCTTCGTTAGCGCTGGTTCCCGATGACCTGAATCCGTCTTCCAGCGCTTATGCCCGCGACAGCGGTGGCGGCGGTAATGGCGGTGGCCACGGAGGTGGCAGTGGAGGTGGC
>MHZN01000208.1:9170-43316 GCA_001830395.1 Pseudomonadales bacterium RIFCSPLOWO2_12_59_9 | reverse complement strand
GCGCGATACGCCAATGCCGTAGCAGCCCATGGTCAGAACGACCGGCTTGCCATTTTCGCCCAGTACCTGGCAGTTGAGTGCCTGGCTGTACTTGGTGCCGAGTTGGAAGATATGCCCAACTTCGATGCCGCGCTTGATCACCAAGGTGCCTTGGCCGTCCGGGCTTGGGTCGCCGGCGACCACGTTGCGCAGGTCGGCAACCGCTGGCAGTGGCAAGTCGCGCTCCCAGTTGACGCCAAAGTAGTGCTTGTCATCGATATTGGCGCCGATGCCAAAGTCGCTCATCAGGGCCACGGAGCGGTCAACGATGCAGGCTAATGGCAGGTTCAGCGGGCCCAGAGAACCGGCGCCAGCACCGATGGCATCGCGCAGTTCGGCTTCGGAGGCGAACACCAGCGGGCTGGCAACCTGTTCGAGGTTGGCGGCCTTGATCTCGTTCAGCTCGTGGTCGCCACGAATAATCAGGGCGATCAGCTTGCCGGCTTCACTGCTGTGCACCACCAGGGTCTTAACGGTTTTCTCGATGGCCAAGCCAAATTGGCTGACCAGATCGTCGATGGTTTTGGTGTTCGGGGTATCGACCAAACGCAATTCTTCGGTGGCAGCGCCACGTGCGGATTCCCGTGGAATGGCCTCGGCTTTTTCGATATTGGCGGCGTAGTCGGAGCTGTCGCTGAAGGCGATATCGTCTTCACCGGATTCGGCCAGTACATGGAATTCGTGGGAGCCGGTGCCGCCGATCGAGCCGGTGTCAGCTTCTACCGGACGGAAGTTCAAGCCTAGGCGAGTAAACACGTTGCAGTAGGCTTGGTGCATGCGGTCATAAGTCTGTTGCAGGGACGCTTGATCCTGGTGGAAGGAGTAGGCGTCTTTCATGATGAATTCGCGGCCACGCATCAGGCCAAAGCGCGGGCGTATTTCGTCGCGAAACTTGGTCTGGATCTGATACAGGTTGAGTGGCAACTGCTTGTAGCTGTTCAGCTCGTTGCGGGCCAGGTCGGTGATCACTTCTTCGTGAGTTGGGCCTGCGCAAAATTCGCGACCGTGACGGTCTTTCACCCGCAGCAGCTCAGGGCCGTACTCTTCCCAACGCCCGGATTCCTGCCAGAGTTCAGCCGGCTGAAACAGCGGCATCAGCACTTCCAGGGAGCCGGCGGCGTTCATCTCTTCGCGCACTATTGCCTCGACCTTGCGCAGCACGCGCAATCCCATCGGCAGCCAGGTGTACAGGCCGGAGGCCAGGCGGCGGATCATGCCGGCGCGCAGCAGCAATTTGTGGCTAATGACGACTGCGTCAGAGGGGGTTTCTTTAAGGGTCGAGAGCAGATACTGGCTGGTGCGCATGATTGGCCGTTATGTCAGTTGCGAAGGCTTGGAATCTGTTCAATATCGGCGCCAGTGCGGGCAGTGCAGCCCCGCGCGTAACGATGTTGAGCAGCTGCTTAAATAGTTGGTCATTGTACGGTGCCTGTACAGTCGCGTACAGGCGGCCAGCCTGATAGCAAGAGGGAATGCCGGTGAGTATTTTAACTGCTGAGCAGGTGCAAAGTTTGATTCGTCTGGGTGTGCCCATGGCGGACGATATCGACCTGCAGATTGATCATCTGGATATGGATAAGGCCGTGGCGCGGGTGCCGTTTCACGGCAAGTTGGTGCGTCCGGGCGGCACTCTGTCGGGGCCGGTCATTATGTCGCTGGCCGATGCGGCCATGTATGCGGTGGTGTTGGGGCGCTTGGGGCGGGTCGAGATGGCGGTTACCGCCAACCTAAATATCAATTTTCTGACCAAGCCAAAGCCGGTTGATCTGGTCGCCGAGGCGCGGATTTTGCGGCTGTCACGCCGCCAGGCGGTGTGCGAGGTGTCGCTGTATTCACAGGGTGAGGACGAGTTGGTGGCCCATGTGACCGGCACATACGCCTTGCCGCTGTAGTGTTTGGCGCCTGAGATTGCAGGCAAAGAAAAGCCCGGCGAACCGGGCTTTTTTGTGCTGCTACGAATTACCGCTGAGTTACAGGATGCTCAGTGGGTATTCGACGATCAGACGAACTTCGTTCGTGTCACCAGTTTCATAGCCGTTGGCTGCAGTGTTGGAGCGGTAAACCGACTCACGCAGGCGCAGGGATAGATCCTTGGCTGGGCCTTCTTGCAGCACATACTTGGCTTCGAAGTTTTGTTCCCACTCTTCGCCGCCACGGGTGTCGCCGATGTAGTTGTTGTAGACATCGCTTTTGTTGCTGTCAGCACCTGAACCGGTGACGTACAGAGCCATGAAGGTCAGGCCAGGAACACCATAAGTGGTCATGTCGAGGTCGTACTTGGCTTTCCAGGACTCTTCGCCAGCCATGGAGAAGTCACTGATCTGGACCGAGTTAGCGAGGAAGATTGAATCGCCGCCTACGTAGTCAAATGGGCTGTTACCCTCATTCTGCTGGTAGGCCAGGGTGAACTTGTGTGCGCCGATTGTGTAAGACGGAGCCAACGAGAACGTGGTGTTGCCAATGTTGCCGGCAAGGGAGTCGCCGTAGTTATTGGTGCGGTAGATGTTGAAGTCAACAGCTACGGCTTGATCATCGGCCAGAGCCAGGCTGTAGTTGACGTTGGCGTAGTACTGGCGCCATGTGTCTTCAACTTCCGAAGCGTAGAGGCTGGCGCTCAGTTCGTCAGTGATGCCGTAGCTAGCGCCGAAGTAGGAAATTGCCTCGGCGGTCGTGCCCGAGTAGCTGGTCGATAGTTCGTCTTCGTGGTCGGTGCCGTTACGGTCTTTGAATGCGGTGAAATGACCGGCTTCGGCAACCAGGCCGCTGATTTCTTCGCTCATCAGGTTAAAACCGGTGGCGGTTTCTGGCAGTAAGCGGGAGTCAGCAGTTGCAAAAACTGGAGCTGCTGTGCGTTGGTCGCCGTACTTCAGTACGGTTTCCGATACGCGCATTTTAACGGCGGCGCCGGCAGTGCCGTATTGATCGTTAGCCTGTTCGTAGTCTGACCCGTCGGCACGGTATTTAGTGTTGTTCTGCAGCAGGCCGCTGCCAGTGCTGCCGTCACCGCTATTCAGTCGCAAGCCCAGGTAGCCGTAAGCATCCACGCCGAAACCAACGGTGCCTTGAGTAAAGCCCGAGGAGTAGGTGAGCATTTCGCCCTGAGCCCACTCGTTAACAGTATTTTTGTCGACGTATTTAAAGTCGCGGTTGAATGCAAAGTTGCGGCTCAGCAGGTCAAGGGTGCTGTCTTCCAGGAAACCATTGGATTTGGCTTGGCTGGAAAGGTTTTCCTTGGCTGCTGCGTCGTCTTGGACGTCAGCGTAAGCCAGTTGGGTCGTTGCCGCGGCGATTGCCAGGGCCATTACGCTCCACTTCATCATTTGCATTAGGTGTGCTCCTTTGGTTTTAAAATTGTCAGTCCAACTTATGTGTACGTGTGGACAGGTGTTCTTATTGTGTCGGCGTCGAATTTATAACACGCAGGCACTTGTGGCGATAGTTGCGGTCCAACCGCCCGAGATTTTTTGGCAGGGTGTCGCGTTTGTATAACTTAAGTGTCGCAAGAGTCTTGGTTTCACTGCCGATCTGTGCTTTTGCCCGTGTCGCTTAAGCCTTAGTTAAGGTTGATTGCTGAAAATCCATCCCAAGCAGACATAACGGCTAGGGGTGGATGGTATGCAGTTGCCTTGGGAACATCATGAAGGGGCGTTGGCCCGGATCGGGCACGACCCTGCATTGTCGCTGTATTTACTTAAGCAACATCCGTGCACAAAGCGTCGAAGTGAGATAGAAAACTTTATTCGTGTGCGTTTTGCTGAACACTACGGGGCGAAAATTGAGCACTTCATGCCCTGCCTGCTGGGGCTGGAGAATGCGGCGGGGCAACTGCAAGCGGCCGTGGGGATTCGTGGCGCCGATGCTGGGGAGCTGTTTTTAGAGCGTTACCTCAGCCGTCCCATTGAGCAAGAGATTACCGCCGGTAACGGTCGTTACCTTAAACGGAGTGAAATCGTTGAGGTGGGCAACCTGGCCGCAGTGGGCGCGGGGCATGCGCGTCTATTAATAGTGGCGCTGACAGACGTGTTGGTGGCGCTGGGGTTTCGCTGGGTGACCTTTACCGGCACTACGACCTTACTGAATAGCTTTCAACGTTTAGGTTTGAGCCCGTTGTCGCTGGGGTTGGCCGACCCCGCGTGCATGGGCGCCGAGCTCGGCGCTTGGGGCAGCTATTACGCCACCGCGCCACAGGTCATGGTCGGCGATATTTACACTGGCCATCAGCGCCTGCAGGCCATGGGTGTTTATCGGCGTTTGGGTTATCAGCCGTTGTACGCGGTCGAGGAGTTGGCCAATGTCAGCTGCGGTTGAGACCTTTATAGCGGCGTTGCGCGGCCATGGTCAGCGCCCGGCGTTGATCGAAGCCGAGCGGCAACTCAGCTATGGGCAGTTATTGCTCGAAGCCCAGGCGCGCGCCGAGCGGTTGCACCAACTGGGTGCGCAGCGTTTGGGGCTGGCGTTGGATAACGGCGTGGAGTGGGTGTTGTGGGATCTGGCGGCCTTAATGGCGGGTGTGGTCTGCATCCCTTTACCTGGGTTCTTCTCCGCCGAGCAGCAGCGCCATGTGCTGGATAATGCCGGCGTAGACAGTTTGATCAGCGATCAGTCGGCGGCCTTTGCGGCGCTGGGCTTTATGCCGGTCAGCCCTGGGTTGTTGCAGCGCCCGCAGCCGCAGGTGACGCCGCTACCGCTCGGGACAGTGAAAGTCACCTACACCTCCGGCACCACCGGTCAGCCCAAAGGCGTGTGTCTGGATGCGGCGCTGCAGTTGCGGGTGGCGCAGAGCCTTTGGCAGGCCAGCGCGCCCTGCAAGGTCGAGCGTCATCTGTGCGTGCTGCCGCTGGCCACTTTGCTGGAGAACATTGCCGGCATTTATGCGCCCTTGCTGGCCGGCGCCACTATTGAGTTAATGCCACTCGCCGAGGTTGGTCTCAAGGGCGCCAGTCAGTTTGATCTGCCGAGTTTTTTGCGCAGCCTGAATCGCGTGCAGCCGCACAGTTTGATTCTGCTGCCGCAACTGCTGCTGGCCTTGGTCACAGCCGCCGAGCGCGGCTTGCCGATCCCCGACTCGCTGCGTTTTGTGGCCGTGGGTGGTGGCCGGGTCTCGGCGCAATTGCTGGCCCGTGCCGATGCCTTGGGTTTGCCTATCTATGAAGGTTATGGGTTGTCTGAGTGCGCTTCGGTGGTGTGCCTGAACACTCCGCTGCAGCGCAAGATCGGCAGCGTCGGCACGCCGTTGCCGCATGTGCAGGTGCGTTTGGCGGCGGATGGTGAGGTGTTGGTCAAAGGCGCGCAGATGCTCGGTTATTTAGGTGAGCCAGCGCTCAGCGATGAGTGGTTGGGCAGCGGTGATCTTGGCCATTTTGACGGCGCCTTCTTGGTGTTGCACGGGCGCAAAAAACATCAATTTATTACCGCGTTTGGTCGCAACGTTAACCCGGAGTGGGTTGAAGCCGAGCTCGTCCAGCAATTGCCGATTGCTCAGGCCTGGCTGCATGGCGAGGCGCTGCCGGCCAATGTGGCAGTGCTGCTGCCGCGGTTTGCCAGTACCAGTGATGCGGAGTTGGCCGCCGCGGTTGCCGAGGTTAATCGCGGCTTGCCGGACTACGCCCGTGCCCATCACTGGTTGCGCGCAGAACAACCCTTTAGCGACAGCAACGGCTTGGCCACCAGCAATGGTCGGCTACGGCGTCCGGCGTTATTGAATCATTACCAGGCGGCCATCGATCAATTATTGGCCAATGAAGCACTTTAGGAGGTTGCATGAATTTTTTTGATCAACTGCAAGAGCAAACCACGGCCGAGCGCGAGTACTTGCTCAGTGCTCCGATCATCGCCCAAGTGCTGGCGGGCACCGTTAGCGCCGCCAGTTATGTGGCGTTTTTGGGTCAGGCCTATCACCACGTTAAGCACACGGTGCCGCTGTTGATGGCCTGTGGCGCCCGTTTGCCGGAGCGCTTGGAATGGTTGCGCGAGGCGATTGCCGAGTACATCGAAGAGGAGTACGGCCATCAGGAGTGGATTCTCAATGACATTCGCGCCTGTGGCGCCGATGCCGAGGTGGTGCGGCGCGAGACGCCCAACCTGCCGACTGAGTTGATGGTCAGCTATGTCTATGACCGGATCAATCGCGACAATCCGGTGAGTTTTTTCGGCATGGTTAACGTGCTGGAAGGCACCAGCATTGCGCTGGCAACCCACGCCGCCGGCATCATCAAGGGTGAGCTGGGGTTGCCGGAGCAGGCGTTTAGTTACCTGATCTCCCATGGCAGCCTGGACATCGACCATATGGAGTTTTACAAAAAGCTGATGAATCGCCTCGACGATCCGGCCGATCAGGCCGCGGTGGTGCACACCGCCAAGATGGTTTACCGCCTGTATGGCGATATGTTTCGCAGCCTGCCGTTGTCGGCTTAAGGGGGCCGCATGCAACTTATCGATTGTCGTGCGGTTATTACCGGCGCCAGTGGCGGCATAGGTCAGGCGCTGGTCGAACGTTTGGCGGCGGGCGGGGCCAAGTTGCTGTTGGTCGGGCGACACATGCAGGCCTTAGAGGCTATGGCGTTGCGTTTTCCCGGGCAAGTCGAGTTGGTCCAGGCCGATATTGCCGAGAGCGCAGGTCGCGAAGCGGTGTTGGCGGCGGCCCGGCGGTTCGGCGGGATAAATACCCTGATTAATGCTGCCGGCAGCAATAGATTCAGTTTGCTTGAGCAGCACGACGAAGCGGCCATTGCCAGTTTGATTGGCCTCAACGTGACCGCAACCTTGCAGCTGACCCATAAATTACTGCCAATGCTGCGCGTTCAGGGGCGAGCCTTGGTGGTTAATTTGGGCTCAACCTTTGGCTCCATCGGTTATCCGGGCTTTGCTGCCTACTGCGCGAGCAAGTTTGCCCTGCGCGGATTTTCCGAAGCGTTGCGCCGTGAGCTGGCGGATACTGAGATAAAGGTTCTGTACATTGCCCCACGGGCGACTCAAACCAGCATGAACAGCGCGGCGGTGGTCGCCATGAATGATGAGCTCAACGTCGCCATGGACGATCCCGTGGCAGTGGCTGCACAGGTGGTGGGAGCCATAGTGCGTGAGCGTGAAGAGTTGTACCTGGGTTGGCCGGAAAAGTTTTTTGTGCGCCTCAACAGCCTGCTGCCGCGGGTGGTCGATCAGGCCTTGCGTAAACAGTTACCTATCATCCAGCGCTTTGCGCGCAACAAACCTTAACTGGAGTTCTTGATTATGAAGCTACGTTGCCTGGTTGCCGGACTTTTGTGCCTGGCCAGTTTGCCCAGTTTTGCCCTCAGTGAAAGCGGCCAGAAAAGCCTGCAGGTGTTGCAAAGTCGCTGGGCTGAAATTAACTATCAACTGCCCAAAGAGCAGCGCGAGGCGGCCTTCGCCGTGCTGGCCGCTGAAGCCGAAACGCAAGTGCGCAACAACCCGAAAGATGCCGAGTTCTATATCTGGCGCGGCATTGTGCTGAGCACCTATGCCGGCGCCAAAGGTGGTTTGGGCGCGCTGGATCTGGTCAAGCAATCCAAGGCCAGTCTGGAGCAGGCGCTGGCGCTTAATCCGGATGCCTTGTACGGCTCGGCTTACACCAGCCTGGGCGCGCTCTATTACCAGGTGCCCGGCTGGCCGGTTGGTTTTGGCGATGATGAGCAAGCGGAGAAGATGCTCAAGCAAGCGCTGCAGTTGAACCCGAATGGCATTGACCCGAACTATTTCTACGCCGATTTTCTGTTCCGCCAAGAGCGTTACAGCGAAGCCAAAGCTGCGTTGGAAAAAGCCTTGGCTGCCGCGCCCCGAGCGGGTCGGGAAGTCGCCGATCAGGGTCGCCGCGCGGAAGTTAACGCCTTGCTGACCAAGGTGCAGGACGAGCTTAAATAAGCTCAATTACCACTCATCAGGCTGTGTGAAAACTACTGCGCTCGGTTATGCGGCGTTAAAAACAGGCTCGGACTGCTCATTTACAACTCGTAAACTCCGCGTCCTCGCCTATTTTCGCCTTGCCTAACCTTCGCTCGCTACGTTTCCACACGGCCTGATATGGAGACCTTGCATGCGCATTTTGTTGGTTGAAGATGATCTGGCCTTGGGCGAGGGCATTCGCACCGCCCTCAAGCCCGAAGGCTACACGGTCGATTGGCTGCAGGACGGCGTCAGTGCCCTGCATGCCTTGAGCAGTGAAAGCTTTGAACTGGTGATTCTCGACCTTGGCTTGCCGCGCATGGACGGCCTGCAACTGCTGAAAAACCTGCGCTCGGCGGCCAATCCGGTGCCTGTCTTGGTGCTCACCGCGCGCGATGCCACGGCCGATAGGATTGCCGGGCTGGACGCCGGTGCCGATGATTATCTGACCAAGCCTTTTGATGTCGCCGAGCTGAAGGCCCGCTTGCGGGCACTGTTACGGCGCAGTTTCAATCGGGTGCAACCGCTGCTGGAGTTTCGTGGCATCAGCCTCGACCCGGTCAATCAGGAAGTGCGTTTTCAAGAACGGGTGGTCAATTTGCCGCGCAAGGAGTTCCTGTTACTGCAGGAATTGCTGGTCCAGCCCGGCCGGGTATTGACCCGCGACAAATTGCAGCAAGTGCTCTACGGCTGGGACGAAGAGGTGGAGAGCAATGCCCTGGAGGTGCATATTCATCACCTGCGCAAAAAATTCTTCCCGGAGCTGATCCGCACCGTGCGCGGCGTGGGCTATTTGCTGGATCTGGCGGTCGATAATAAGTAGGTGTTCATGCTGCGTTCTATTCGTGCCCGCACCTTGGTGTTAGTGCTCAGCGTGCTGAGTTTCTCGATGGCCTTGATCTCTTACCGAAGCTATCGCGATGCCAATCATGAGATTGAGGAACTGTTCGATGCGCAGTTGGCGCAAAGCGCCCGCTTGCTGCAAGGGATGATCGGCCGGGACGTCTCGCCGGCGTCCCAGCATCTGTTGCAGGCCGCGCTGGATGAGGCTTTTGCCGGTCAGCGCCAAGGGGTGGAGGGCGATAAGCTGCGTGCCGGGCACCCTTACGAAAGCAAGATGGCTTTTCAGTTGCTGGATAATCGCGGTCAGTTGTTGTTGCAATCGGCCAGTGCCCCGAACGAGTTGCTGGCGCAGTTGTTAGTGACCTTGCCCGGCGGCAGCTCCGTTAGTGCTGCGGCACCGCTACCGGCGGGCTTGGCGGGCTATCACGAGGTGTCGGCGGGGGCCTATCACTGGCGGATTTTTTTGCTGCATGACCTGCCTGACCAGCGTTGGATTTTGGTCGGTGAGCGCGAGGATGTGCGTGGAGAGTTGGTCGGTTTAATCGCCCGACGAATCATTTTGCCGCAGTTGTTGGCTTTACCCATTCTGGCGCTGTTGATTTGGCTGGCGATCGGCTGGGGCCTGGCGCCGCTGGCGCAGATGGCCAGCTTCATTAAAAGCCGGGCGCCGGATAATTTGGCGCCGCTGCTGCTGGCGCCGCTGCCCCGCGAGCTGGAGCCGATGGTGGCGGCGTTAAATCGCTTGCTGCAACAAATTGCCCAGTTGCTGGCCCGCGAGCAGCGCTTCTTGGCCGACGCCGCCCATGAGTTGCGCACGCCGTTGGCGGTGCTGCGCATTCATGCGCAAAATGCCCAGCAGGCGCCAGATCCCATTGATCGTGCCAATGCCCTGTTGCAACTGGGCAATGGCGTCGAGCGTGCAACTCGGGTGGTTACCCAGCTCTTGACCTTGGCGCGGCTGGAGCCGGCGGCGGTGCAGTTGAGCATGGGCGAGCTGGATTTTTCCGCCTTGCTGCGCCAAGAACTGGCCGAGTTGACGCCGCTGGCGCTGGCCCGTCAGCAAGAGTTGGAGTTGCAGACCGAGGGCGACAACTTTCAGTTGCTCGCCGATGGACCTAGCCTGGGCACCCTGCTGCAGAATCTGGTCGGCAATGCGGTGCAGTACACCCCCAGCGGCGGGCGCATTCGTGTCTGCCTTGAGGCGAAACCCGCCACGTTATTGCTGCGCGTGCAGGACAGTGGTCCGGGGGTTTCGGCAGAGCTGCGCGAGAAGCTGTTCGAGCGGTTTTTCCGCCAAGGCATGGGGCAGGGCGCCGGCCTGGGTTTGTCGATCGTGCAGCGGGTGGTTGAACTGCATGCAGGTTCGATTGATCTGCGCGATTCGCCTTTCGGCGGTCTGGAAGTGTTGGTGACTTTGCCGCGACAGCTCTGAACGGGCGCAGGGCGGCACAAGCGGGTATCCTTGGCGGCATTTTTCGCGGTGGCGGTGCTTGGCCCGCTAAACTGCAATTACTCGATGTTAACGGGGAGCCGTCGCCATGTTTAGTCTCGATCCACGCTTGCAACAGGACACCTTGGTGATCGGCGATTTTGCCCTGTGCCGCTTATTGCTGATGAACGATGCGCAGTTCCCCTGGTTCATTCTGGTGCCGCGCCGCGAGGATGTCAGCGAGTTGTTTCAGCTCGATGGCGATGATCAGCGGCTGTTGTGGCAAGAAACCACGGCGCTGGCAGAAACCCTCAAAGACACCTTCGCCGCCGACAAGATGAATGTCGCGACCCTGGGCAATATGGTCAGTCAGCTGCATATGCATGTAATAGTGCGCCGCCGTGAGGATGCCGTCTGGCCGGCGCCAGTCTGGGGTAAATTGCCGGCGCAGCCCTATAGCGCCGAACACCTGGCGACAGTTTTGGCCAAGTTGCGGATGGTGTTGACCGATGATTTTAACTTTTTGCCGGGTGAACTATGAGTGTCGAGGCGCGGATCAATGAGCTGGAATGCCGTTTGACCTTTCAGGATGACACTATTCAGAGCCTGAACGATGTGGTGGTGAGTCAGCAGCGACAAATTGATCGCCTGCAACAGCAAATCGCCGCCCTGGTTAAACGCCAGGAAGAGCAGCAAAGCCAATTTGGCCTGGAAGATAATCACACACCGCCGCCGCATTATTAATGCGGACATAAAAAAGCCCGCATCCATGGATGCGGGCTTTTTTGTGGCGGCTGATTAACTCAGCCAACCTTGCTCAGCGGCGGCTGGGCAGCGCGGCAATCACATCTTCAGCTTGCAGGCCTTTGTCGCGTTGCATCACGGCGAACTCGACGCGTTGGCCTTCAACCAAGACCCGGTGGCCTTCGCCACGGATGGCGCGAAAGTGCACAAAAATATCGTCGCCCGAATCACGGGAGATAAAGCCAAAACCCTTGGAGGTGTTGAACCACTTCACTGTGCCGGTTTCACGGTCGCCCAGGTCTTGCGGCGCTGGCTGGCTGTAGGCACGATTTTGCTGCAGGTTAAGGATCAGGTTTAACGCCACGGCCGCGGTAATGGCCAAAAATGCAAAGAGTGCTGCCGGTTGAGTGCCGATCAATGGCATTGGGGCCAGCAGAATCATGGTTTGCAGGGCGACGGCAAATACCAGCAATACCGACACCAGATTTTGCAAACGCTCGCGGCTTTGCGTGACTTCTGGTGCGTAGAGCAGGTTAAACAGACCAAACAGGCCTAGATAGAGCGCGTCAGCTTGTTGCAAGTAGGGTAGGGCATCGCTACGCAGGCTGGGGATAAAGGACAGCAGCAACGCGGCCGCGCCGGTTAACAGGTGGACAATTTTCAACATGTTTAATTAGCTCACTTCAAGATGGATAACGAGGAAGAGCAGAGCTTGCGTGGTTCGCCATGTAGGCAAAAATGGCGTTGGACAGGCACGCAGCATCGGCCTATGCGCAAATGGCGAAGAACTCGCTGTTTACAGCACGGGGCGTATTTAACAGCAAAGTGCGAGGGTACTCAAATCAAGCGCTTAAAGCCGCTGATGAGGCCGGGGGGTGTACCTGATTGCGGCCACTGTGCTTGGCCTTGTACAGCTGGTCATCGGCGCGGGTGATCAAGCCTTCTGGATCGTCGCCAGCCTGGGCGAGGGCGAGGCCAAAGGAGGCGGTGATGCTGTCGATCACCTTGTCAGTGCTGCGTACTTTGACCCGTAACGCTTGTATTTTCAGGCGCAAGCGCTCGGCAAAGGCGTGGGCGGTTTGCAGGTCGTGGCAGTCGCGCATGATCACGCAAAACTCTTCGCCACCGTAGCGCGCAGCCATGGCCCGTGGCGGGAGCAGGTCGCGCAGCAGTTGACCGACATGCTGCAGCACCCGATCGCCGAGTGGGTGGCCATATTGGTCGTTGAAGTTTTTGAAGTGGTCAATGTCCATCATTACCAAAGCCAAGCCGCGGTAATCGCTTTTCAGGGCTTTGCTGAGCAGATGGGTGAAGGCATTGCGATTGAAGATCTGGGTCAGGTGATCAAGGGTGGCGGCCATGTGCGCGCGGTCTAACTGGGTTCGTAAATGCTGGATTTCAGTTTGTGCGGTACGCAGGCGATAGAGAAACTTCTCTTGCTGTGCCTGCATTTGCTGGGTGCTTTCGTGTAGTTCGGTGAGCACGTTGGGCAGGTTTTCATCCTGTGGGTCGCGCAACGCTTGCAGGCCAAAGATCAGGCTTTCGTTGTAGGCGGTGCTGCCCTCAACACTACGGGCTACATCGCCCTCGATATCATCAACTAATTCAATGACTTGCTGTTGGTTGACGCGAGCCTCTTCGAGCTCATTGCAGATGATGTGTTCGCGAAACAGCTTAAGCGCGGTTTCCGGCGGAAATACGTCAAAGTCGCCGACGATTTTGTCCAGGCGCCTGTTTAGGTCGGGGTTGCTCCCCTGGCTGTAGGTGTACCAGAGTGCGTAATGCACCGGGTTTGGCGCAATTTGATGGCGCATCATCAGCGGTACGGCCTGCTTGAGCAGGTCGGCTGACTCGCGCGACTCTTCTGGATACTGGTCGAGGACCGAGGGTGCTTTAGGTGCTTGGCTCATGCTTGTCACTACGATCAAAGTTCAGTATCTGAACAGGATAGTGTAGTCAGACGGCAAGTGACTAGTTGAGGCCACTGTCTGGCTGCGGTTATTGCGCTCGTGCCGCTCATGAATGGGCCAAATGTGGGCTGGTTTGTAGGGCGCGATTAAAGACTTCAACCCAGTGGCTGCTGAACTGACTGCCGGCAAGATCGTTAATTTCCAGGATGGCGCGTATCAATGGGCGCTTGCTTAAGGTTTGGTGCGCGCGTTCGTGGGTGCGGGCGTCGAAGGTATCGACGATATTGAGAATTAACGCACCGGGGCAGATTTCGGCTTCGGTTAATGCTTTGGGATAGCCCGAGCCATCGGCGTGCTCCTGGTGTTGCAGGATGATTTCACTGGCGGCGGCCCAGCTGGGCATTTTACGCAGCAGGTCAAAACCCATGCGCGGATGCGACTGCATTTGCCGGCGCTCTTCACGGCTTAGGCATTGCTCTTTATGCAGCAGATCCAGCGGTAGAAACGCCATGCCCAGATCGTGCAAACACACCGCCGTGGCCAGTTGCGCCGGTGCCACTGGGCTGCCGCCAAGGGCATTGATGGTCAGGGTCAGGCTGAGCAGGCGCTGGCCGCGCCCAGCCCAGTAGCGTGAGCGTTGTTCGCTGGCTTGCATCAGTTCGGCAAAGAACGACAGGTCGGCATCGCCGCCGATACCGTGCTGGTTGAGCAGGTGCTGCACGGGCGACTGTTCCCGCGCAGGTGGTAATTGCAGTTGGGTGCTGGGGTCGAGTTGCTGCAGCAGGTTACGTCGCTGCTCGGTTTGCCGGGCGCTGGGAGTCAGTGCGAGGGCGTGCAGCGCTTGGCAAAGCGCACCCAGCTGGGCGGCATTCAGCCGCGCTTCAGCGCCGCCCAAGGCCTCGCGGATTAGCTCGCGCAGATGATCGAAGCTGAGTAGCAGCACATCGCCGAGCAAACTGTCGAAATTCAGGCGGCTCTCACGCAGGCCGTCGAGGATCTCTTCAATGGCTTGTGGTAGCGGCGTCAGGGCGTCGAGGCCGATCAGGCTGAGGTTGCCCTTGAGGTTGTGCACAATGCGAAATAGCTCATGCAAGCGCTGCTCGTCGGTGGGGAAGTGCTCAAGTTCAATCAGCAATTGCTCGCAGCGTGGGAATTGCTCGGCGGCGTCTAGGCGGAAGTCTTCAACCAGGTCGTTGGACAGGTCGGCGGGGCAGGGGATGGTCATGACGGCTCTCCGCAAGGTAACAAACCAGGGCAGCTGGAACAGTATAGATGGCTCTGAGCAGGTGAATGGGTCAGGCGGCTGCGCGGGGTCGATTAACCATATATAATCGCGCCCCTTGCCTTTGGACGCGGTCTTGCGCTGCTGTTTTTTTGCTTATAGAGAAGAGCCAATGCCGATTTACGATTACCAATGCACCCGCTGTAATCACCAGCTCGAAGCTATTCAGAAGTTTAGTGATGCGCCGTTGCTCGAGTGTCCGGCGTGTAAGGCTCCCGAGTTGAAAAAGCTGTTGTCCATGCCCGGTTTTCGCCTGAAAGGCAGCGGCTGGTATGAAACTGACTTTAAAACCGGCGCGAAAAAGAACCTGGCTGGCGGCGATAAAGCCGAATAAGCCCGCTCAAGCGCAGCAGGCATTGAGCCGGCTCCTAAGCAAAACCCCGAATTCTAGAATGACGAGAATCTAAAATCATGATGCGCAGCCATTATTGCGGCCAACTGAACGAAACCCTGGACGGCCAGGAAGTCACCCTTTGCGGCTGGGTCCATCGGCGCCGTGACCATGGCGGCGTGATTTTCCTCGATATTCGTGACCGTGAAGGTCTGGCCCAGGTGGTGTTCGATCCTGATCGCGCCGAGACCTTTGCCATCGCCGACCGCGTGCGCAGTGAATATGTGGTCAAAATCACCGGCAAGGTGCGCTTGCGCCCGGCCGGTGCCGGCAACGCCAACATGGCCTCGGGTGCCATCGAAGTGCTGGGCTATGAGCTGGAAGTGCTGAACGAGTCGGAAACCCCGCCGTTTCCACTGAATGAATACACCGACGTCGGCGAAGAAACCCGTCTGCGTTATCGCTTTATCGACCTGCGCCGCCCGGAAATGGCCGCCAAGTTGAAACTGCGCTCCAGCGTCACCACCAGCATTCGTCGCTACCTGGACGAAAATGGCTTCCTCGATGTGGAAACCCCAATCCTCACTCGCGCCACGCCAGAAGGCGCCCGTGACTATCTGGTGCCGAGCCGCACCCACGCCGGCAGTTTCTTTGCTCTGCCGCAGTCGCCGCAACTGTTCAAGCAACTGCTGATGGTGGCCGGCTTCGACCGTTACTACCAGATTGCCAAATGCTTCCGCGATGAAGACCTGCGCGCCGATCGCCAGCCGGAATTCACCCAGATCGACATCGAAACCAGCTTTCTCGATGAAGCCGACATCATGGCGATCACCGAAAAAATGATCCGCCAGCTGTTCAAGGAAGTCTTGAACCTGGAATTCGGCGACTTCCCGCACATGACCCTGGCCGAAGCCATGCGCCGTTACGGTTCGGACAAGCCGGACCTGCGTAACCCGATGGAGCTGGTGGACGTTGCCGACCAGCTGCAAGAAGTCGATTTCAAAGTGTTCAGCGGTCCGGCCAACGACCCTAAGTGCCGCGTAACGGCCCTGCGTGTACCGGGCGGCGCCAGCATGCCGCGCAAGCAGATCGACGATTACACCAAGTTTGTCGGCATCTATGGTGCTCGCGGTCTGGCTTACATCAAGGTCAATGAGCGCGCCAAGGGTGTCGAAGGCCTGCAGTCGCCAATCGTCAAGAACATCCCGCTGGATAACCTCAATGTGATCCTCGATCGCGTCGGCGCGGTCGATGGCGATATCGTGTTCTTCGGCGCCGATACCTTCAAAGTGGTCAGCGAGGCGCTGGGCGCGCTGCGGATCAAACTGGGTCATGACCTGAACCTGCTGACCTGCGAATGGGCGCCGATGTGGGTCGTCGACTTCCCGATGTTCGAAGAGAACGACGACGGCAGCCTGACCGCCATGCACCACCCCTTCACCGCGCCGAGCTGCAGCGCGGCCGAGCTGGAAGCCAATCCAGCGGCCGCCCTGTCGCGCGCTTACGACATGGTGTTGAACGGCACCGAGTTGGGTGGCGGCTCGATCCGTATCCACGACAAGGGCATGCAGCAGACCGTATTCCGCGTGCTGGGCATCAGCGAAGACGAGCAGCAAGAGAAATTCGGCTTCCTGCTCGACGCCCTGAAGTACGGCGCGCCACCCCACGGTGGTCTGGCTTTCGGTCTGGATCGTCTGGTGATGCTGATGACTGGCGCCCAGTCGATTCGTGAAGTGATTGCCTTCCCGAAAACCCAGAGCGCCGCCTGCGTCATGACCCAGGCACCGGGTGCGGTGGATAACAAGGCACTGCGTGAGCTGCATATTCGCCTGCGCGAGCAGCCGAAAGCCGAATAAAGGCTTAGCGGTTTTGCGCTGAACCCGCTTGCTAGATGCTGTCTACAAGCGGGTTCCTTGTATCTGGATGAGTTGATATTTAATCGTTAAGAATGGGGTGAGTTATGGCTGGTCATTCCAAATGGGCCAACATCAAGCACCGCAAAGGGCGCCAAGACGCCAAGCGCGGCAAGATTTTCACCAAGCTGATTCGTGAGCTGACCGTGGCCGCCAAGGGCGGTGCGTTGGTGGCGGAAAACCCACGGCTGCGTCTGGCGGTGGATAAAGCCCTGACCGCCAACATGACCCGCGATACCATCGATCGCGCCGTCGCCCGTGGCGCCGGTAATACCGATGGCGATAACGTCGAAGAGCTCAGTTATGAAGGCTACGCGCCCAATGGGGTGGCGGTGTTTGTCGAAACCATGACCGACAACCGCAATCGCACCGCAGCTGCGGTGCGGCACGCCTTTGTTAAGTGCGGCGGCAACCTCGGCACCGACGGCTCGGTGGCCTATATGTTCGACCGTAAAGGCCAGATCAGTTTCGCGCCGGGGGTGAATGAAGATGCCTTGTTAGAGGCGGCGTTAGAGGCTGGAGCTGATGACGTGGTGATTGCCGATGACGGCTCGGCAGAGGTCTATACCTCCTTTGCTGACTTTCTCGCGGTCAACGAGGCGCTGGCGGTGGCGGGTTTCAAGGGGGATGAGGCCGAGGTGGCGATGATTCCTTCCATCATGGCCCCCATTACCGAACTTGAGGTTGCCCAGAAGGTGCTCAAACTGATCGACATGCTGGAAGACCTGGATGATGTGCAGAACGTCTACCACAACGCCGAAATTGCCGATGAGCTGATGGATCAGCTGGACTGATCGCTCTGGCGATGCACAAACCGGGAGTTGCCCTTGGGCGCTTCCGGTTTTTTTATGGCGCGCCGGGCGTGACGCCGCCGCTGGGACTCCCTATACTCGCAAGCTGGATATATAAACAGTATTGCGCTCCTGTGTTGGGTGCTTTGAGTGGATGGCAGGGCATGACGCTGATTTTGGGAATCGACCCTGGCTCGCGTATCACCGGTTACGGCGTGGTGCGTGATCTGGGGCGTGGCTGCGAATACGTGGCGTCTGGCTGCATTCGCACTGGCAGCGGACCGCTGCCGGAGCGCCTGCAGATCGTCTTTCGTGGCGTGCGCGAGGTGATTCAGAGCTTTGAGCCGATCACTATGGGCATCGAACAGGTGTTTATGGCCAAGAATGCTGATTCTGCGCTCAAGCTCGGTCAGGCCCGTGGTGCGGCCATAGTGGCGGCGGCCGAAGCGGGACTGGAAATTGCCGAATACACCGCCACCCAGGTGAAGCAAGCCGTCACCGGCAGCGGTGGGGCGGCCAAAGAGCAGGTGCAGTTGATGGTGATGCACCTGTTAAAGCTCACGCAAAAGCCGCAAATCGATGCCTCCGACGCCTTGGCGATTGCCCTCTGTCACGCCCATAGTCGGCAAAGTCTGCTGGCTCATGGCTTGCTCGGTGCGCGCAGCCGTGGCGGACGCCTGCGTTTATAAACCCAGAACTCAAGTTATGGCTGTGTTTAAGTTAAGGAAACTTCTGTGATTGGACGCTTGCGTGGCACCCTGGTGGAGAAGCAGCCACCGCACCTGATATTGGATGTAAACGGCGTTGGCTATGAGCTGGAAGTGCCGATGACCACCCTGTATCGCTTGCCGGCGGTGGGCGAGGCGCTGATTTTGCATACCCATCTGGTGGTGCGTGAAGATGCCCAGCTGCTCTATGGTTTTGCCGACAAGCGTGACCGGCAGCTGTTTCGCGAGTTGATTCGCTTGAATGGTGTCGGCCCCAAGCTGGCACTGGCACTGATGTCGGGGCTAGAGGTGGACGAACTGGTGCGCTGCGTGCAGGCGCAAGACTGCTCGGTGCTGGTGAAAATCCCCGGGGTCGGCAAGAAAACCGCCGAGCGTTTGCTGGTTGAACTCAAAGATCGCTTCAAGGCCTGGGAGGCTTTGCCCGGCATGGACGGCTTGGGGATTGAACCTAGTGCTGGCGCGTTAGTCTCAAATGCGGAGAATGATGCCCTGAGTGCGTTACTCTCGCTGGGCTACAAGCCACAGGAAGCCAGTCGCGCCGTGGCCGCAGTCAAGGAAGATGGCCTCTCCAGTGAAGACTTGATTCGCCGTGCGCTTAAAGGAATGGGCTAGCAGGCCGTTGAAAAACTACTGCGCTAGGCTATGCGGCGTTGAAATCAGCCTCAAAATGCTCATGTACAACTTGTACACTGCGCTTTTGACTCGTTTCGCTCGCCCTGCGGGCCAGCCTGCGGCTGTTACTGCGCTTCGCTGCGTTGCGGCTGATTTCGCTTGTGACCCACATGGATGTGGGAAATGCGGCTAGCCCGCAGGAGCGGGCGTCGCACTAGCCGTCGCTCGCTACATTTTTCAACGGCCTGCTAGTGCTTAGGCATGGCCCCTTTATGTATCGCTCCCTATGTGTGCCTTTATGTGTAAGCAGCCATGCTAGACGCTGATCGTCTGATTACCGCGACCGCCAACCCGCGCGAGCGCGAAGAGCAGCAAGACCGCGCTATTCGCCCGCTCAAGCTGGCCGAATATATTGGTCAGCCGGCTGTGCGCGAGCAAATGGAGCTGTTTATCCAGGCTGCCCGAGGGCGTAAAGAGTCGCTCGATCACACCCTGATTTTCGGCCCGCCGGGGCTGGGTAAAACCACTCTGGCCAATATCATCGCCCAAGAGTTGGGGGTGTCGATCAAAAGCACCTCGGGCCCGGTGCTTGAGCGTCCCGGCGACCTGGCGGCGATGCTGACCAATCTGGAGTCGGGCGATGTGTTGTTTATCGATGAAATCCATCGGCTGTCGCCCATAGTCGAAGAAATCCTTTATCCGGCCATGGAGGACTTTCAGCTCGACATCATGATCGGCGAAGGCCCGGCGGCTCGTTCGATCAAGCTGGATTTGCCGCCCTTTACCCTGGTGGGCGCCACCACCCGCGCCGGCATGCTGACCAACCCGCTGCGTGACCGCTTCGGCATCGTGCAGCGGCTGGAGTTTTACAGCGTGGTCGACCTGACCACCATAGTCACCCGCTCGGCGCGTATTCTTGGCTTGCCGATCGATCAGGCCGGCGCTTTTGAAATTGCCCGGCGCGCCCGCGGTACTCCGCGGATCGCCAATCGACTGTTACGTCGCGTACGCGATTACGCCCAGGTGCGTGCGCAAGGGGAAATTACCCAGGTAATCGCCAACTTGGCGCTGAACTTGCTGGCTGTAGATGAGCACGGTTTCGATCAGCAAGACCGGCGTTTGCTGCTGACCATGATCGAGAAATTCGATGGCGGTCCGGTCGGCATCGATAGCTTGGCGGCGGCCATCAGTGAGGAACGGCACACCATTGAGGATGTGCTGGAGCCCTATTTGATCCAGCAGGGGTATATCATGCGCACCCCGCGCGGCCGGGTGGTAACCCGCCATGCGTATTTGCACTTTGGCTTGAATATCCCGAGCCGACTGGGGGATTTACCGTCCGTCGAGCTGGCCGCGGATGGCCCGTAACGGGACACAAACAGTTGCAGATGCCGATTGGCAAGCTGGGGAGTAAGCACTAGAGTATGCGCGCGCAAAACCAAGGGCAGCCATTCGCACACCGTTGTCGGGTGTACTTCGAAGATACCGATGCCGGCGGCATCGTTTACTACGTCAATTACCTCAAGTTTATGGAGCGCGCGCGCACCGAGTTGTTGCGTGCCGGTGGTTTTGCCCAGTCGCAGTTGGCCGATCAAGGTGTTTTGTTTGTGGTGCATTCGTGCGAGGCGCGTTATTTCGTGCCGGCGCGCTTGGATGATGAGCTGTTAGTCAGTGCCGATGTAATCGAATTAAACCGTGCCAGCCTGCGCTTTCGTCAACAGGTAAGGCGGGCTGCGGATAACGTACTGCTCTGCGAAGGGCAGTTTCTGGTGGCCTGTGTGCGCGCCGATAGTTTCAAACCCCGGGCCATTCCGGCGGCGCTGAATGCGGCATTTGCCAGCAACAGCGGTGCCAGTCAGCTCAGTGCAGGAGAGTAAGCGTGGAAGCCAACGCCGTAGACCATTCCTCCATGTGGAGCCTGATCAGCAACGCCAGTGTGGTGGTGCAATTGGTCATGCTGATTCTGGTGGCTGCATCTGTCACCTCATGGGTGATGATTTTTCAGCGCAGCAATATGCTGCGCGCCGCCAAGCGTGCGCTGGACAACTTCGACGAGCGCTTCTGGTCGGGTATCGATCTGTCCAAGCTGTATCGTCAGGCGGGTAGCAATCCAGACCCGGATTCGGGTGTTGAGCAGATTTTTCGCGCCGGCTTTAAAGAGTTCTCGCGTCTGCGTCAGCAGGCCGGTGTTGATCCTGCGGCGGTGATGGAGGGCGTGGCGCGGGCCATGCGCGTGGCCATCTCGCGTGAAGAAGAAAAACTCGATCAAGGTTTGCCATTTTTAGCCACGGTAGGTTCCACCAGTCCCTATATCGGTCTGTTCGGTACCGTGTGGGGGATCATGAATTCCTTCCGCGGTTTGGCCACAGCCCAGCAAGCCACACTGGCAACAGTTGCGCCGGGTATTGCCGAGGCCTTGATTGCTACGGCTATCGGTCTGTTCGCGGCCATTCCGGCGGTAATCGCCTACAACCGTTTCGCGGCCCAGAGCGAAATGCTGATTGGTCGTTATTACACCTTCGCCGACGAATTTCAGGCGATTCTGCATCGCAAGGTTCACACAAGTGATGAGTAGGTGCGTTGTGGCGGGCGATGAGTTCCAGGGCAATATGTTCCGCACGGTAAGGTCCTCACCAGCGATGAATAACAACGCTGCTGTTTCTATCGGCCTGCAACCTATGGGTAAGTGCTAAATCATGGCCAGAGTTCGCCAGAAACGTAAACCGCACGCGGAAATGAACGTGGTGCCCTACATCGACGTGATGTTGGTGCTGCTGGTTATTTTCATGGTGACTGCGCCGATGATGAACCAGGGCGTGAAAGTCGATCTGCCCAAGGTCGGTAGTGAGGCTTTGCAGCAGGATAACAACGCGCAGGTGCTGACGATCTCGATCAAGGCCGACAAAACCTTTTACTGGAATTTCGGTAAGGAAGTCGACACTGACGCCAAGAGCGCGCTGGATAAGGCACTGACGTTGCCGCAAATGACCGCTGCGGTTAAAGGGATCATGGGCGAGAACAGCCGCCAAGGTAAGTCGGTGCAGGTCATGCTGCGTGGCGATAAAACCCTCACCTACGAGACGGTGATGGCGGCCATGGGCGGCTTGCAACAGGCTGGCGTCGGCAACGTCGGGCTGATTACCGAGGCTCCTTGATGCGTTGGCAGCCCGAGCGTTCACCCGCAGAAAACTACTTCTGGCCGATTATCTGGGCCGTAGCTTTTCACGTGCTGATGTTTGCCATGTTGTTTGTCAGTTTCGCCATGACCCCTGATCTGCCGCCGGCGCGGCCAGTGGTGCAGGCGACCTTGTACAAGCTCAAATCGCAGAGCAAGGCGACGGTACAAACCAATCAAAAAATTGCCGGAGAGGCGGTCAAAACCAAAGCGCCGACCAATCAAACCGAGCAACTTGAGCAAAAGAAAAGCGAACAAGACAAGCTCGAAGTGGCCAAAGCTGCAGAGGAGGCTAAAGCCGAAGCCAAGGCTGAGGCGGTAAAAGAGGCAGCGGCCAAGCAAGAAGCGGCCGAGACGAAGAAAGTCGAAGAGGCCGCCAAGGCCGCCGAGATCAAAGAATTAGCCGACGTCGCCAAGAAAAAGAGCGAAGAAGAAAAGAAAAAAGCCGAAGCCGAGGCGCAAAAGAAGAAAGCCGCCGACGACGCGAAGAAGAAAAAGACCGAAGACGACGCTAAGAAAAAGGCCGCAGAAGAGGCCAAGAAAAAATCCGCCGAGGCCGACAAGAAGAAGGCCGCCGATGCTGCTAAGAAGAAAACCGCCGCCGAGGCGTCTAAACGCAAGGCTGCTGAAGACAAGAAGGCCCAGGCTTTGGCCGAACTGCTTTCCGACAGCACCGATTACCAGCAGGCGCTCGCCGACACACAAGGAGATGAAGTTGCCGGCAGTTTGGATGACTTGATTGTTAAGCTGGTCAGCGATAACTGGGCCCGTCCGCCTTCTGCCCGTAATGGCATGAGCGTAGAAGTACAGATAGAGATGCTCCCCGATGGCACTATTACCGGTGCTAGCGTGACTCGCTCCAGTGGTGATGCAGCCTTCGATGGCTCGGCCGTGTCGGCCGTGCGTAAAGTGGGGCGTATCCCTGAAATGCAGCAATTAGACCGTGCAACTTTTGACCAGCTGTATCGCCAACGGCGTGCAGTGTTTAAACCAGAGGATTTGAGCCTGTGACTACCCTGATTCGTATCGCCTTGCTAGGCCTGCTGTTGCTGGCTAATGCCGTGCACGCGGCAGACCCGCTGGTTATTTCCGGCGGTAATGATCGCGCCATTCCTATCGCGGTAGTGCCCTTCGGCTGGCAAGGCGGCACCGTGTTGCCAGAAAACATGGCCGAAATCATCGGCAATGACCTGCGCAATTCCGGCACCTTCGAGCCCGTTCCGGCGCAGAACATGATCAGCTTGCCGACTCAGGCCTCCGAAGTGATTTTTCGCGACTGGAAGGCCTTGGGCGCGCAGTTCGTTATGGTCGGCAGCATAGTGCCAACCGGTGGGCGTCTGCAGGTGCAATTTGCCTTGTTTAACGTGGCCACCGAGCAGCAAGTCATGGCCGGCAATGTCAGCGGCGGCGTTGAGCAGCTGCGCGACATGGCGCACTTCGTTTCGGATCAGGCGTTTGAGAAGCTGACCGGCATTAAAGGTGCGTTCTCAACCCGCCTGTTGTTCGTTACCGCCGAGCGATTCTCGGTGGATAACACTCGCTACAGCTTGCAACGCGCCGACTACGACGGCGCCCGTGCGGTCACCCTGTTGCAATCGCGCGAGCCGATCTTGTCGCCGAGCTTTGCCGCCGATGGTAAGCGCATTGCCTATGTGTCGTTTGAGCAGAAGCGCCCGCGGATCTTTATTCAGTACATCGACACCGGTCGGCGTGAGCAGATCACCAACTTTGAAGGCCTGAACGGCGCACCCGCCTGGTCGCCGGATGGTTCGCGCCTGGCCTTCGTGTTGTCTAAAGACGGTAACCCGGAGATTTACGTGATGAATCTGGCCAGCCGCCAGTTGCAGCGCGTGACCAATCACTTTGGTATCGATACCGAACCCTTCTGGGGTAAGGATGGCCAGACCATCTACTTCACCTCGGATCGCGCCGGCAAGCCGCAAATTTACAAGATGAACATCGCCAGCGGTGCGGTTGAGCGGGTCACCTTTATCGGTAACTACAACGCCAATCCAAAGCTCTCCGCGGATGAAAAAAACCTGGTGATGGTGCATCGACAAGAGGGTTACGCGGTGTTTCGCGTGGCCTCGCAGGACCTGACCCGTGGCACGGTGAAAATCCTGACCCAGACCAGTCTGGACGAGTCGCCCACTGTCGCCCCTAATGGCACCATGGTAATCTACGCCACCCGCCAAGAAGGCCGCGGCGTAGTGGTTCTAGCGTCGATCAATGGCCGCGTGAAGATACCGCTGCCGATTGCCGCCCAAGGTGAAATCCGCGAACCCTCGTGGTCCCCCTTTCTAAAATGAAACAACCAGCCTTTTGGCTTATTAACTAAAACTCACAAGGAGTTAAACGATGGAAATGCTGAAATTTGGCAAACTTGCTGCACTGGCTTTGACTCTGGCTGTAGCTGCTGGTTGCTCGTCGAAAGGCGCTGACAATACTGGCGAAGGCGCTATCGATCCTAACGCTGGCTACAACGCCAACGCCAACGGCTCGGGCACTGACGGCATGCTGGCTGACGAAGCCGCTCTGCGCGCTATCACCACTTTCTACTTCGCTTACGACAGCTCGGATCTGCTGCCAGAAGCCATGCGCGCCCTTGATGTGCACGCTAAAGACTTGAAAGGCGACGGTTCGCGCGTTGTGCTGCAAGGCAACACCGATGAGCGTGGCACCCGTGAGTACAACATGGCTCTGGGCGAGCGTCGTGGCATGGCCGTTCAGCGCTACCTAGTGCTGCAAGGCGTTTCGCCAGCTCAGCTGGAAGTGGTTTCTTACGGTGAAGAGCGTCCAGCTGCTACCGGTAGCGACGAAGAAAGCATGGCGCAAAACCGCCGTGTAAACCTGGTTAAGTAATTAGCCATGTTTAAGTGTCAGCGTGCTTTAGCTGTTTTGGTCCTTAGTTTGCCGCTTGCGGCATTGGCTGAGATCCCCATGGGTGATAACACTGCAGCCTCAGGCAACAGTGGTTATCCACCCGCCGGTTATGGCACGTCTGGCGCCTATGCAGAGGGTGGGGCTGCAGCCCCGGCCTCCGCGCAAGGCCAGCTGTTTATGCAGTTGCAACAGATGCAGCAAGAGCTCGGTCAACTGCGCGGCATGGTTGAAGAGCAGCAAAATGAGATTCAACGCTTAAAGCAAGAGAGCCTGGAGCGTTATCAGTCTCTTGATCAGCGTGTGTCCAGCGGTGCTTTAGGCGCCCCGGCAACGCAAAATTCCCCGGCTGCTGGCGTGATTAACGCCGCCGGCAGCCCCGCAGCACCGGCGGCCAATGCCCCGGCGAGCAATGAGCCTGGCGATCCGGCCAAAGAAAAGCTCTATTACGACGCCTCCTTTGAGCTGATCAAGGCCAAGGACTTCGATAAAGCCAGTCAGGCCTTTGAGGCTTTCTTGCGCAAATATCCAAACAGCCAATACGCTGGTAATGCTCAGTATTGGTTGGGTGAGGTGAATGTTGCTCAGGGTCGTTTGCAGGCCGCCGGGCAGGCTTTTGCCAAGGTCAGTCAGAACTATCCAAGCCACACCAAGGTGCCGGATTCGTTATACAAGTTGGGCGATGTCGAGTTGCGTTTGGGCAATCTGGATAAAGCCAAAGGGATATTTCAGCAAGTGATTGCGCAGTATCCGACCAGTTCGGCGGCGCAGTTGGCGCAGCGTGAATTGAAGCGTTTGTAATCAAGGCACCTTACGGGGCTGGCCAGATGATCAAGAAAACCCGCGCCTGTCGCGGGTTTTTTATGGCCTGCCATCCCTGGTAGCCACCCTTCGGGCCGTCGCTGCACGACGTGAAAAATCTCTCCCGGGGATTTTTTCGTATACAATCCATGCCCCCCATTTTTCCTCTAAAGAGGCGCAACGGAGGCGGATGGCCTGTGTCGCCGTCACGCCCGTGGCTGATATGCAAGAAACCCTGCGCATTACCGAAATTTTTTACTCGCTGCAGGGCGAAACGCGCACCGCCGGTTTACCGACAGTGTTCGTTCGCCTGACCGGCTGCCCGCTGCGTTGCCAATACTGCGACACCGCCTACGCCTTCAGTGGTGGTGAGTTGCAATCCTTGGACGCCATTCTCGACCAAGTGGCCGGCTATAAGCCGCGCTATGTGTGCGTGACCGGCGGCGAGCCATTGGCCCAGCCCAATTGCATTCCCTTGCTCAAGCAGTTGTGTGACGCCGGTTATCAGGTCTCCCTGGAAACCAGCGGCGCGCTGGATATCGCGGCGGTCGATCCGCGGGTCAGTCGGGTGGTCGATCTGAAAACTCCAGGCTCGGCCGAGGTTGGCCGTAATCGCTACGAGAATATCGGCCTGCTCACGCCCAATGATCAGGTGAAATTTGTCATCTGCTCCCGTGAAGACTACGACTGGGCGGTTTCCAAGCTGATCGAGTATCGCTTGGAGCAGCGCGCCGGCGAGGTGTTGTTTTCGCCCAGCCATCATCAGGTTGCCGCACGCACCTTGGCCGAGTGGATCATTGCCGACAACTTGCCGGTACGGTTGCAAATGCAGCTGCACAAAATTCTTTGGGATGACGCGCCGGGACACTGAGGCGGGAGACGAACATGACAGATAAGAAAGCAGTAATTTTGCTCTCCGGCGGCCTTGATTCCGCCACCGTAGTGGCCATGGCGCGCGCCGAAGGTTATGCCTGCTACACCATGAGTTTCGACTATGGCCAGCGCCATCGCGCCGAATTGCAAGCGGCCGAGCAGGTGGCCAAGCAGTTGGGGGTGGTCGAGCACAAGGTTATCGGCATGAACCTCAATGGCATCGGCGGCTCGGCGCTGACCGATGCCTCGATTGCGGTGCCAGAGCATCCGGTTGAAGGCATTCCGGTTACCTATGTGCCGGCGCGCAACACCCTGTTTCTGTCTCTGGCGCTGGGTTGGGCCGAAGTGCTGGGCGCGCGCGACATTTTTATCGGAGTGAATGCGGTGGATTACTCCGGCTATCCGGATTGCCGTCCGGAGTTTATTGCCGCTTTTGAAACCCTGGCCAACCTGGCCACCAAGGCCGGCGTCGAAGGTCAGGGCTTTCGGATTCAGGCGCCGTTACAGGCCATGAGCAAGGGCGAGATAGTCGTCGCCGGCCTGAAGCTTGGGGTGGATTACGCCTTGACGGTGTCTTGCTACCAGGCCGATGAACAGGGCCGTGCCTGTGGCAAATGTGACAGTTGCCGGCTGCGCGCGGCAGGGTTTGCTCAGGCCGGGGTAACCGATCCGACTCGTTATTTCTAAATCGTTACTTGCTTGTTATTGATTTTGTTCAGTAAATCAGTATGATACGTCCCCGATGGGTCGTTAGCTCAGTTGGTAGAGCAGTTGGCTTTTAACCAATTGGTCGTAGGTTCGAATCCCACACGACCCACCATCATTAAAACGTTGCATGTTGTTAGTCAGGTGGCTTGAAGCATCGCCATCTTGCAAGGCATGCAGTCGTTTGCGGCAGCGGTAGTTTTGCTGGCGTACGATTTTAATATGCAATGTTTTACTGTTGCATATACCGGGGTATAGCGCAGTCCGGTAGCGCGCCTGCTTTGGGAGCAGGATGTCAGGAGTTCGAATCCCCTTACCCCGACCATATATCAAGTCAAAGGCGCCCTAGGGCGCCTTTTTCTGTTTCTGGCTGGCAGTAAAGTCTTTGCCCTCTGCTGTGCGGATCCTCTGGTTGACCTACGCGGCAGGCAGTGGTGGCGTTTAGCCGGTTCGGTTGCACGGCTCGCCGCTGGTATACTGAGCCGTCGCGCCCCACGCTTACAGGTCGAAAGAACATGTCGCACATTGCCGAACGCCTGCTTGTTCAAGCTCATCTCGATGCACAGCAACCCAAGCCGCTGACTGCCGCAGAAGAGGCGCAGTATCGCGCCGCCATTGCGGCCGAACTCAAAGCGCAGAATGCCGTGCTGGTGGCGCACTATTATTGCGATCCGGTGATTCAGGCGTTGGCCGAAGAAACCGGTGGTTGCGTTTCGGATTCGCTGGAAATGGCCCGTTTTGGCAGCCAAAGCTCGGCGCAGACGGTGCTGGTGGCCGGCGTCAAGTTTATGGGCGAGACGGCGAAGATCCTTAACCCGGAAAAACGCATCCTGATGCCGACTCTGGAGGCGACCTGCTCGCTGGACCTGGGTTGTCCGGTTGAGGAGTTCGCGGCCTTTTGTGATCAGCATCCCGAGCGCACCGTGGTGGTGTATGCCAACACCTCGGCGGCGGTCAAAGCCCGCGCCGATTGGGTGGTGACCTCCAGTTGCGCGCTGGAAATCGTCGAAAGCCTGATGGATAACGGCGAGAAAATCATCTGGGCGCCGGACAAGCACCTGGGGCGCTATATCCAGAAACAAACCGGTGCCTACATGCTGCTGTGGGACGGTGCCTGCATCGTCCACGAGGAGTTCAAGGCCAAGCAACTGCAGGACATGAAGGCGCTGTACCCGGAGGCGGCGATTCTGGTGCACCCGGAGTCGCCCGAGGCGGTGATTGACCTGGCCGATGCGGTGGGTTCCACCAGTCAGCTGATCAAGGCGGCGCAAACCCTGCCCAATAAGACCTTTATCGTCGCCACCGACCGCGGCATCTTCTACAAGATGCAGCAGTTGTGCCCGGACAAGGTCTTTATCGAGGCGCCTACCGCCGGTAATGGCGCAGCGTGCCGCAGTTGCGCGCATTGCCCCTGGATGGCCATGAATACCCTGGAGCGCACCCTGCAGTGCCTGCGTGAGGGCCGCAACGAGATACTGGTCGATCCAGCCTTGGTGCCGCGTGCCGTGCAACCACTCAAGCGCATGCTCGACTTCACCCAGGCGGCGCGTTTGCAGTCGTTGGGTAACGCTTAGCGTTAGCTCGTTCAGGCAATAAAAAACCGGCTGCTTGGCCGGTTTTTTATTGCGCGTCTAATGCTCGAAAAGCTTCAGCGGAGCATTTGTTTAACCATTTTCTGCTCTTCGATAAAGATCTGCTGGCGGGCGTCAATCCGCGAAGCCAGTTGGAAGTTATTGCTGGCGCGGCGCTTGGCCAGCTCCAACTGCTGGATGGCCTGGTCGAAGTCGCCGACCAAGGCAAAGTACTCGCCGCGCGCCTGGTGCAAACCGATGATATTGCCGGACAGACCGCGGGTTTCCGCGACCTGATACCAGATGTCCGGATCGTAGGGGCGCTCTTTCACCAGCATGTCGAGGATCTTCTCTGCTTCGGCGGAACGGTTCTGCTTGAGCAGCAGATCAGCCTGGCTTTGATTGAGCGGGTAATCCTTGGGGTAGAGTTTGAGCAGTCGCTGAACCCGCTCCTGGGCTTCTTTGAGGCGATTGGCGGTGGTGTCCAGTTCTATCAGCACCAGGTTGTAGATCAGCTCATTGGGCGCTTTGTCCAGCAGGGGTTTTAGGCTTTCCCGGGCTTCATCCAGCAGGCCGCCTTTAAGCTGCGCCAGTGTCAGGCCGTAGCGGGCAATATCCTGCTTGGGGCTTTCATCGAGAATGCTGCGATAGCGCTTGGCGGCCAGCCCTGGGGTTTCTTCGAAGGCGATTTGCACCCGCACGCGCATCATTTGATAGCGCAGGCTGTCTTCGATGCCGGTGGCGGGATACTGCTCGGCGCGGTTGCGGGTGTCGGCGATGCGCGACTCGCTCACCGGGTGACTGAGCAGGAACTCCGGTGGCTTGCGGTCGTAGCGGTACTGACGCATCAGGCGCTCGAACATGCTGGGCATGGCGCGCGGGTCGTAACCGGCTTTTTCTAGGTTAAGAATGCCGATGCGGTCGGCTTCTTGCTCGTTCTGCCGGGAGAAGCGTTGTCGTTCTTGCATGGCCGCCGCCTGGGTGCCGATTATTGCGGCCATACCGGCATCGCCGGCGCCGGCCGCGGCAGCGATGATGCCACCCAGCAGGGCGGCCATCATTGGCAGTTGCATGCGTTGCTGGGCTTCTTGGCCGCGGGCAAAGTGGCGTTGCGATAAGTGAGCCAGTTCGTGGGCCATTACCGAGGCGTATTCGGCTTCAGTTTGCGCATATAGGAACAGGCCGCCGTTAACCCCGATAATGCCGCCCGGTGCGGCGAAGGCGTTCAGCTGTGAGCTTTTGATCAGCACGAACTCTAAGCGCCGATCTTGTACCTGGCTGGTTTCAACCAGTCGATACACGCTGTTTTCGACAAAACTCTTGAGCTGCGGATCGTTAAGCTGTGGCACCTGGCCGCGCAGCAGGCTTAACCAGGCACGGCCGAGCAAGTGCTCTTGCTGGGGCGAGACCACCGAGGAGCTGGAGTCGCCGAGCGAGGGCAGATCGCTGGCAATCCCGGGAGTGGCGAGCAGGCAGGCCAGTGTCAGCAGCGTGGGGCGCAAAAAATTCATGCACAGAGCTCTTGGCGATAAAGACGCTACTGTACAGGCCGTGTGAAAACGTGGCGAGCGAAGGTTAAGCAAGGCAAAAGCAGGCGAGGACGCGGAATTTACGAGTTGTAAATGAGCAGTACTCGTTGCACTCGCCCTCCGGGCCGCGCTGAAGCGCGTTAGCGATAAGACGCTTTCCGAGCCTGTTTTTAACGCCGCATAACCGAGCGCAGTAGTTTTCACACAGTCTGTGTAGCCGCCTGTTTAGGTGGCTGGCCAGAGCCGCGCGGCATCGCTATCCTGCGGGCCTATGAAAAGGTGCTGGTATGACTGACAAATTTGATGAGCTAACTGCCTGCGCGGGCGAAGTGGATGCCAGCGGCTTGAGCTGCCCCTTGCCGCTGCTGAAGGCCAAGCTGGCGCTCAATGGCTTGGCCAGCGGTGAGCTACTGAAAGTGACGGCCACCGATGCCGGCTCGCAACGAGACTTTCGCGCCTTCGCACGTCTAGCTGGACATGAGTTGGTGCATGAAGATGAAGCGGGCGGGGTGTATCGCTACTGGCTGCGTAAAGCCTGAGGGGTAAATGCCGGCTGGTTGGTTCGGCTTGTAGGGTGGGCTTCAGCCCACCGCCGCAGAGCGTCGCCATCTTGGTGGGCTAAAGCCCACCCTACGTCAAGTCCTCTCGGCAACCCAGTCGGCCCTTAGCGCTGCTGCAGTGCCTGCGCCGCCGCCAGTACGGCGTCGACATGGCCGGGCACTTTAACGCCACGCCATTCTTGGCGCAGTACGCCGTGCTGATCGAGCAGAAAAGTGCTGCGCTCGATGCCCAGGTATTCCTTGCCATAGAGCTTTTTCAGCTTGAGCACTGCAAACAACTGACACAGTGCCTCGTCGCCATCGCTGATCAGCTCGAAGGGGAACTGCTGCTTGCACTTGAAGTTTTCGTGAGCCTTTAAGCTGTCGCGCGATACGCCAAAAACCTGCGTATTGGCCGCTTGAAACTCGGCATAAAGGTCGCGAAAGCCTTGGCCCTCGGTGGTGCAGCCCGGTGTGCTGTCTTTGGGGTAGAAGTAAATCACCACCTGCTGACCCTGCAGCGCGCTCAGCGAAACCTGTTGGCCGCTGGTGGCCTGGGCCTGAAAGTCAGTAACCGGTTGGTCGAGTGCAACGGTCATCTGCGACTCCTTATGGATTTTGCGGGCGCCAAGGTTCGATCAAGGAATCCAGATTCAACGCATCGGAGAAATCCAGGAACTGATCGCGCAACCAGCTGATCTGCGTGCCAGCTGGCAGCGTCACGGTCAGGGTGGCGTTGAGCATGGTGCCGCCGGTCTGTGGCGCTAGGTAGGTTTCGCAGGTCATCGACTCGAGCTCAACCTTATGGTCGATAAAGAACTGGCACAGCTCGTTGAGAATGTCCGGGCGATACACCGAGCTGACGTAAGCCACATAGGGCAACGCTTGCGGGCGTACTTCTTGGGCGGCGCTGCGGGTCACGCTAATAATGAAGTCGTGCTTCTTAGCCAAGCCCGGCAGGCTGGTTTCCAGGCGTGCCAGAGCATCCCAGCTACCGGCTAGTTGCAGTACCAAAGCGCTGTATTCGCCGTGCCGAGTAAGGCGGGTGCTGACCACTGAACAACGGTTTTCATGGCTGGCGCGGCTGAGAATGTTGGTCAACTCCATGGAGTTGGTACCAAGGGCGCTAATGACAAGAAATTGTTCGCGAGCTGGAGGGGTGGACATGCAGCATTCCTAAGACAAGTGAAGATTTGGCCGATGCCGGCAAACTAGCCTGCAGGTTAGCGAAAAGCAGCGGCGAGGGGAATGCTTGACTGCCGCCCGGTTGCGCTAAGTTGGGCTGGCGGCTGGAGCTATTAAGCCGCGCTTGGCGCAAGACAGCCAAGTCCTTCGCTTGTGCAAGGAGGGTGGCGACAGTACCATTGCGCCTCTCTTTTTACGGCAGGAGCGGTGGCATGATTGCGGGCAGTATGGTGGCATTGGTCACACCAATGGATGCGCAGGGCGGCCTGGACTGGGACAGCCTGAGCAAACTGGTGGACTTCCACCTGCAAGAAGGCACCAACGCCATCGTTGCCGTCGGTACTACTGGCGAGTCGGCGACCCTCGACGTGCATGAGCATGTTGAAGTCATTCGTCGGGTAGTTGCCCAGGTAAACGGTCGCATTCCGGTCATCGCCGGCACCGGTGGTAACTCCACCCGTGAGTCGGTCGAACTGACCCGCGCCGCCAAAGAAGTCGGCGCCGATGCCTGCCTGCTGGTGACCCCGTACTACAACAAGCCGACCCAGGAAGGCTTGTATCTGCATTTTCGGCATATCGCCGAATCCGTGGCCATACCGCAGATTCTCTACAACGTGCCGGGCCGCACCGTCTGCGACATGCTGCCGGAGACCGTTGAGCGGCTATCGACGGTGCCGAACATTATCGGCATCAAAGAAGCCACCGGGGATCTGCAGCGTGCCCGCGAGGTGCTCGACCGCGTCAGCAAGGATTTCCTGGTCTATTCCGGTGACGACGCCACCGCCGTTGAGCTGATGCTGATGGGTGGCAAAGGTAATATCTCGGTGACCGCCAACGTCGCGCCACGCCTGATGAGTGAGCTGTGCGCCGCCGCCATGCGCGGTGATGCCGAGGTGGCCCGGGCCATCAATGACCGCCTGATGCCACTGCACAAGGCGCTGTTTATCGAGTCCAACCCGATCCCGGTGAAGTGGGCTTTGCATGAAATGGGCATGATGCCAGAGGGCATTCGTTTGCCGCTGACGTGGCTCACCCCGCGCTGTCAAGAACCGCTGCGTCTGGCTCTGCGCCAGACTGGCGTATTGGTTTAATCGAGGAATTGTTTTTGTTTGAGGAATCGTTGCGCATGAAGCGACTGGCCGGACTCTCCGTACTAGCTCTGATGATCTCCAGCACCAGCGGTTGTGGTTGGCTTTGGGGCGAGGACGGCTACTTCCGTGATCGTGGCAATGATTACCTGGATGCCCGCGAAACCGCGCCCATGCAATTGCCGGCCGGGGTCAAGGCCAAGCGCCTCGACCCGCTGCTGCCGATTCCGGGCAATGTGGCCGGGGTACGGATTGCCGAAGGCGATGCCGAGTTTGAAGTGCCGCGTCCGCCAGTTTTGAAAGACATCACGGTTGCCAGCGACTTTAGCCTGCAAAAAAGCGGTGATTCGCGTTGGATAGTGGCTCAGCGGCCACCCGCTGAAGTCTGGCCGGTGGCCCGCCAGTTCTTCGAAGATAACGGTTTTAAAGTGGTTGACGAGCACCCGCAAGCGGGCGAGTTCAGCACCGCCTGGCAGCCGATTGAACAAATCTCATCGACCCTGGCGCGCCGCCTGAGCAGTCGCGTGGCCTTCTCTGAAGCCGGCGGCGAAACGCGGGTGCGGGTGCGGGTTGAACCTGGCGTGCAGCGCAATACCAGTGAAGTCTTTGTGGTCAGCGTTGAGCGCGCCGCAGGCAGCAGCGTTGATCTGCCATGGCCGAGCGGCGCCGGTAACCCGGGCTTGGAAGCGGCCTTACTGGATGAGATGCTGGCCAATCTGTCGCGCAGCGCCGAGCAGGGTGGTTCGGTGTCGTTGCTGGCCGGTCAATCCTTCGATACGCCAAGCCGCATCAGCATGATCGCCGACGGTAACGGCAACCCGATCCTCAGCCTTGGCGCCGACCTTGACCGCTCCTGGTCCAGTGTTGGTCGCTCGCTGGATCTGGCGCAAATCCATATCGACGACCTTAACCGCAGCCTCGGCGTGTACTACATCAACCTCGACCCCAATGCGGCGGCGGATGAAAAACCAGGTTTCTTCTCTTGGCTGCCCTTTGTTGACGGTGCGGTTGATCCGGCAGAAATTGAAGAAAGCGCCGAACGTTATCAGGTGCGTTTGACCAAAGTCGGCGACAGCGTGCAAGTCTCGGTCGAGAAAGACGCCAACACCGTCGCGCCCGCCGATGTGGCGCGCAGCATCCTCAGCCGGATTCAAGAAAACCTCGGTTAACCAGCCTGGCGCGGCGTTAGTTGTCGCGCGCAGCGACTGAGCAACATCGAGTCAGCAAGCAATAGGCGAAACCCTCGGGTTTCGCCTGTTTCGTTAGATAGCAGCGGAAT
>MHZN01000208.1:4630-9144 GCA_001830395.1 Pseudomonadales bacterium RIFCSPLOWO2_12_59_9 | reverse complement strand
TAAGCCTGAAGAAAATCTACTCCGGCAAGGTTCGTGACCTGTACGAAATCGACGCCCAGCGCATGCTGATGGTGGCCACCGATAGATTGTCGGCCTTCGATGTGATCCTCAACGAGCCGATTCCGGAGAAGGGCAAAATCCTCACCGCCATCTCCAACTTCTGGTTCGCCAAGCTGGCCGATCTGGTGCCTAACCACTTCACCGGCGACAAGGTTGAAGACGTGGTCAGCGCCGCCGAATTGCCCTTGGTTGAAGGCCGCGCCGTGGTGGCCAAGCGTCTGCAGCCGGTGGCTGTCGAGGCGATTGTGCGCGGCTATATAGTCGGTTCGGGCTGGAAGGAATACCAGAAAAGCGGCACCGTCTGCGGCATCCAATTGCCGGCTGGCTTGAAAGAAGCGGCCAAGTTGCCGCAACCGATCTTCACCCCTTCGACCAAGGCCGCAGTGGGTGATCACGACGAGAACATCTCCTTTGCCCAGTGCGAGGCGATCATCGGTAGCGAGCTGGCTGCCAAGGTCCGTGACACCTCGATTGCCCTGTACAGCGCAGCCGTTGAGTATGCCGCCACCCGCGGCATCATCATCGCCGACACCAAGTTCGAGTTCGGTCTGGACGAGCACGGCACCCTGACCCTGATGGACGAGGCGCTGACGCCGGATTCCAGCCGCTTCTGGCCGGCCGACAGCTACGCCGAAGGTAGCAATCCGCCGAGCTTCGACAAGCAGTTCGTACGTGACTGGCTGGAGTCCACCGGCTGGAACAAAGAGCCACCGGCGCCCGCCGTACCCGCCGATGTCGCGCAAAAAACCGCCGACAAATACCGCGAGGCGCTGACCCGCTTGATGGGTTAACCGCCACTGCGGCACGCAACTAAGGGCAGCTGCGGCTGCCCTTTGATGTTTTAATCGACCGCGTTGACCCGCAGCAACCGCTGTTATTTTCGCCAAGCAATTGATAACAGAAGAAAACTCCGGCAAAAGGGCTTTCGTCTGCACCCTGCGAGCTGTTATCATGCGCGCCGCTGGAGAGATGCCGGAGTGGCCGAACGGGACGGATTCGAAATCCGTTGTACTGGCGACAGTACCTAGGGTTCAAATCCCTATCTCTCCGCCACTAATCAAAGATAAGCCCCTGAAGCTTCTATAGTTTCGGGGGATTTTTCGTGTCTGGTCGGTTAACCGTCGAAGACCTGTCGAAAACAAGTTAACTGTGCACGCAAGCCTTCGAACGGCAGCTTCGACGCAAACCTAAGGCGCCGGCCTTTGGCCCTTAATGTGTTCATCGATAGCAGTGTGGTTGGCGTCTACACTTTTGTACCGATGAACCCGCTGTGCTGCCCTGCACCGGTAAATCCTCGGATGCATCGAGGCGCCCTTGCTCCTTGCTGCGATTCGCCACCCTTCAGAACAGGACGCCAGCATGAAACTCTATTACTCCCCCGGCGCGTGCTCACTTTCCCCCCATATCGCGTTGGAAGAATCCGGCCTGCCTTACGAGGCCATCGCCGCGCCCACCAAAACCCACCAGTTAGCTGATGGTACGGATTACTACAGCATCAACCCGCTAGGCTACGTGCCCTTGCTGGTGTTGAACGACGGTCGGCAGCTGCGCGAAGGCCCCGCCATCGTGCAATACATTGCCGATCAAGTGCCGGCCAAAAAACTGGCCCCCGCCAACGGCACCTTTGAGCGCGCCAAGCTGCACGAGTGGCTCAATTTCATCGGCACCGAGCTGCACAAAGGTTTTAGTCCACTGTTCAATCCCGCCACACCCGCCGAATACAAGACCATGGTTATTGCCAAACTTGGTGAACGTCTCAAGTTCACCGACGGGCTGTTGTCTGACCGGCAGTTTGTGCTGGGCGACACCTTCAGCGTGGCCGATGGCTACCTGTTCACCGTGACCAACTGGGCACAGCCGCTGAACATTGACTTGGCCCCTTACAGCAACCTCGTCGCCTACCGCGCCCGAGTGGCGGCACGGCCTGCGGTGGTAAGGGCCATGCAGGCAGAAGGGTTGATCAAGTAGGTGTTTGCATCTGCTTGATCAGGTACCAGGACAAGAGGCGCTAGTTATTTCCCGCCCGTCTCGAACAGCCACATTGGGCCGAAAGCAGAGCTTCAAGATGGACTGTTTTCGGCCCAAGCCGACCGACCGTAGAAGCGGGTGGGCAGCTGCAAAGCATTTCCCACCGGGCAGATGTCCAGGCGAGTTGCTGGTGCATCTGTCATGGACGCCCGACGGGGGCGTTGTAAGCGTTCCGAGCGCTGGATTTTAGAGGAGACGCAGCATGGACCGATTCACCGGCGGTTGCCTGTGCGGCAACGTCCGCATTGTGGCCTCGGGACGCCCATACCGGGTCGGCCTTTGCCACTGTCTCGACTGTCGCAAGCATCATGGGGCGCTCTTTCACGCTTCTGCGATTTTTCCACAGGAGGCGGTGACGATCGATGGCGAAACACGCGACTACGCCGGGCGGTTTTTCTGTCCCCGCTGCGGCTCGCCCGTGTTCGCCCGCAGCGCCGACGAAATCGAAGTGAACCTGGGATCCTTGGATGCCCCTGACCAACTGATGCCAACCTACGAAAGCTGGATCGTCCGGCGCGAGTCCTGGTTGCCGGCGTTTCCGCTCACGAGGCGCTACGAGCGCGATCGTGACGCCATGGATCGCTTTGAGGAGTAGCAGGAAAGTGGGGCAGATTTGCGTGCTGCCCCAGGCATGCACGTTGCCGAACTAGTCCGGCTGGCTGCGCAGCTAAAATGAACCTGCCAGTCCCAATTTTGGAGAACCAAAATGGTCAGTAAAAACACGATTTGTCTCTGGTACGACGGCAGCGCGTTGGATGCTGCGAAGTTCTACGCCGAGACCTTCCCGGACAGCGCGGTAGGCGCTGTCCATCGCGCGCCTGGCGACTATCCGGCGGGCAAACAGGGTGATGTCTTGACGGTCGAGTTCAGGCTGATGGGCATCCCTTGTCTCGGGCTGAACGGGGGGCCAGCGTTCCAGCATAACGAGGCGTTCTCGTTCCAGATCGCGACCGACGACCAAGCCGAAACGGACCGCTTGTGGAACGCGATTGTCGGCAACGGCGGCCAGGCAAGCGCATGCGGCTGGTGCAAGGACAAGTGGGGGTTGTCATGGCAGATCACGCCACGCGCCCTGACGGCGGCGATAACTGATCCCGACCCAGCGGCGGCCAAGCGCGCGTTTGAAGCCATGATGGAGATGGGTAAAATCGACATCGCGGCGATCGAAGCGGCGCTTGGGCGCTAACCCGCGCGGCTTAAGGCTGGGGAACAGATTTTTTACAGCGCGATTGTCCGCAAAGAGACGCTAGCTGCCGGTCGTGAATGGCGGGAACATAGCCCAAAGCAGACACCCAGATGCATCTACGAAATCAGCAACTATTCAAAAACCCCTGAAGCTTTCGAGCTTCAGGGGTTTTTGCGTTACGGGGCCTTTGGGTGGTGCGTGTCCGGGGCGGGGCGCGCTAAAGCGCGGCCTTTAGGTGACGGCTGCTGATAACATGAGCGACTGCAGTTATTTTCAAGTTTTGAGGGATTGAGATGAACCAACCGCTGAATTTCAATCGCGCACTGGTCGAGAAGTATGATCGTCCGGGGCCGCGCTACACCTCCTATCCCACGGCGCCGCAGTTCCATCAGGCGTTTGCGGTGGACGATTATCACGCCGCCGCCCTGGCCAGTAATCAGGCCGCCGAGCCCAAGGCGCTGTCGCTGTATATCCATATCCCGTTCTGCAAGAGCCTTTGCTATTACTGCGCCTGCAACAAGATCATCACCCAGAAGACCCATCGCGCGGTCGAGTACCTCAACTACCTCAAGCGCGAGATTGCCATGCAGGCGGCGCTGTTCGACCCCAGCCGCAAGCTCAGACAATTGCACCTGGGCGGCGGTACGCCAACCTACCTGAGCCGCGAGCAGCTGGCCGAGTTGATGGACTGTCTGCACCAGGCGTTCAACCTGGATGACAGCGATGAGCATGAGTTCTCCATCGAGGTCGATCCGCGCACCATCAGCACCGAACAGATCGAACACCTGCGCCAGCTCGGCTTCAATCGCCTGAGCTTCGGCGTGCAGGACTTCGACCCGGATGTGCAGGCCGCGGTCAATCGCCTGCAGAGCGAGGAACAGATCTACGCCCTGGTGGCCGCCGCCCGCGAGGCCAAATTCAAGTCGGTGAGTGTCGACCTGATCTACGGCTTGCCGCTGCAAACCGTGGCCAGTTTCGACGTGACCCTGAGCAAGATCATCGCCCTGCGCCCGGACCGTATCGCCGCTTACAGCTATGCGCACCTGCCGGAACTGGTGCGCGCTCAGCGGCTGATCCGCCGCGAGGACATGCCGCCGCCCGAGCGCAAGATGGAGTTGCTGGAGCTGACCATCAGCCGCCTGACCGCCGCCGGCTATGTGTATATCGGCATGGATCACTTCGCTTTGCCGGATGACGAGCTGGCCCTGGCCCGCGCCAACGGCACTTTGCAGCGCAATTT
>MHZN01000208.1:3532-4607 GCA_001830395.1 Pseudomonadales bacterium RIFCSPLOWO2_12_59_9 | reverse complement strand
AGTGCGATTTGATTGGCCTCGGCGTGTCGGCCATCGGCAAGGTCGGCGACACCTACAGTCAGAGCGTCAAGGAGCTTTCGCAGTACTACGCGCGCATCGATCAAGGGCTGCTGCCGGTGCATCGCGGCTATCGCCTGAACGCCGACGACCAGCTGCGCCGCGACGTGATCAGCGACCTGATGTGCCACGGCCGCATTGATTTTGCCAGCATCGAGGCGCGCCACAATATTCGCTTCAAGGAGTACTTTGCCGAGGCCCTGGGCAAGCTCGACGAGCAGGTGGCCGACCAGTTGTTGGAAATTCATGACGACGCGCTAGTGCTGTTGCCCCAGGGGCATTTGATGATGCGCAGCGTGGCCATGGCCTTCGATGCCTATATCGGTGGCGCGCAGAAGGGCAGTTTCTCGCGCACGGTGTGAGCGCTTTGCGTCTGGGCTCGCTGTCGATCCCGGGGCGCTAGGCGGGTGGGGTGTTGTTGGTGTGATGGTTTAAAGTACCCTTTGTGATGGTTATTAATACCTCTTATATAAGGGTCTTATCTACCCTGTTGTTTTTAAATAATTGATTTTGTTCGATAAATAACTGGCATGTTTCGTGACTGATCTTAGCTCTCATCCTAAGGTCAATCAGGAACACCTCCATGAAAACATCTATTGTCTTGCTCGCTGGCGCTGCATTGTTGGCCACTACCTTGGCCCGCGCCGATCAGATAGTCACGGCGCAGAGTGACACCGCAGTGGGCGGTGGCTTTGCCGGTTTGAGCGGTTTGATGCTAGGCGCCGCCGCCGGTGGTCCGCTCGGTGCGCTGGTGGGGGCGGGCCTTGGCTATCTGGCCGGTAGCGCTGGGCAGGAGGCCGCAGGGCTCGAACAAACGCTGTATGTGATCAAGGATGACGAGGGCCAAACCACTCGGGTGCGCTCCTCCGATGGCGGTTTCGTCCAGGGGCAGCAGGTGTCCTTGAGTGGTTCCCAGGTTACGGCGGGCGTCCCATAGCGGGGGTCGCTGGCTCCTGGGCCGTCCCCTGTTGTCTGATTTGCGCAAGGCTGGTTCGATCAACACCAGCATGGCTGGCAT
>MHZN01000208.1:2392-3521 GCA_001830395.1 Pseudomonadales bacterium RIFCSPLOWO2_12_59_9 | reverse complement strand
ATGGCGCGGGCCTGGGCCTGGCCTGGCAGCATCGGCAGGCGCTCAGTGCGCCTTTTGCCAGCAGTTTTGCCACCTTGCTGACCCTGAAGATCGCCCTGGCCGTCGGTGTGTTTTTCAGCTTCGGCGCGGTGGCCATGCTGCTGCGCAGCGGGCGCATGACGCCGGCGCTGTATCGTCAGCTGCACTGGGCGGTGCTGGCGCAAATGCTGCTCATCGTGTTGTTGGCCAAGGCGATGTTTTACCTGTACTGGTAGCCATCGCACCCAGGCTCCTTTTAGTCGGCTTGGCGATGACCTCGGTCAAGTTTCTTCGTGTTTGTGGGCGCCGTGATAGGCGTTGATTCAGCCCTTTGAGCATCCTCGGTTTTGCCCGTCGGACTGGCTATGGTGATGCTTCAGCCATAGCCCAGACCGCCTCGAGGTTCGCCATGCACTTTGCCTACAGCCCCCGCACCGAAGCACTGCGTCAGCAAGTGCGCCAGTTCCTCGATAACCATATAGTGCCGCGCATCGGCGCCTGGCACGCGGAGGTGGCGGCCGGGCATTTCCCGGTGTCCTTTATGGCCGACTTGAAGGCTCTGGCCCGCTCGGAAGGGCTGTGGAATCTGTTTCTGCCGGCGCTGCAGGCGGACGAGCCGGGCACTGCCCTGAGCAACCTGGAATACGCGCCCCTGGCGGAAATCATGGGCCGCGTGTCCTGGGCCTCCGAGGTGTTCAACTGCAGCGCGCCGGACACCGGCAATATGGAGCTGCTGCACCTGTTCGCCACGCCCGAGCAACGTCAGCGCTGGTTGTTGCCGCTGCTGGACGGCGCGATACGTTCGGCCTTTGCCATGACCGAGCCGGACGTGGCGTCCTCGGATGCCAGCAATATCCAGACCCTGATCCGCCGCGACGGTGACGACTATGTGATCAACGGCCGCAAGTGGTTTATCACCAACGCCTCGCATCCCGATTGCAAGCTGCTGATCGTGATGGGCAAGACCGACCCGGAGGTCGAGGCCCACCGGCAACAGAGCATGATCCTGGTGCCGTTCGACACGCCGGGGGTGGAGCTGCTGCGCAATATTCCGGTGCTCAATCACCTGGCGCCCGAAGGCCACAGCGAGTTGCTGCTGCGCAATGTACGG
>MHZN01000208.1:0-2344 GCA_001830395.1 Pseudomonadales bacterium RIFCSPLOWO2_12_59_9 | reverse complement strand
GCCCAGGCGCGCCTCGGGCCTGGGCGTATCCACCACTGCATGCGTTCGATCGGCATGGCCGAACTGGCGTTGGAGCTGATGGTCGAGCGCTGCCAGGAGCGCAAGGCGTTCGGCAAATACCTGCACCAGTACGCCAATGTCGGCGACTGGATAGCCGAGTCGCGCATCGAGATCGAACAGGCGCGGCTGCTGGTGCTGAAGACCGCCTGGATGATCGACGCGGTCGGCGCCAAGGCCGCGCGCAAGGAAATCGCCATGATCAAGGCGCTGGTGCCGGCCATGCACTGCCGGGTGGTCGACCGCGCCATTCAGGTTTACGGCGCCATGGGCCTGACCCCGGATACTCCGCTGGCGGATATGTGGACCGCTGGCCGCGCCCTGCGTTTTGCCGATGGCCCGGACCAGGTGCACCTGCGCAGCATCGCCCATCTGGAACTCAAGGCCAGTGCCGCGCAGCGCGGCGCTACGGCGGCTTATCTGACTCCGCCCGGCCGCGCTTAACCACCCGCAGCCCTACGGATTTGGAACAACACGAAGTGCTGGCAAACCGCGCCCCGAATTGCGCCAAGGCTTATCGGGGCGGCCATTTGCCGAGTGTCGTTGGCCGCCGGCGCCGCCTGTAGCGCGGCCAAGACCGCTCCTGCAGTGCGCAAAACCTCGCGCCGAGTGCGCCCGCGTGCCTATGGTTTTTCCATCACTTGATTCGTATCAAGGGGAGGGCGAATGGACATCCCTTAGCATGTCCACACGTTCTAGCCGCCTAAGGCGGATTAGCCATATGCAAACTTGTCAGCCCCCGAATGAAATCCCTGGCGCTTCCCTATCGGTGCTACGGTGCTTGTTCGATCCAACCGCCAAAGCCGGTCAATCATGAACAGTTTCCCCTCCCTGCACAGTGCCTGGCGCTCATGGGGGGTGGCGGTCGCGGTTTTGTTCACGCTCTTGTTCGCAACCTTCCAGGGCGCCCAGGCCAAGCCTTACGGCGACATCGAACAGCAACGCATCGACTCGATCTTCCCAGGCGCCGATGCGCCTTCCGAGCCGCAAGGCGAATTCAAAGTGCGCACCCTGTCCAGTGGCGGCAAGGTGCTCGGCTATGTGTTCCAGAGCCTGGATGTGGTCGATATTCCGGCCTATTCCGGCAAGCCGATCAATATGCAGGTGATCCTCGACACCGCCGGCGTGATTCAGGACGCCTATGTGCTCGAGCACCACGAACCGATCCTGCTGATTGGTATTCCCGAAGCCAAGTTGCACGCCTTCAACGCCAAGTACCAAGGCATCAAGGTCAACCAGCGGGTGGTGGTCGGCCGTTCCAGCGACCCGAATGCGGTGACTGTCGATGCGGTCACCGGCGCCACAGTGACTGTGATGGTGGTCAACGAGGTGGTGATGCGCGCCGCGCACAAGGTGGCGGTGTCGCTCGGCCTGATCGAAGACGCTGCGAATCTCGCGCAGAAACCCGCCAGCGTGCGTCTGGATAACTACCAGCGCGCCGATTGGGCCCAGCTCACCGGCAACGGCGCGATCCGCCGCCTGCACCTGACCCGTGGCCAGGTCGACGAGGCATTCAAAGGCACCGAGGCCGAAGGGGTGGACGTTGCCGCGCCCGAGCAGGTGGATGAGACCTTTATCGACCTCTACAGCGCGCACCTGAATGCGCCGACCATCGGCCGCAATCTGCTCGGCGATAACCAGTACCGGCTGCTCATGGCCGCGCTCAAACCCGGCGAGCAAGCGATTGCCGTGCTGGGCAGCGGCAGCTATTCGTTCAAAGGTTCGGGCTATGTGCGCGGTGGCATTTTCGACCGGGTGCAGCTGCGCCAGTTTGGCGAAACCATCAGTTTCCGTGACCGCGATTTCGAGCGGCTGAGCGATGTCTACGCCAAGGGCATGCCGGACTTCAGCGAGATGGCGATCTTTATCGTGCGCGCGCCGGCCGGTTTCGATCCGGGCTCGCCCTGGGTTCTGGAACTGCTGGTGAAGCGGCAGACCGGCCCGACCAGCGGCATGTTCAGCAGTTTCGAACTGGCTTACCAGCTGCCCGAGGAATACCTCGACCGGCCGCTACCGACTGCCGCCGAGCTGGCTGCTATTGAGGAAGCCAACCGGCCGTTGTGGCTGAATATCTGGTACCAGAAGAGCTTCCAGATCGGCGTGATACTGGTCGCCTTGTTGCTGCTCACGCTGATCCTGTTTCTGCAGGACAAGTTCACCCGGCGCCCGCACTTTCTGCATTGGCTGCGCCGCGGTTACCTGATTTTCACCGTGGTGTTTATCGGCTGGTACGCCCTGGGCCAGTTGTCGGTGGTCAATGTTCTGACCTTCGTGCATGCGCTGGTGC
>MHZN01000207.1:773-14185 GCA_001830395.1 Pseudomonadales bacterium RIFCSPLOWO2_12_59_9 | reverse complement strand
CTGGCGCGCCGTTGGGATGCGCATGGCTTAGAGTCCTGCGGCCAGGGCTTTGTCGATCAGCCAATCGAGGGATGGCCCGCGATCACTGCTGACTTCCACGGGCCGGCCGGCGAGGGCGCTGTCGAGTGGCTGCTCGGGTTTAATCTGCACCCGAATGTCGCCGGACAGGCTGGCGCTGTCGTTCAAGCTGCTGCTGACAATCTTGCCGCGCCGCGCTTCGGTTTCACCGGCAACCACGAAGCTGACGCTGGCGCCGGGCTTGATCTCGTTGAATTTGTTGTAGGGGAAGCGCGCTTCGATGCTGGCCTGGCTGTCCCGCGCCAGCAGTTGGAAGATCACCTCGCCCTTGTTGGCGTACTGCCCATCGGCCACCAGTTGCTGGCCCACGGTGCAATCGCAGGGGCTGGTCAGGGTGCCTTTGAGCTGGGTGCCAAACAGGCTTTCGATCTTGCTCGGGTCGAGTTGCTCCTCGTTCAGGTTGCCCTTGAGCATCTCCAGCATCGAGGCGCTGAAGGTGGCAATCGGCGCGCCTTTGGCCACCTGACCATCGGCACCGACCAGGCTTTGCACCGTGCCCTCGCGTGGCATGGTCACTTGCATGCCGGCCACCCGTACCACGCCAGACTGGGCGTGGGTGACGAAGTACAGGCCGTAGACCGATTTGAAAATAAACCCGAAGGCCAGCAGCCCGACCACAAACAGCCCCAGACTGAAGGTCACCGCGCGCAACCGGGCGATGGCGCCCATGCCGCCGACGGCCTTGCCTTTGCGCGCCTTGGTGAAGTTTTCCCGCTGCAGGGTACTCAGCAGTTCGCCGACGGTGATCAGCTCGCCACTCAAGTGGGCGGTGATCAGGTGGCGCAGGGTGGTGATGTCGCGCGGCTGCAGATTGTGGAACTGGCAGCCAACCCGGTTGTGCTCGACCTCGACCGAACAGACCTGAAAGGCTACATCGATGCTCAGGCTGAGGTTGTCGATCAGAAACAGCAGTCGGCCTTTCTGATGTTCGCCAACCCGCGCCGGCAGCTTGCCTGCGGCAAAGCTGAAGCCGCCGGCGGAGATGTCCAGCAGGTTGTATTCGAGCACTTCGCGGTTGCTGCCGCTGAAGCGGATTTTGGCTGGCAGTTTGACCCGTGCGTGTTGGCGCTGGGCTTCTGACTCGTGCACGACATTGAGATTGACGGCAGTATTCATGCTGATATTCCTGGGCAATTTTTGACTAATTCCATTCATGGCGGCTTACACCAGCAGCAACAGCGTGGCGATAAACACACTGGCGGCAGAGAAGGTCATGGTTCGGGACGACCAGGTGTTGAACCAGCGCTGAAAGCTGGCCAGGTCGCGATTGAGCTTGGTCGGCTGACGGGTCCAGGACTGCTGGTCGAGGCGGAAGAACACGTAGATCTTCACCAGCGCGCCGACTATCTGGTTGTAATAAAGAATCACCGGGTAGGCCGGGCCGATGCGGTGGCCGCTGAAGGACAACAGCAGCGTCAGCAGCAGCCGCGTGGTGCCGATCCACAGCAGGTAGATCAGCAGAAAGGCGATGCTGTATTTGAGGCTGGCGATGATCGCCACCGTCAGGCCGAGCAGGCAGGTCCACATCGACACCCGTTGGTCGAACAACACCAGGCTGGTGAACATCCCCAGGCGTTTGACCCCCAGTTGCATGGCCCGCGCGTTCTGCCGCAGGTTGTTGCCGTACCAGCGAAACATCAGTTTGCGACTGGCCTTGATAAAGCTCTTTTCCGGCGGATGCTCGATGGTGAAAATCGCCGTGTCGGGCACGTAAAAGGTGTCGTAGCCCAGGCGCATCAGGCTGTACCAGCTGGACTTGTCGTCGCCGGTGAGGAAGTTGAAACGGCCCAGCCGCCAGTGCTCCATGGAGTCGCTTTCGACGTCGGCGATAAAGCTTGGGTTAATGATTACCGGCGCACGGAATACCGACATCCGCCCGGTCAGGGTCAGCACCCGCTTGGACAGCCCCATCGAGCACATATTGAGGTGGCGCTGGGCGAAGCGCAGCTTGTGCCACTCGCTCATGATGTAGCTGCCGCGCACCTCGCAGAACTCGTTGGTGGTCAGGCCGCCGACATTCGGGAACAGCTTGAAGTAGGGCACCGTGGCCCGGACTATGCCGGCTTGCAGCACGCTGTCGCCGTCGATCACCGCGACCACCGCATCTTCGTCCGGCAGCAGCCGGGAGATGGCGCGAAACCCGTGGGCCAGGCCATCGCGTTTGCCGGTGCCGGCAATCCGCACAAAGTCCAGGGTCACGTGGGCCGGTGGTTGGTATTTCTCCCACAGGCTCTTGACCAAAAACTCATCGGACAGCTCAACAATCGAGCACACCACTGTGGTTGGGTAACCGCAGTCGATGGCTTCACGGATCACCGATTGGTAAACCTGCGCCGTGGTCAGTGCATCGATGCGAAAACTGGTCACCATCAAAAACACATGGGAAGGGTCGGCCGCTTTGCCGAGTTTTTTTGCCTTGCGGCGGTAGTGCGGAAACACCACATAGAGAAACAGCATGCCGCGCAGAAAGTGCGTGGCGCCCATCGAGTAGCGCCAAATGCCAACGGCGCCGATCAGTAGGAGGAAGTCCTTCGACTCCGGGTCGAAGACTGTGCTGGGCAACGCCAGGGCAATCCCCATCAACAAACTGAGGTACAACAGCCAGCCGGCGGCTTCAGCGAAAATCTGCTTGAGCCTGTCCATTGGGGTCTTTATTTCCTTGATTTGGGCATGCCGGCTGAGCACCTCGGCGCCTGTGGTGCAGGCGCAGATGTCGAGGTGCTCAGTCGGGGGTTATGGCTGGGAGTGTCTGGCCGGCAAGTTGCCGGTCAAAGACTGCTTACCAGCAGATGCCTTCGGTGGCGCCGCGGGTGGTGTGCGGCATAAAGCCGACCAGATCGACCACTTGCTTGCCGTCCGGGGCGTGCTGGGCGAGGGCGCGAAACTTCTCGTCGCGGTTGCCCAGTACGATGATGTCGGAGCCATTCACCACCTGCTCGAAGTTGCTATTGAGCAGCGACGACACGTGGGGGATTTTCGACTCGATGTACTCTTTGTTGGCCCCGTAGACCCGCGCATATTCGACGTTGCTGTCGTAAATGGTCAGCTCGTAACCCTTGCCGATCAGCATCTCGGCCAGCTCCACCAGGGGGCTTTCGCGCAGGTCGTCGGTGCCGGCTTTGAAGCTCAGGCCGAGCAGGGCGACTTTGCGTTTGGCATGGCTGGCGATGATGTCGAAGGCGTTCTGCACCTGGGCCACGTTGCTGCGCATGATGGCGCCCAGCATCGGATGCTCGACGTCCAGCTGGCCGGCCCGGTAAGTCAGGGCGCGCACATCCTTGGGCAGGCAGGAGCCACCGAAGGCAAAGCCTGGGCGCATGTAGTAGCTCGACAGATTGAGGCTCTTGTCCTGGCAGATCACCTCCATCACTTCGCGGCCATCGACGCCGGAGGCCTTGGCGATATTGCCGATCTCGTTGGCGAAGGTCACTTTGGCGGCGTGCCAGACGTTGCAGGTGTACTTGATCAGTTCGGCGACGGCGATGTCCTTGCGGATCACCGGTGCGTTCAGCTCCTGATAGATTTCCTGCAGCAGGTCGCCGGAGGCTTGGTCCAGTTCGCCGATCACGGTCATGGGCGGCTGGTCGTAGTCGGCAATGGCGGTGCTTTCACGCAGGAACTCCGGGTTGACCGCCACGCCGAAGTCGAGCCCGGCTTGCTTGCCGGAACAGGCTTCGAGAATCGGGATCACCACGTTCTTGACGGTGCCCGGCAGCACGGTGCTGCGGATTACTACAGTGTGACGTTCGGCCTTGCTGCGCAGCACCTGGCCGATTTCCCGGCAGACGGCCTCGATGTAATTGAGTTCCAGATCGCCATTTTTCTTGCTCGGGGTACCGACGCAAATAAACGACACTTCGGTATCGCGGACTGCCTCGGCAAAATCGGTAGTGCCGCGCAATAAACCAGTGCTAATACCTTTCTTTAATAGCGCGGCCAATCCGGGTTCAACTATCGGAGATTTACCCGCGTTGATCATATCGATCTTGCTGGCGGAAACATCCACGCCGACCACCTGATGGCCGCGCGAAGACAGACAGCCGGCACACACGGCGCCGACATAACCCAAGCCAAAAATACTAATACGCATGGTCTTTTCCCTGATGGATTGATTAGATTGTTTATGCTGCTTAGTTAATCGGGTTGTTTAAACGCCCATCGCTCACTAAGTTAGTTGGCCATGGGTGCAATCGTTGGAATATTCCCGCTGTTCGCGGTTGTATAACTTTTGCTGTTGCCGGCAATAATCGCTAAAGCCCGCTGCTTGCACTAGACTTGAAGCTTCTAAGCCGGTACTTCTGTGTTGTGGTTAGATATTGTCTCGGCCATTTTAATTGTTGCCGGGCACAGCTTTAAGGCACCGTCGGAAACATCTGCAATATATTGCTTAGATTCTTTGCGGTGCTCTTAATGGTGTTGGCTGAGCGCTTGTCAATTGATAGGAGGGCTTTCGTTCAGGATTAGTTCAGGTTCTGGTTGATATTTTTAAATTGATTTTTTTATTGAACTTTTTGAATTGTGGATTATGGCTAGCTATAACTATCGTTAAATAGCTATGTGCCACTAGTTAATTGCTATCTAAATGCCATTACATAATTTTGCCGCAATCGGCGCGGCTTATTTGCGGCTATGGCGAGGCCGGCCGGGGGCTGTAGCGCAAGTTCGGCGCAGTTTGCTGGGCGGCTATTGGCGAGGTGTGTCGCACTTATATTCGGGATATTGACGGGGCATTCGGGCGCAGCTCAGGGCTGAGCTGCGCGAAGAGTAACTGGGATATATGCCGACGAATGGCATGGGCCAGACTGCGTGAAAACTACTGCGCTCGGTTATGCCGCGTTAAAAACAGGCTCGGACAGCGGCCCTGCCCGCTGAACGCACTTTAGTGCGGCCCGGAGGGCGAGCGAAGCGAGTACTGCTCATTTACAACTCGTAAACTCGGCTTTGGCATCCTGCGTCGCCCTACCTCCTGCATCCATGCAGTCGTCCGCGTCCTCGCCTGTTTTGACTGCGCTTCGCTTGCCCTGCGGGTCAACCTTCGGCTGTTACTCCGCTTCGCTGCGTTGCGCCTTGCCTACCCTTCGCTCGCCACGTTTTCACACAGCCTGGGAGGTGATCAGTCTTGCGGGTGATCGCGCAAAAACACCAAATTGTCCGGCGTGGACTGTGCAACCGAGTAGCCATAGCCCTGGCTGCTGAAATCTTTTAGTGCGTCAGGGCTGCGCAGACGCTCCTTGATCACATAGCGGGCCATCATGCCGCGGGCCTTTTTGGCGTAAAAACTGATGATTTTGTACTGGCCGTTCTTCAGGTCTTTGAACTCGGTATTAATCACCCGGGCATTCAGGGCTTTAAGCTTTACCGCGCTGAAGTATTCATTGGAGGCGAGGTTTAGCAGGATGTTGTCGCCTTGTGCCGCGAGTGCCTGGTTGAGGTAACCGCTGATGCGTTCGGCCCAGAACTCATAGAGGTTTTTACCCCGCGGGTTGGCCAGCTTGGTACCCATTTCCAGGCGATATGGTTGCATCAAATCGAGCGGCCGCAGCAGGCCGTAGAGGCCGGATAACATGCGCAGGTGTTGTTGGGCGTGGTCGAAGTCGGCTTCGCTAAAGTCTTCGGCCTGCATCCCGGTATACACGTCGCCCTTGAACGCCAGCAGCGCTTGCTTGGCGTTCTGTGGGGTGAAGTCCGGCGTCCAGCTGCTGAAACGCACGGCATTCAGGCCGGCCAGCTTGTCGGACAGGCTCATCAAGCTGCCAATCTGCACCGGGGTCAGCTCGCGTAGCTGCTCGATCAGCAGGCTTGAGTGCTCAAGGTGCTCGGGCAGGGTGAAGCGCGCAGTGGCCGGCGGCGTCTCGTAGTCGAGGGTCTTGGCGGGGGAAATTACCATCAGCATAAACGCGGCTCCTTGATTCGAGGGGCGATTCTAGGCGTTGTCTGCCGGCGACTCTAGCCGTGGCTGACGGCGCGGCAAAATTTGCGCCGCCGCCCATTGATCTGAGCAGCCTTCGGCTATAGTGGCGGGCGCACTGAGCCGCCTGCCGCACAGTGGCGCCCCTTTTAAAACCCCATGACAAGGAGGTCGCAATGACTGCGTCCCTATTTCGTTTTGCCGTCAGCCTGCTGTTGAGCAGTGCGGCGCTCTTGGCCCAGGCCGAGCAGCTGTCCATCGAAGTGCTCAGTGCTGTGGTTAAAGACCAGAAGATTGCCGATGCCCAGGTGCTGGTGCAGAAAAATGGCGCCCAGACAGTGGTCGGCAGCACCAATGCCCAAGGCCTGGTCAGCCTGACCAGCGCTTTCGCCGACGATGCCGACAGCCTGCTGATTATCAAAAAAACCGGTTACTCCAACCTGGTCAGCAAGTGCCCGTGCAAGGGCCTGACCTACGCCATCAGCCCGGTGATGCAGAACCTCGACGGCATGCGCGTGGTGCTCACCTGGGGGCAAACCCCGGCGGACCTGGACTCCCATATCGCCTACCCGGGCAACCATATTTACTTCGAGGCCAAAGATGGCCTGAATGCCAACCTCGACGTGGATGACACCGACAGCTTCGGCCCGGAAACCATCACCCTGGAAAAGAAGCGTTTCGGCGAGACTTACGTCTATGCCGTGCATGACTTCACCAACAGCGAAAACCCTGGGGCCAATGACTTGTCCAACAGCCAGGCCAAGGTGTTTGTCTATGTCGGTCAGTCCTTGGTGCGCACCTACTATGTGCCGAAGAACCAGGCCGGCAATCTCTGGACGGTGTTTCGCATCACCGGCGCCGGTGAGTTCCAAGACATCAACAGCTTTGCCGGTGTGAATGTGGAGAGCGCCCAGTTGGGCGGCATTTTGCAACCGCTGCAGGACGATGCGCGGCTGATCAATGCCCAGGCCGCCAGCCCGGCGGCGCAAGGCGCGGCCAAGGCGCTGAACGTTAAAGGCGAGGCGGCGTACCACGCCGGCAACTTGGAGTCGGCGATTGATTTCTACGCGCAGGCGATTGAGCTGAATAACGCTTACGGTCAGGCCTACAGCAACCTTGGTTTGGCCTATCAGAAGGCCGGGCGCACGGCTGAGGCGATCTGGGCTAACCGCAAGGCCATCGCTCTGGCCAGCGGCGCAACGGCGGCCACGGTGCGCGCCAGCTCCTACTACAACATCGCGCGCATCTACGAAGCCGCCGGGCAACTGGACGATGCCCTGGGGCAATACCAATTGGCCAAGCAGCAAAAAGCCAACCCGGTGTACGACAAGGCCATCGAACGGCTGAGTAAATAGTCGTTGCTTAGTTAATTTAGCCAAACAACAACGCGCCCTCGGGGCGCGTTGTTGTTTCAGGAGAGAGCTATATGTTTCGAATCTTAGTGCTGGCTGTTGGCCTGTTTGCCAGTGCTGCGCAAGCCGCTGGGCCGCAGACCATGGCCACCGTGGATAGAGCCAGTTGGCCGCAGCAGCTGGACAGCCCAGCGGCCTTCGATACGGCTTCACGGGCGGAAATACTGATGTTCGCCAAGGCGCTGCTGGCCAGTGAAAGCACTGACGAGGCGGCTCTCAAGCAGCAGCTAGGCGTCAAGCAGGTCAATCTGGAATCGCTACAGGCGGTGCGTCAGCGCTTCTGGGCGCGGCTGCTGCAGAACTACCAACTGGCGCAGCTCAGTTGCAGCCAGGCCACGGCCTTTTGTCCTGCGGTAACCGACCTGGCCACGCTGCGCCAGCAGGCGAGCCTGTTAGTGATCGCGCCAGCGTTCGCCGCCTGGGTGCAGTCGAGCGCGGCTTTTCATCGCAGCTATCTGAATGAGCAGTTACGCCTCGCCGCCTTGTTCCCCCAGATCAGCAGTGAAATCGCCTTGTTCTCAGACCTTGAGCATAACGGCGACGAACTGGCCGATCGGCAGTTTCTGTTGACCTTCGACGATGGCCCGAGCGCCAGCCATGGCAACAGCGACCGGCTGCTGGCGACGCTGGCCGAGCAACAGTTAACCGGCCTCTTCTATGTGCTGGGCAGCAGCGTGCAGGCCCGTTTGCAGAAGACTTCCGTGGCGGCGCTGCAAACTTTGTATGCCGGCCAATGCGTCGGGCTGCATGGCTGGCAGCACAAGTCTCACAGCCAGTGGAGCGAGTGGCAGTACTCGGTGAGCCGCAGCAACGCCTTGGTGCGGCAAAGCCTGCCAGGCAGCTATGTGGCCTGGTTTCGGCCGCCCTATGGCCAGCGCCTGCCGGACAGCGCGGGCTTCTTTCGGCAGCAGGGTTTGCAGGTCGGGCTGTGGAATATCGACTCGCAAGACTGGAGCAATAAAGTCAGCGCCGATGCCGCCGGGCAGCGCGTCCTCACCTTGATGCTGTTGTGGCGTCGTGGGGTGATTCTGTTCCATGACATTCACAGCAAGGCGCCCGTGGCGGTGCCTTGGTTGGTGCAGGCCACCCAGGGCAGTGGCCTGAGTTGGCAGGACTGTCACGAGTATCGCTAGGGCTTTGTGCTGAGCCGGCGCGGCACGGGGCCTGCAGCGCTTTAGGCGGGCAGGGTCGAGAAAATATCTGCCCAAAGTCGGCGATGGCGCTATTCGTGTCATCAATTTTGCGCTATCAATTAGTTAGACCGTCGAACCCGGCAACACCGGTGGCGGTCGTGGTGCGCCCTACAGCTTGGGCTGTTTGTCAGCTCCAGTCGCGCGCTCGGCCTTGCTCTGGTTTGCGCTGTTTCGTGGCTTTGCCGCGAGCACGATGGTCTTTCTGCGGCGCAGTGCATTTTTGGCACTGCGTCCTCTGGCCCTAGCAAGAAGGTGACCGAGTATGGACAACCACGGACGCGTCAGCCCTACAGCGCCAACTCTCTACGCCCTCGATACCAATGTGCTGATTCACGACCCGAATGCCTTGCTGAACTTTCAGGAGCACCACGTCGCTATTCCAATGACGGTGTTGGAGGAGTTGGACAAACTGAAAACCGGCAAGCAGGGTGTGGCCGCCGAATGTCGCCAGGCGATTCGTTTGATCGACAAGATTCTCGGCGGCGCCAAGCCTGAAGACGTCGAACGTGGCGTGCCTATTCAGCGCGAAAAAAGCGGGCCGTGCGGGTTTTTGTCGATCCTGATGAGCAAGCACGCGGGGCCGGTAACCTGGCTGCCGGAAGACCTCAACGACAACAAGATCATCAACCAGTTGGTTGAACTGCAAGCCGCCCGCGCTGGTGTGGCCGTGGTGCTGGTGACCAAAGACATCAACATGCGCCTGAAAGCGCGGGCCTGCGGGATTGAAGCCGAGGACTATCACACCGACCAATTGGTCGACGATATCTCACTGCTACCCAAGGGCTATCACAACCTCAGTGGCTCGTTCTGGGACCGGGTCAGTACGGTCGACACCCGTCAGGATCACGGCCGCACCTGGCACCTGGTGCAGTTGACCGACAACTTACCGGCGGTGCATATCAATGAATTCATCATCGATGAGCAGGGCTTCGTCGGCTGGATCAAGGGCATTAAAGGCGCGGAGATCCTGATTCTCGACCTGCATCAAGAACCGCTGTTGCATCAGGAAGCCTGGGGCCTGCGGCCACGGGATATTTATCAAAGTCTGGCGCTGTACGCCTTGCTCGATCCGGATATCCACCTGGTCAATCTGACTGGCGCCGCCGGCTCGGGCAAGACCATCTTGGCCCTGGCGGCGGCCATCGAGCAGACCATGGTCAGCAAGCGCTACCGGCGCATCATCGCTACCCGTAGTGTGCAAGGCCTGGATCAGGAAATCGGTTTTCTGCCCGGCACCGAGGCGGAGAAAATGGAGCCTTGGCTCGGCGCCATCACCGATAACCTCGAAGCGCTGCATATGGATGACGAGAACACCCACGGCAGCGTCGACTACATTCTGCAAAAAGTGCCGCTGCAGTTTAAGTCGCTCAACTACATCCGCGGGCGCAGCTTCCAGCAGAGCCTGATCCTGATCGACGAATGCCAGAACCTTACTCCGCACCAGATGAAAACCATCATCACCCGCGCCGGCACCGGCTCTAAAGTGGTGTGTCTGGGCAACTTGGCGCAGATCGATACGCCGTACTTGTCGGCGCCTAGTTCCGGGCTGACTTACCTGACCGAGCGTTTCAAAGACTTCCCCCATGGCGTACATATCACCTTGCAAGGTGTACCGCGTTCAGTATTGGCCGAGTTTGCTGAAGCCAATATGTGAGGGTGAAATAGACATGCGGGCATGTCGTTGCGCGAGCTGCTCGGTGTGTGACCCACAGGGATGTGGCTATGCCGGCGCTCATTAGGGCTGGTGAGCATATTGCGCAGGAGGCATCTGGAATTGTCATACTTTGAATGTGGTTAAGACTGTTTGAATCCCATGCTTGAGGGAGTATAAACAATAAAGCGGCGGCTGATTAAGCGAGGGGAGTACGAGGCATTGTATTGCGGCGAATAGTGCTGATGATCTTTGCTAATAAAAAAGGAGAGCCGAGGCTCTCCTTTGTACTAAGCAGTAAATTACTTAGCTGGTGCAGCTTCAGTTGCGGCAGGCGCTGGAGCCACTTCAGCAGCAGGTGCAGCTGGGGCGGCAGCCGGAGCTTCGGTTGCAGCAGGAGCAGCAACAGGCGCTGTTTCTTTCTTGTCGCAGCCAGCAAACGCCAAGGTGCTGAGGATAAGGGCGGAAATAGCGATATTTTTAATTTGCATGGTTGGTCTCTCTGCGTAAGTGAAAGGGCTAGTTATGACGCTAGTTTGCTTGGCGATAAACGCACGCCAAAATTATAGGTCAAGTTAGACTGCGTGCACAGTAGCAGTTAAGCCGTTGGATTGCATTATTTTTGTCTGAATCTGATGCGCTTATAAAATTTATTGGTTGTGATAAAACTATCTCGAATTACTGTTGTCCACCGTTATTAATGAATTTTATATTGCCCCTAGATTCATAGAATAACTGCAATACTCGATTTATTATCACTATGTTCGCAGCGGGTTGCGCTGTGCTGGTGTGGCCATTCACCGCAGCGCAGAGGCGAGCGGATTGTCGTCTGCGTGTGCCCATCGCCTGGTTCGAGGGGTAGAATTGTCGCTCCTCACTCGGAGCAAGCCTGTGCTAACCCATCTTGATTCCCAAGGCCACGCCAATATGGTCGACGTCACCGACAAGTCGGCGACCTTTCGTGAAGCGGTGGCCGAAGCGCTCGTGCGTATGCGCCCTGAGACCTTGCAACTGATAGTGCAGGGCGGCCACCCCAAGGGTGATGTGTTCGCCGTGGCGCGGATTGCCGGCATTCAGGCGGCCAAGAAAACCTCTGATCTCATCCCGTTGTGCCACCCGCTGCTGCTGACCGGCGTTAAGGTTGAACTGGTCGCGCAAGGTTTGGATGCCGTGCGCATCACCGCCCGCTGCAAGCTGGCCGGGCAGACCGGCGTGGAAATGGAAGCCTTGACCGCCGCCAGTGTCGCCGCCCTGACTATTTACGATATGTGCAAGGCGGTTGATCGCGGCATGGTCATTGAGTCGGTGCGGTTGCTGGAGAAACTCGGTGGCAAGAGCGGCCACTATCAACTGGATACCAGCAGCGAGTTGATGAGCAATAGCGCGGGGGCTGAATAATGATTCAGGTGCAGTACTTTGCCCGCTACCGCGAGGCGCTGGGAGTCGACGGTGAGCAGTTGAGTTGGGCCAGCGAGCTGGCCACGCTGGATGATGTGCGCCTGTTATTGCTGGCCCGTGGTGGCGTCTGGGCCTTGTTGGCCGAGCAAAATCTGATGTGCGCACGCAACCAGGAGCTTTGCAGCCTGAGCGAGCCACTGGCGGATGGCGACGAAGTGGCGTTTTTCCCGACTGTTACCGGAGGTTAAGGCGATGCGCATTCGCGTACAGGTTGAGGCGTTCGATCCGGGTGCCGAGTTGAATGCGCTGCACGCGGCGAACGTCGGGATTGGCGCGGCGTTGGGTTTTGTCGGTTATGTGCGCGACTTTAATGAGGGCCAGGACGTGGCTGGAATGTTTCTTGAACATTATCCCGGCATGACCGAAAAAGCCCTGGCAAAAATCGCCGCCGAGGCCGAGCAGCGTTGGCCGCTGCTGCGCCTGGAAATTTTGCACCGCATTGGCCAATTGCAGCCGGGCGAACCGATAGTCTTTGTCGGCACCGCCAGCGCCCATCGGCAAGCGGCTTTCGATGCCTGCAATTTCGTGATGGACTACCTGAAAACCCGGGCGCCGTTCTGGAAGCAAGAGCAAGGCGGCGACGGCCCGCGTTGGGTCGAAGGGCGCTGCAGCGACAAAGACGCCGCGCAGCGCTGGGACAAGGCGTAGGGCGTCTGGGTGGCGCATCGGCCACCCAGCGATCCCTCTCAGTGCTTGCGTGGCACCGCGATCAGCAGTTCAGTCGGCGGTTGTTCGCAGTTGATCTTGTGCCCCAGTAGCGCTTCGATCGGCGGCAGGGCGTAGGCATCGTCCTCACCGGCGAAGCTGATCGAGGTGCCGCTGGCGCCCGCACGGCCGGTACGACCGATACGGTGTACGTAGTCGTCGGGGGTTTCGGGCAGGGTGAAGTTGATCACGTGGCTGATGCCGTCAACGTGAATGCCACGCCCGGCTACGTCGGTGGCGACCATCACGCAAATACGCCCTTCACGGAAATCTTCCAGTGCCTTGATGCGCTTGTGCTGCGGCACGTCGCCAGACATCTGCACGGCGCTGATACCGTCACGAGTCAGGCGTTCTTCGATGCGCCGCACTTCGTCTTTGCGGTTGGCGAACACCATCACCCGCGTCCAGTTGTTCTGTTTGATCAGGTTGTAGAGCAGCTTGTATTTGTCGCTGCCAGCCACCGCATAGACATGCTGCTCAACGCTGGCGTTGGCCAGGCCGGTGGACTCGATTTCGACTATGGCCGGGTCGGTGGTCCATTGTTTGGCCAGGCTCATCACCTCTTCGGTGAAGGTGGCGGAGAACAGCAGGGTCTGCCGCTCGTCCTTGTTCGGGGTCTGGCGGATGATCTGCCGTACTTGCGGAATAAAGCCCATGTCGAGCATGCGGTCGGCTTCGTCGAGCACCATCACCTCAACCATGTCCAGGTGCACTTCACCGCGCTGGTTGAAGTCCAGCAGGCGCCCCGGGGTGGCCACCAGAATGTCGCAAAAGCACGATTCGAGGCGCTTGAGTTGCTTGTCGAAATCCATCCCGCCGACAAAGGACATCACATTCAGGCCGGTGTATTTGGTCAGGTTGGCGGCGTCGCTGGCGATCTGCACCACCAGTTCGCGGGTTGGCGCGATGATCAGTGCCCGTGGCTCGCCCATGTAACGCTCTTTCGGCGGTGGGGTATTGAGCAGCTGGGTAATGATCGATACCAGAAACGCGGCGGTTTTGCCTGT